>CAIWBA010000086.1 GCA_903910765.1 uncultured Bacteroidota bacterium
AACATTACTACTTCTTATAAAATTCATGAGCAAGGAAATAATATTGATCAAGAAGTGGAAGGTTTATTATTCAAAGGTTTAGCAAAACAATTACCTGCGAATACTTCCTTCAAAGAATTTGAATCCGAATACAAACAAAGTTCACAAACAGTATTACCTACTATTTCTGATGACTTAAAAGCAGGTGCTACTAAGGCAACCATATTTGCATTAATTGCAATTTGTTTGTACATATTTATTCGTTTCCGTGATTGGAGATATTCTTTAGGAACCATCTTCTCCTTATTACATGACGTATTAGTTACCTTAATTGTATTTAGTTTCTTTAGAAAAATTGTACCGTTCCCATTGGAAATTGACCAGCATTTTATTGCTGCGATTTTAACAGTGATTGGCTTCTCTATGAACGATACAGTAATTGTATACGATCGTATTAGAGAGGACAGTCAATTAATGAAAGGATCAGACAATGCTACAATCATTAATAAAGCGATTAACCAAACATTGAGTCGTACAATTATGACTTCATTAACGGTGTTCTTAACCATCTTAATTTTATTCATCTTTGGTGGTGAAGTAACAAGAGGTTTTGCATTCGCAATGTTAATTGGAGTTATCACAGGTACTTACTCTTCTATATTTGTAGCTGCGCCAGTATTGGTTGACTTTGCAAAAAGTCGTCCATTAGGAAAGGCAGAAGATAAAAAGAAATAATCAAGTCAAGATTCATATAATAAAAAATGCCTCCAAAATTTGGAGGCATTTTTTATTGAGTACAATTCTCATTTGAGCAATGCGATTGAGCGCGAGGATGACTGTATTTATTCAAAAAATTAAACCGCAAATGAAGTACCACATCCACAGGTACTAGATGCATTAGGATTGGTAAAGGTAAAACCGCGGCTATTTAAACCCCCTTGCCAATCAATTGACATGCCATATAAATAAATCTGATGTGACTTATCCATGCAACATGGTATTCCTTCATATAAAAATAATTCATCTGCAGGTGCTGGAACATCAAACCCTAAAACATAAGTCATACCACTACATCCCCCTCCTTTTACACCCACCCTTAAACGTTGTTGGTTGTCAAAATCAGGCGCAGCCATTAAACGCTGAATTTCAATGATGGCACCTTCGGTAAAATTGACTGGTGTTGCATTCGCTATTTCGGTTCCCATATACTTTGAATTTTAAATAATCTGCTAAAACACAAAATTACAATATCTAACGCAACTGTCATTAGATATTGTGTCGAAAATAGAAATAATCTGCGCATGAAAACAAGTAAAAAATCGTAAATTTAACTATGCAAGCCGAGTCAAAAAGAACCGATAGTGGTATTGAAGTAAAAAAAGTTTATACGCAACAGGATCTGCCTGTGGATATGAATGGCAAATGCCTTCCTGGCGAGTTTCCCTATACGAGAGGTGTTCAATCGGACATGTATCGTGGTAAATTATGGACAATGCGTCAATACGCAGGCTTCTCCACTGCAGAAGAAAGTAATAAAAGATATCATTTTTTATTGGCCCAAGGTGTCATGGGTTTAAGCGTTGCTTTTGATTTACCCACACAAATTGGATACGACGCGGATCATGATTTAGCAGAGGGCGAAGTTGGTAAAGTGGGTGTTTCGATTTGCTCCTTAGATGATATGGAAATTTTATTCAAAGATATTCCCTTGGATAAGATTAGTACTTCCATGACCATTAATTCAACTGCCTATATACTTCTTGCACTTTATGTTGCCTTGGCTAAAAAAAGAGGTATTGACTTAGCAAAATTAGCTGGTACCATACAAAATGATATTTTAAAAGAATACGCTGCAAGAGGCACTTATATTTATCCGCCGAAAAGCTCCATGCGTATTATCACCGACATATTTGAGTGGTCAAGTGCACATTTGCCTAAATGGAATAGTATTTCAATTTCAGGATACCATATTAGAGAAGCTGGTAGTACTGCTGTACAAGAAATAGCATTTACATTAAGTAATGGGAAAGCATATGTAAAAGCTGCGATTGAGAAAGGTTTAAATATTGATGTGTTTGGAAAAAGATTATCCTTCTTCTTTAATGCGCATAATAATTTATTTGAGGAAGTCGCCAAATTTAGAGCTGCGCGAAAAATGTGGGCACAAATCATGCAAGATTTAGGTGCGACTGATCCAAAGGCATTGATGCTTCGATTTCATACACAAACGGGTGGTGCTACATTAACAGCGCAACAACCCATGAATAATATCAGCAGGGTTACCATACAAACCATTGCAGCGGTATTAGGAGGCACCCAAAGTTTGCATACCAATGGCTTTGATGAAGCATTAGGACTCCCTACGGAAGAAGCCGCTGGCATTGCACTTAAAACCCAACAAGTAGTTGCCTTTGAAAGTGGCATCACTGATACAGCTGATCCATTAGCAGGAAGTTATTTTGTTGAAAGCTTGACAAATGAAATAGAAAAGAAAGCATTGGAACTCATTCAGCAAATTGATACCATGGGTGGCAGTGTTGCAGCTATTGAATCAGGCTTTATGCAAAATAAAATTGGAGAAAGTGCCTATGCCTATCAAAAAGATATCGAATCCAATAAAAAAATAATTGTAGGCGTAAATCAATTTCAATCTTCCAATAATGTCGAAATTCCAATATTAAGAATTGATGAATCTATACGATTACAACAAATTGAAAAATTAAAACTACTTAAATCCAAACGAGATCAAAGTTCAGTGGATGCTTGTTTACTCACCATCAAGGATGCAGCGATAAATAATACCAATATTATGCCCCCCGTAATTGATGCCGTTGAAAAATTATGCACCCTTGGTGAAATTGCGGACACCTTACGTTCCGTATTTGGCGAATACCAAGCATAACCTAAATATTACATTACACCATACAAATAATTAACATTCCACTTTTCATTTAACAACCCAAGACTATGAAATATTTTATTTTTTTATTTTTAGCCATTACAACATTTAGTGCTAATGCGCAAGAGCTGCCTAAGAATTTCAATCAAATGGTGCTGGATATTGAACCACAAATAATAAAATGGAGAAGACATTTTCATGAAAATCCTGAACTATCGAATCGTGAATTTAATACAAGTAAATACATCGCAGATTATTTAAAAACCTTGGGCATTGAAGTACACTACCCTGTTGCAAAAACTGGTGTTGTTGCTATTTTAAAAGGCGGCAAACCAGGCCCTGTGGTTGCATTAAGGGCTGATATAGATGCGCTACCGGTTCAGGAAAGAACACCCGTTCCATTTGCTTCAAAAGTTAAAACAGATTATATGGGGCAAACAGTGGATGTGATGCATGCATGCGGTCATGATGCGCATATTTCCATTTTAATGGCCACTGCTAAAGTGCTTCAATCTATGCAGAAAGAAGTACCAGGAACTGTGGTATTTTTATTTCAGCCTGCTGAGGAAGGCGCTCCAGGCACAGAGGAAGGTGGTGCACCATTAATGATCAAAGAAGGCGCACTAGACCAACCAAAAGTAGAAGCGGTATTTGGATTACACATTGAGGCAGAATTGCCTGTAGGAAATATTTATTTTAAAGAAGGTGCATTCATGGCATCCTCAGATTGGTTTACTATTAAAGTAAATGGCAAAGGAAGCCATGGTTCACAACCTTGGGGCGGTGTTGATCCTATTGCATCAGCTGCGCAAATTATTGAAGGACTACAACATATAGTAAGCAGACAAATGAACTTAATAACAGCACCGGTAGTAATTACGGTAGGTACCATTAAAGGTGGGGTTCGATCAAACATCATTCCAGAAACAGCCGAACTTACAGGTACCATTCGTACGCTTGATTCAAAAATGCAAACTGAGGTACATGAAAGAATAAGAAATACAGTAAAAAATATTGCAGCGAGCTCAGGTGCAACTGCTGACGTAAGCATTGATACAAAAACATTGGTTACTTATAACGAACCTAGCTTGGTTAAAAAATCATTGCCCTCCCTTATTAAAGCAGCGGGTGCAAACAAGGTACTTCAAACCACTTGGCAAACAGGGGCAGAAGATTTTTCATTTTATAGTGCAAAAGCACCAAGCTTCTTTTTTTACTTAGGGGCACTTCCTGCTGGTAAAAATCCAAAAGACGCTGCACCGCATCATACACCCAATTTTTACATTGATGAATCCGGTTTTGGCGTTGGCGTTAAAGCCTTTTGTAATTTAGTTTTCGATTATGAAAAAGTGAAATAAATAAAAAATATTTATTTATTATAAACGCGGGCACCAAATAATAAACTTCCAATACGCACCATGGTACTACCCTGTTGTATGGCCAATTTATAATCCGAACTCATGCCCATACTTAATTGATCAAAATGGGTTGAACTTAAAAGCGAACTTGCTTTATTGTAGGTGTTATTTAAACTAGTAAATTCATTTTGTACCAAAGTTGCGTCTTCTGAGAAAGAAGCCATTCCCATCAACCCACGTAATCTAATATTCGTATAATTCGTTAATCGACCACTTTGTATTAACTCCAATAAAGTCAATTCATCAAACCCAAACTTTGTTTCCTCTGAGGCAATATGCACTTGCAATAACACATCAATAATGCGATTATTTTTCTGGGCTTGTTTGTTGATTTCAATAAGTAACTTTTCACTATCCACGCCATGTATTAAATATACAAATGGCGCTATGTATTTAACTTTATTAGATTGCAAATGCCCAATAAAATGCCAATGAATATCTTGTGGTAATGCTGCGGCTTTATCGACTAATTCCTGCACATAGTTTTCACCAAAATCCTTTTGACCCAATTGGTGTAAATCTAAAATAGCTTGATTGGGCTTCGTTTTGCTTACCGCAATTAATTGTACTTTATTTAATTGTAAATAAGTAGTTACTTCTTTATAAAATTCAATATTAACAGACATCTAAATATATAATGCTTTACTTTAAAAGAGAAACACCCCTTTGCACAAAAATAGGATTAAATGTAAAATTATTTAGTAATACTTCGACCAATGACCATTTTCTGTATTTCAGAAGTGCCTTCATAAATTTGGGTAATTTTTGCATCACGCATTAATCTTTCCACATGAAACTCCTTTACAAAACCATACCCACCATGCACTTGTACTGCTTCGGTGGTCACCCACATTGCGGTATCACTTGCATGAAGCTTTGCCATAGCAGCAGATAAAGTATAATCCATTCCATTGTCCTTTTCCCAAGCAGCTTGATAACATAACAATCTGGCTGTTTGAATACGCGTGGCCATTTCAGCTAATTTAAATTGAATTGCCTGATGTTCGTGTATCGGCTTTCCAAATGATTGGCGTTGTTTACTATACGCCAATGCTAATTCATAAGCACCACTGGCAATACCTAATGCTTGTGCTGCAATTCCTATTCGCCCGCCATTCAAAGTTTTCATTGCAAAGTTGAAACCAAAACCATCCGCCCCAATTTGATTTTGTTTCGAAACGACAACATCGGAAAATGAAACGGCATGTGTATCACTGCCGCGTATACCCATTTTATTTTCCTTCGGCCCCACCGTTACACCTGGTGTATTTTTTTCAACGATAAATGCGTTAATCCCTTTGGGCCCTTTACTAGCATCGGTTTGCGCCATCACTAAATAAACGGAAGCACTTGAGCCATTGGTGATCCAATTTTTAACGCCATTCAAAATAAAATGATCTCCTTTGTCTACCGCTGAAGTATGCTGGTGTGTTGCATCACTGCCTGCTTCTGGTTCACTTAATAAAAAAGCGCCCAAATACAATTCCCCCTCTTTTTTCCCCTGCGCTAACGGGGTTAAATATTTTTGTTTTTGTATATCAGAACCGTAATGTTCCAAACCCCAACACACTAAACTATTATTCACACTCATACACACACTCACACTCGCATCTATTTTTGAAATTTCTTCCATCGCTAATACATAGGATACGGTATCCATTCCTGCACCCCCAAATTCAGGAGCAGTCATCATACCTAAAAAACCTAAATCCGCTAATTGTTCAATTTGATTTTTGGGAAATTTTTGCAGCTCGTCTCTTTCAATAACTCCTGGCAAACATTGTTGTTGTGCAAATTCACGCGCAGCTTTTTGAATCATTAATTGCTCTTCCGTTAATCTAAAATCCATATACAAAATTTGTATAAATTTACGCTAACAATTGTTAGTATAAAAATTTATTTTTGTACTTTATTTAATATTAATTGCGCTAAAACGGAGATGTCTTGCTCATTCATAATAGCGGTACTATCCTGTCTAAAATGACGCTTAAAAGCCAACTTCGCAGCTGTGGTATCCTTGATATCATACCCCACTAAATTAAGCGCTAATGGTATCGAGATACCTAGGGGTAATAGAATGGTTGCATCCGGATTAAACCAAGCCCCGTAGCCTTTTGTTGCTAATAATTGCCAAGGGAAATTGATATTAGGATCCACTTTACGTTTTGGTGCAATATCTCCATGACCAATAAAATTGGCATCAGGAATATTATAAGATCGTTTCAGCTTATCTAATAAAGTAATCAAACTATTAATTTGTGCAGAATCAAAAGGTTCAAAACCGTTGTTATCTAATTCAATACCAATAGAACTTGAATTTATATCTGTATTATTTCCCCATTTTGCGATGCCTCCATGCCAAGCCCTGAAATAATCATTCAACATATGATGTATGGTGCCATCCTTGCATATCACATAATGCGCACTAACCTTACTACGTTCTAATGTAAATGTTTGTAAGGTTTGTTCACAAGCATTTTGCGCAGTATGATGAATAATCACAAAATTAGGTTTACGCAAATCAAAATTAGTAGTCCCCACCCATTGCGCTGCTTTTGCTAATGAATCAACGGTCTGTATCCCAGGATTTGACTTTAAAATGGCAACAAGCTCTTTTGCTCTTGCTTTATAAAAGCGATTTGTTTTAGCATATTGGAAATTAGAACATGCAAATAGAGCGATTACTGAAAATATAATTAAAGCAAAGTATAATTTCGAAAATTTATTTTTCATATGGATAGCTAAAATTGAACTGTAATAATTTTGATACTTTGAAAGTTATGATAAAATTTTCCTAAATATTACATCTAGTTATATTAAAATATAAAATACTTTATAAACTAATATTATTCCACACTTGGCTCTTGCTGACTTAAGCAATGAAAGCTTCCCAAACCCCAAATAATGTCCGTTGAATCAATCCCAACTACTTGTCGTGTTGGAAAACAGGATTGAATTATTTGCATTGCTTTATCATCCTTGTTACATCTAAAAGTAGGAACAATAATATGTCCATTACTGATGTAAAAATTAGCATAGGAAGCTGGGAGCATTTGATCTTCATAAATAACATCTGCAGGCATTGGTAATTCTACAATATTTAATTGTTTACCATTCAACAAGCGCATTTGTTTGAGCTCCTTTAAGTTTTGTTGCAATAAATCATGATTTTCCGACAACACGTTATCTTCAATGACTGTGATAACAGTATCCTCATTAACAAAACGAACTGTATCATCAATATGACCATCGGTATCATCTCCTACAATCCCATCAGATACCCATAACACCTGATCCATTCCATAATAATCACATAAATATTTCTCAATTTGTGATTGATTTAAATGTGGATTTCTATTGGGATTTAACAAACATGATTTTGATGTCATAATTGTACCAGCACCATTAAAATCTACAGATCCTCCTTCCATAATTATTTCCGGATAGAAAACTGGCAAATTCAATGCCTTCCCAATACTTGTTGGTATTACATCATCCAAATCATAAGGCGGATATTTTCCACCCCATGCATTAATATTCCAATCAACAATTGCTTTTTTATCTTCAGGATGATTACGAATTAAAAAGGAAGGTCCATGATCGCGACACCAAGCATCATTGGAAGGATGTAAATAAAAAGTCACTTTAGTTAAATCAACGCCAGCTAATTGCAACATTTTATTTGCAGAGTTGCGCATTTTTTCATCCACAACATTTATACAAACACGTTCTGTTAAGGCGACAATTTTTACAAATTCAGTATAAGAAGGATAAATACTTGCAATTTTACCAGGCCAGCTTTCCTCCTTATGCGGCCAGGTTAACCAAATTGCATCATGTTTAGCAAACTCGGCTGGAAAATAATAGCCCAATGATTTTGGGGTTACTCCATCACCCATTTTCCTTAATTCATTTAAATGATTATTCTGCGTCATCAATATATCGTTTAGTGATGGGTTCATAAGAATCAATACGACGGTCACGCAAAAACGGCCAATGTGTTCGATAGCTATCCGATTTTTCAGTATCAATATCTATCACCGCAACTTCTTCATTGTCATGTGATGCTTTATAAAGTAAGGTTCCAAATGGATTACTTACAAAGGAGCCGCCCCAAAATTTCATTGCACCTGCTTGTTCTAGACCAACCCTATTCACACTAATTACTGGAACGCCATTCGCCACAGCATGACTGCGTTGTATGGTTTGCCATGCATTATATTGCTCCGTGTTGGTTGCCTCATCCTGTGAAGTTGCCCATCCAATAGCTGTTGGATAAAATAACATTTCAGCACCCATCAAACTCGTAATACGTGCAGCTTCCGGATACCATTGGTCCCAACATATCAAAACGCCAATCGTTGCAAATTTTGTTTTGAAAACTTTATAACCTAAATCACCTGGCGTAAAATAAAATTTTTCATAGTAAGATGGATCATCAGGAATATGCATTTTACGATACTTACCTAAATAAGCGCCATCCGCATCTAAAACCGCTGTTGTGTTGTGATATAGTCCTTCCGCTCTTTTCTCAAATAAGGAGGCAATAATCACTACGCCTAATTCTTTTGCCAATGCCCCTAAAGTATTGGAGGTTTCTCCTGGAATTGGTTCTGCTAATTTAAAGTTGTCATAGGATTCAACATCACAAAAATATAAGGAAGAAAATAATTCTTGTAAACAAATAATTTGCGCGCCCTGTTTTGCAACTTCCCTAATTTTTTCAATTGCCTTTTGGTTGTTCGCAGTTTTATCTGCATCACAAGACATTTGTATAATTCCTACTTTTACGATTGCCATATAAAATGAATTAAATAATTGAATCAAAATTACGCATCCCCAACAACTTTTGCGTTAAAAATCCTTCCGCATATTCCACGCCAATTTGATGTCCTAATTCCTTGGCCCTGCTTTTTATAAATTCGATGAATGCAGCGCCGGATATAAATGTTTCTGGTTCCGTTGAATTTGGATCATAAAACTGAGAAGCATGGGCCATAATGGATTCCATTTTTTTATCCATAAAAGCACTTATATCCACTACAAAATTGGGTGTCAATGATTTTGATTGAATATAATGAAAAACTTGGTTGGGTCTCCATGGCAATTGTACTTGCCCGTTATGTGTACTTTGTATTTTTACCAAACCTGCTAAAAATGAAGCTGTCTCCACCAACTGTGCTGCACGTGCATGATCAGGATGTCGATCATCCACTGCATTACATAAAATAATAGTGGGTTGGTAACAACGAATTATTTCAATAATCGCAAATTGATTTTCTTTATTATTTTCAAAAAATCCATCAGGCATTCCCAAATTTTCGCGAACGGCTGCCCCTATAATTTGACTTGCCAATTGCGCCTCCTTTAATCGTTGCGAACTATTCCCACGGGTTCCTAGTTCCCCTTTGGTTAAATCGATAATGCCCACTTTTTTCCCTTGGGCTACCGCCGATAAAAGCGTACCGCCACAACCTAGTTCTACATCATCCGGATGTGCACCAAAAGCAAGTATATCTAGTTTTTGCATTTATCTTTTAATTGTATTCAAAGTTACGCCTTGATTGAACGCAATCGCTTACAAAACTTTGAAAATGTTATAATACCAATGAACCAACCATTCAACTCAATTCACCCAATTAACAAACAGCTAATTAATGACAAAAAACCCTCTCTTACTAGGTAAGAAAGGGTTTAATAATTTATAAAAAAAGCTTTTTAATGGGCTATTTTATTTTTTCTTAGCGTAACGCTTATTGAATTTATCAATACGTCCAGCTGTGTCCACTAACATGTTTTTACCTGTGTAAAAAGGATGTGAAGTGTTTGAAATCTCCAATTTGATGACTGGATATTCATTTCCGTCTTCAAATAAAATGGTTTCTTTAGTTTGTGCTGAAGATTTACCTAAAAAAGAAGTACCGTTACTCATGTCCTTGAACACTACAAAACGATACGATTCTGGATGGATACCTTGTTTCATTATATATGATTTTTAAGGATGCACGGTTTTTGCCGTACAATTTATTAAATAGGTTGCAAATTTAGGTAAAACCAAGGGTTTAGCCAAATTATATAGGCTTAAAGACGGCTTGACCGGCTATTTCATATTGATATACTGTAACGGTAAGCCTAGGTTACCAGCCCTACAAGCAGCTATAACATCCTGTAAATCATCGATTTTCTTGCCAGTTACCCGAACAATGTCATCCATAATGGCTGCCTGAACCTTCAAACCACTGTCCTTGATCAATTTTACGACCTTTTTGGCGTCCTCTTGTTTTAAGCCATTACGAACAGGGACATCCTTTTTGAAAATTTTGCCGCTTGGATAGGCATCTTTTGAAAAATCAAAAGCCGAGGGATCAATGCCTTGTTTCATTGATCGACTTATAACCACATCAATTATTTGTTGAATTTTCATATCTGATTCAGATTCCAATTTAATCAAATATTCTTTTTTGTTTAAATCAATCACTACATGATTGCCTTTAAAATCAAATCGATTGGTGATTTCTTTTTTTACAATATTGATTGCATTATCTAATGTCTGAATATCTACTGAACTCGCAATGTCAAAGGATGGCATAAAATATAATTTAAGATTTTTGAAAGTTTTTTGGGAACCAGCTTTTTGATTTTACTAAGAATACAATACCTAATATAATTAAAATAACTGATATTAATTCAGCCTGTGTTGGTTGAAATGGCAAAGCAGTGTATTTATTGTTCACCCTTATTTTTTCAACCAAGAAACGTTCGCCTCCAGCAAAAATGAAATAGATGCCTGTGATGATCCCTGGCTGTGTTATTCTTTTTCTGAACATCCAAACAATCAAAAACAAAATGAACATGATGATGATTTCATAAAAAGTGGTTGGATAAACCGCCTCAGGTAACTGGTTACAATAATTTCCGACACATCCTGGAATAGGCACACCTGCATTTACCACATTGTGCGGATAATGATAGGACCACATCCAATCAGGTAACCATGCAAAAGGATTAGGTGCTAAATTAACAATTCCCCAATCGCCATCGCCGCTAATATGACAACCAATACGACCTGCTGCATAAGCAAATAACATGGTGGGTGCCATCGCATCTGCAAAATGTATCACACGCATATTATATTTACGAATAAAAACAATAATTGCGATGGTTGCCAATATTAATCCACCATAAAAGGTAAGTCCGCTGAATGAAATGATGGAACCCCAAGGATCACGCATTAACTCCTCTAAATTTTCCAAGTTATGAAAAATTTTTGCCCCTAAAAACCCCCATAAAGCTGCTTGTAAAACTATGTCACCTACCCTGTCATGCGGCCACAGCAATAGTTTGCGCGTTTCTGGCTTTGCTAATTTTTCCTTGTCTTTTTCCTTCCATTTCAAATAAACCATAATGGCCCCTACCAAAATACCAGCCCCCATATTACCTTGAAGGGATAATATAAAGGCTTGCGTATTATTTAAAGCATCTGCAATAGTAAATGCACCAATTATTTTGTAACCAAATAAAAATCCGAAGAAAAAACTAGTGAATAATTCACCCATACTTGCTGGTGCCCCAATAATAATTGATTCCTCCGTTGGAGTAAATTCACCTAAGGATTCCTTACGCTTTAGTTCCGCATATAATACAAATCCTGAAGCAACAAAAGCTAGGGCTACAAAAAATCCAAATGAATTAACGAGCCTAAGTCCATTTAATTTTACACCAAAAAAATCGTCAATTAAATAATACAGATTGGGATACATGCTTGATTATGATTATAGTTTACAATGTTACTTAGAATATTTGATTTAAGTATAAAAAAAGGGCCACACTAGAAAGTGCGGCCGTATTTACTAACCCATCTAAAAACAAAAACCATTTAATATTTTTATTAATTACAATGTTCTTGAAAAACACTAATTAAATGTTGTGCGATCACTTGAGCCGGTCTTCCTTCAATTTGATGTCTCTCGATAAAATTTACCAATTGACCATCTTTGAATAATGCAATTGCAGGGGAAGATGCAGGATAAGGTAAGTGCATTTGTCTTACTTTATTAACCGCTTCTATATCGAATCCTGCAAAAACAGTAGTAATTTTTGTTGGTTTACTCGTTGCATTTGCGACTGCCATTAAAACACCTGGTCGACAAGCACCAGCAGCACAACCACAAACTGAATTTATAACCACCAATGTTGTTCCTTGATTATTTATTGCAGTTTCAACTTCAGCAGCAGTTGTTAAATCATCAAATCCATTATCAACTAATTCTGCTTTCATTGGTAATACAATCTCTTCAGGGTACATATCTTCTACTATTTGTACCAAAATTAGGGATTTTAAAAATCCCCTACAAATTTGTTTTCGAGACATTTTGGCACTTAATAATAAGATAACATCCGTTTAAACGGCCAAAAATGGTATAATTAGGCTTAATTTATGGCTTTTAGCGAAGATATCCGAGGATCTTAAGCATGCTTTGCGCTGATTGTTCCTTGGCGTAAACCCAGTCCACCAGCTTACCTGTTTTGGGATCTTTTTCGACAATCACATGCTTAGGCGACGGGATCAAACAATGTTTAATACCTCCGTAACCGCTAATTTGATCTTGATATGCACCTGTATGGAAAAATCCAACATAGAGTGGCTCATTATTTTCTTCGATCTTATCCTCCTTTAAATCGTTCTTTAACTTTGGAAGGAACACTTCATTGATATGTTCTTCGGAATCATAATAATCATGACTATCACATGTTAACCCACCCAATACAACTCTCTGATAATCATTCTCCCATTTATTCACTGGCAACATCAAAAACTTTTCACCAATACCCCAAGTATCTGGCAAAGTGGTAATGAAGGAAGAATCAATCATATACCAACACTCTCGATCGTTTTGCTTTTTTTGCGCTAGCACCTTATATATATGTGCCATGCTCTCCCCTACAGTGAAACTACCAAACTCCGTATATATATTTGGCATGGGCACTTTTGCCTTGTTACATGCTTTTTTAATATTGGAAACAATTTCATTAATCATGAATTGATAATCATATTCAAATCCTAATGAATGCTTGATTGGGAATCCACCTCCAATATTAATTGAATCTAATTCAGGACATATTTTTTTAAGTTGACAATACAAATTGATAATCTTATTCAACTCTGACCAATAATAAATATCATCCTTGATGCCTTTGTTTAAAAAGATGTGCAACATTTTTAATTGGAACTTATCTTCATATCCCTCAATCTCATCCACATAAAATTCTAAAATATCTTTGGCCCTAATACCTAAACGAGAGGTATAAAAAGGAAAGCTTGGCTCTTCCTCTGAAGCTACTCTAATGCCTAGCTTGAAAGGCTGTTTGGTATTACGTTTGTAAAATTGTAGCTCCTCCACATTATCTAAAACCGGGATCACATTTTTGAATCCGGTGTTGATTAGTTTTGAAATACGACTCGTGTACTGCTTTTGCTTGTAGCCATTGCAAATAATAAATATATCCTTGGTTATTTTTCGACGTTGATACAATCTGTTGATGATATCAATATCATATGCGAATGAAGTTTCTAAATGTACATTGTGTTTCAATGCTTCTTCCACAATAAAAGAAAAATGAGAACTTTTAGTACAGTAACAATAAAAATATTCCCCAGTGTATTTGTGTTTTTTGAAAGCAGCAGCAAACATTTGCTTTGCTTTTTTTATTTGCATGCCAATTTTTGGCAAGTAAGTTAACTTTAAAGGCGTCCCGTGTTTTTCAATAATTTCTTTTAAATCCAACCCGTTAAATTGTAAATAACCATTATCATCCACTTCAAATCCTTCTTGCGGAAAATGGAATGTTTGATTCACTAAGGAAGTGTAGGTATTGTTCATTTCTTACGCAATTGTTTATGGGTTAAAATTCAGGAAACAAAAATAGTTCTTTGAACGGATATTCGCTTGATTTTTGAGAGTAAATTGCCCGGAGCAAGTTGGCGGTAAACCAAAGCCCCCTCCGAGTTATCGGAGGGGGCTTAAAAATCATAAGAGATAAGTTTTTGAGCCTTTATATTTTATAAAAGGCGAAAAAAATAAGCCCCCTCCGAGTTATCGGAGGGGGCTTAAAATATCATTAAGAAAAAACTACTTAACTGATTGTACAATCTTTTTGAAAGTCTCTGGCTCATTCATTGCTAAGTCAGCTAATACTTTACGGTTCAAATCAGAACCTTTCTTAGCTAACAAGTTAATGAATTGGCTATAAGTAAGTCCTTCCTCACGAACTGCGGCATTAATACGCGCAATCCATAAAGTACGGTACTCACGCTTTTTAATTTTACGACTTACGAATGCATAAGTTAAACCTTTCTCTAATACGTTTTTGGCAACGGTATATACGTTTTTACGCTTACCATAGAAACCTTTTGCTTGATCTAAAATCTTTTTTCTTCTTGCTCTAGATGCAACGGCATTTTTTGAACGTGGCATAGTTAATATTTTTTTGAACCCTGTTTATCTAATAAGATGTAATTCGGATTCGGTTAATTTAAATGTTTTTACTCACTGAGAATTAATCGGATACTACCCTTTTAATCTTAAAAGACGAAGCACAAAGTCCTTGTTGGTAGAAGCTACCAAACCTTTTTTCCTCATCGCTCTTTTACGCTTTGTGGATTTTTTTGTAAGAATGTGTCTTTTGAAGGCTTTTTGGAAGGTGATTTCACCTGTTCCAGTAACTTTAAAACGCTTTTTTGCGCTCGAGTTAGTTTTTACTTTTGGCATTATATAATCTTATAGATTACTCCCTACTGGCGGTCTTGCACGGGCGAGACACTTGTTGAGCCTTGTGGGAAATGGATGGCGAAGGTACATTAGAATGGTGAGATGGCAAAAAAAATGAGCCACTCAATTTGAATGAATGACTCACTGTGTAAATATATTGATAATCAGCTATTTAACTAGCTTGTAGCCTTCTTTTTACCGCCTGCTTTTGGTTGAAAAATGGCGAACATTCTTTTACCCTCCAACTTTGGCATACTTTCCAAAGTGCCTGCCTCCGCTAAACGTTCTGCGAATTTCAACAATAACAATTGCCCTCTGTCCTGAAACATGATAGCACGACCTTTAAATTGCACATAGGCTTTTACCTTATTTCCATCCTGTAAAAACTTCTCGGCGTGTTTTGCTTTAAAATCAAAATCATGGTCATCCGTTCCTGGCGTAAAACGAATCTCTTTAATCTCAGATTGTTTTGAGTTCGCTTTCATTTCCTTCTCCTTACGCTTCTTCTCGTAAAGAAACTTCTTATAATCAATGACTTTACATACTGGGGGATCAGCCGTTGGAGAAATCTCCACTAGGTCCAAACCTTGATCAGCCGCTATTTTCAGCGCTTCCTGGGTATTATATACACCCACTGTGATATTATCACCAACTAATCTAATTTGGGGAACACGAATACGATCATTAATACGATGTTCTGGTTCTTGTTGTCTTTGAAACCTGGGGTTAAATCTGGGTCCTCTGTTCGGTAATGCCATTAATTATTAAAACGTTGTTTAAGTTAGTAAAGATAGTCATTGTTCTGATATGACCTCTTATTCTTATTTTTTTTAAAAATACACAATTTTTATTCTGCCGGCGCCAATCTTTGCGCAATTTCATCCACCACCTGCGCTAAAAATGCTGATTTGTCCAACATCCCCATATCACCCTTTCCTTGTCGACGCACTGATAATTTATTTTCAGCCACCTCTTTTTCTCCAATGACTAACATGTAAGGGACTTTCATAATTTCGGTGTCTCTGATTTTTTTGCCAATTTTTTCATTGCGGTCGTCAATTGCCACACGCACACCGGCTTTTTTTAATTCCTCTAACACGGTTTCAGCATAGGGCATAAACTTATCACTGATCGGTAAAATTTTCACTTGCATTGGCGCCAACCATACTGGGAATTTACCAGCATAATGTTCTAATAAAAATCCAATAAATCGCTCATGTGTTCCCAAAGGAGCACGATGTATAATTAATGGTGTTTCAGGCTCATTGTCCTTATTGGTGAAATTCAAATTGAAACGCTTGCCTTGCGCAAAATCAACTTGATTGGTTGCCAAAGTAAATTCACGGCCAATGATGCTCCATATTTGTACATCAATCTTTGGTCCATAAAAAGCACCTTCATCTTGTACTTCCACAAATGGCGTTCCTGTTTCAATTAATACCGCACGAACCATCGCTTCTGTTTCCAACCACAACTCAGGTTCATTAATATATTTTTGTCCTAATTTTTTTGGATCATGCAAACTTAATCGCATCACATATTTTTCAATACCAAAAATTTTAAAATACTTTAAATACATTTCATTCACCGCTCTAAACTCCTGTGCAAATTGTTCCTTTGTACAATAGATATGCGCATCATTCATGTGCAGACAACGAACGCGCATTAATCCAAACAACTCCCCACTTTGCTCGTATCTATAACAGGTACCATATTCTGCCAAACGCATTGGCATATCCTTATAACTCTTTGGTTCAGCATCAAAAATTTTATGGTGATGCGGACAATTCATTGCTTTTAAATAATACTTAGTACCATCTAATTCCATCGGCGGGAACATACTGTCCTCATAATAAGGTAAATGTCCACTTTTAATGTACATACTTTCCTTGGCGATATGCGGTGTTACTACACGCTTATACCCTGCGGCTTCTTCCGTTTCTTTTGCTAAGCCTTCTAATTCTTCAATAATGATGGTACCATTCGGCATCCATAATGGAAGCCCTGGCCCTACATCATCATCCATGGTATAAATGCCTAATTCTTTTCCTAATTTTCTGTGGTCTCTTTTTTTCGCTTCTTCTAACAATAATAAATATTCATCCAATTCTTTTTGATTCGGGAAAGTGATTCCATATACCCTTGTCAACATTTTATTTTTTTCATCTCCTTTCCAAAACGCACCTGCAATATTGGTTATTTTTATCGCTTTAATTGCACCCGTATTTGGGATATGCGGTCCGCGACATAAATCTGTAAATGCACCTTGCGTATAAAAAGTAATTTTACCGTCTTCTAATCCAGACAATAAATCTAATTTGTATTCATCGTTTTTTTCTGTGAAATAAGCAATTGCTTCTGCCTTAGACATTTCCTTTCTTACATATGCATTGGCTTGCTTTGCTAATTCATTCATCTTTTTTTCAAGCAAAATCACATCTTCTTCTCTAATTGTTTTATCGCCTAAATCAATGTCATAATAAAAACCTTTTTCAAGTGCCGGTCCCACCCAAAATTTAGCCCCTGGAAATTGCATCTCAACCGCCTCTGCTAATAAATGCGCAGAAGAATGCCAAAATGTATTTTTACCATCAGCGTCATCCCAGGTTAATAATTTTAAAGCCGCATCTGTTTCAATAGGTCGCGTGGCGTCATAAACCTCTCCGTTTACCGAAGCTGCTAAAACTTTCTTAGCCAAGCCCTCACTAATCGACTTTGCAATACCTAAAGCAGTAATCCCTTTTTCATAAGGACGAACTGCACCATCTGGAAATTGAATCTGAACCATATTTTTGTATATAATATAAGATGACAAAGGTAACAAATGCGGTTCATATTTTATACATAGCTTTGTAATATGAGAAGCTTATTATTTTTAATGCTCGCCCTAGTCCAATTTAGCCCCTTGCATGCGCAAGAATTATCTGGTAAATGGAAGGGCTACTTTATCCCTAATAATGACCCTGAATCACGCTTATATGTTTACGAAGTTGAAATTATAGAAAATGAAAACCACGAACTTAGTGTGGTTACTTACACCAACTTAGCCGGTAATTTTTCAGCAAAAGCAATTGCCACCGGTTTTTATTCTGTAAATACAAAACTAGTAAGCATTAATGAAACAAAGTTTGAGGATATCAATATTGTTGGAGAGATGCAAGCTTGTTTGATGATGAATTTTTTAACCTTTACCAATAATCGCGGCAGAGGAATTTTGCAAGGCACTTATATTTCCAATAATGAAAAAGGCACTAGAGATTGTGGGGGCGGAAAAGTATATTTAGAAAAAGAAGGGCTAATAAAAAAAATAGCAAATCCGGTAGTAAAAACTGGCGCAAATAATACAATTGCAAAAAATACGAAAACCCCTATTCCATTAGCTTCTGCAAATAAAACAACAAGCGTTATTGTCGCAAAAAATCCAACTAAGCTAATTAAAGCAAAGGAATCAAGCAGTACTGTTTTATCCAAGCCAATTATAAATGGGGTCGC
>CAIWBA010000087.1 GCA_903910765.1 uncultured Bacteroidota bacterium
CATTGATCCTGCACAATACAGAACATCCTTAAATGGGGTGCAATATGTTTTAGCTAAAAAAGAATTTGAACTTTTATATTTATTGGCCGCGCAAAAAGGCCGAGTATTTTTAAGAAACGAAATACTTTCCCAAGTTTGGGGCAATGATGTTATCGTAGGTGATCGTACCATTGATGTACATATTCGTAAGATAAGAGCGAAACTAGGTATTGATTGTATTACCACTGTGAAAGGGGTGGGTTACAAATTCGATTATTAGTAACAAAATAGATACCTTCGTATTCGCCTATAAAAAGGCACAGGTTCATGTTTAAACAAAAAAATTTATCGCCCAAACAATTAGCAGCACTAACTGCGCTACTTCTTTCTGTTATTATCGCGACCAGTGTTTTTTTATTCATCCATGATTGGCGTTATTGGGTCGGTTATTTTTTTAGCAGCTTTATTTTTGCTTACTTGTTAATTCATCAAATTTTAGATTTCTTTGTTTACCGGAAAATAAAATTGATTTACAAATTAATCGCACAAACAAAAGCAACAAAACGCGAAGAAGCTTACCAGAAATATATACTTCCTAAAAAAGGAATGGATGAAGTAAGAGAAGATGTGGAAGCATGGGCCGCTCAAAAAGCAAATGAAATTGCGACACTTCAATCCAACGAAGAATTTAGAAAAGAATTTTTACAAAATTTATCGCACGAAATTAAAACACCCATATTTGCGATCCAAGGTTACCTTGAATTATTAAGTGATGGTGACATTGACAATCCTGCACAAAGAGATAAATTTATTCATCAAGCGCAAGCCAATGTATTGCGATTGGTGCAGTTATTAAACGATGTTGATACCATTACTAATTTAGAAATAAGTAAGGACCCCATATTAAAACATTCCTTTATCATACAGGATTTAATCAATGAAGTAGCGCAAAATTTAAGCGTGAAGGGACTTAAAAAAAATATTCAATTCCATTTTAAAAAAGGAAGTGAATCACCCACCACTGTATTTGCTGATAAAAATAAAATTTACCAGGTTTTGGTAAATATATTTTCCAATGCGGCAAAGTATGGAAAAATAGATGGCCAAATTATTGCGAGCGTATATAAATTGGAAGATGGTAAAGTGCTGATTGAAATAAGCGATGATGGGATTGGTATTGCGGAAGAACATATCCCAAGATTGTCCGAGCGTTTTTATAGAACAGACGATGCAAGAAGCAGAGATATTGGTGGCACCGGCCTAGGACTTGCCATCTGCAAACACATATTAGAAGCACATCAGGAAACCATGCACATCAGAAGTACTGTAAATGTGGGCACAACCGTAGGTTTTACCTTGCCCAACTCGATGTCTTAAGGATATTTTCCGTTACTTTGTATACTAAATTTTCAACATGCAAACAATTTTGGTGACAGGTGGTTGTGGTTATATTGGCGCACATACCATTGTAGATTTAATTGAAAATGGCTTTAATGTCATTTCAGTTGATAATTTATCAAGGTCATCCGAAAATTCATTAGCAGGTATTGAAAAAATTACTGGCAAAAAAGTTAAGAACTACAATATTGACTTGACCAATGCACAAGCAGCTGAATCCATCTTTACAGAAAACCCAGACATCACAGGCGTCATACATTTCGCAGCATATAAAGCGGTGGGTGAATCCGTAGAAATGCCTTTGGCCTATTACGAGAATAACATTTTCTCCTTAGTGAACTTATTAAAATTGGCAGTTAAGTATAATGCAATGCATTTTATTTTTTCTTCCTCTTGTACAGTATACGGTAATCCTGATTCCATACCAGTTACGGAACAAACCCCATTACAACCAGCCGCTTCGCCTTATGGTGCTACCAAGCAAATGGGCGAAAGCATTATTAAGGATACCGCATTTGTTGCACCCTTATCTACGATTTTATTGCGTTATTTTAATCCAGTAGGCGCGCATCCGTCCACTGCGATTGGAGAATTACCCATTGGTCGTCCTCAAAATTTAGTACCTGCCATTACACAAACAGCCATCGGAAAATTAGCTACGATGCAAGTGTATGGCGACGACTATGATACACGCGATGGTAGTTGTATTCGTGATTATATACATGTTTGTGATATTGCACGTGCCCATACATTAGCATTACAATATTCAATAAAAAACAACCAACCTAAAAGTTGTGAAATTTTTAATTTGGGTACTGGCAATGGCATTACCGTTCTTGAAGCCATCAAAGCATTTGAAAAAATATCTGGACTTGCACTTAATTATCAAATAGGACCAAGGCGCGCAGGAGATATTGTAGCCATCTACGCCAACAACGATTATGCTGTTAAAAAATTAGGTTGGGAAATTAAATACTCCTTAGAAGATATGATGCGCACTGCTTGGGATTGGGAAAAAAGTATTGCTGGAACAAATTAATTTTGCACCAACATTTTCTCTGCATTCTCTGCAACTTGAAGTGCTTCAATAAATTCTTCAATCTCTCCATTAATCACTGCATCTAAATTATAAGAGGTGACCCCTACTCTATGGTCTGTCACCCTGCCTTGTGGCCAATTATAAGTTCTGATTTTTGCACTACGATCACCGGTGCTCACCAATGTTTTACGATGACGAGAAATTTCATCCTCTTGCTTGCGCACTTGCTCTTCAAATAATTTTGTACGCATCATGCCCATGGCTTTTTCTCTATTGCCTAACTGCGATCTTTCTGTTTGACAAATAATCACCGTGCCTGTTGGAATATGCGTTAACATTACTTTCGTCTCTACTTTATTTACGTTTTGTCCACCTGCACCCCCACTTCGTGAAGTTTCCATTTTTACATCTGCAGGATTCAATACAAAATCAACCTCTTCCGCTTCCGGCATTACCGCAACAGTTGCAGCCGATGTATGCACCCTTCCTTGCGTCTCCGTACTTGGAACACGTTGTACACGGTGCACGCCACTTTCAAATTTCATGGTGCCATAAACATCTTCACCTGCTACTTCTAATATTACTTCCTTATAACCACCCACCGTTCCTTCACTTTCACTTGCAATAGCTACTTTCCATCCTTTCTTTTGACAATACCTTGTATACATGGTTAATAAATCACCTACGAACAAACTTGCTTCGTCTCCACCAGTGCCCGCCCTTAATTCTATAATTGCATTTTTATCATCCTGCGGATCCTTAGGTATTAATAATTTAGTTAAGTCCTTCTCTAATTGTATTTTTTCCTCCTCTAATGCTGGCAATTCAAGTTTACCTAGCTCACGCATCTCAGGATCATCCCCATTTAAGCTCTCTTTGGCAAATTGATGATCTGCTAAAACTCTTTTATAACGCTCAAAAGGTTGCATGATTTTTTCCAAAGCGCGGTACTCCTTGCTCATTTTACCAAACTCCGATTGGTTATTAATGATCTCAGGGTTGGTCAAAGCCACGCCCACTTGTTCAAACCTAGCTTGTATGGCTTCTAATTTATCTAACATAGTCGTTTTTCTGTGGGCAAAAATAGTTATTTTAGTTGTCAATTAAAACAATCCTATTGTATGAAATATTTAGCCGTCCTTTTACTCCTCGTTTCAGCTAGTGCAAGTGCGCAGGCGATTCATTTCAAATCAGTACTTGTTGACGCTCATAATGACTGTGTTACTGCTTGTATCGAGAAAAAAGTAAGCCTAGATCAGGACTTAAAAGGAATAAATCATTCTGATTTAGCCCGATTTAAGCAAGGCGGTGTTGATTATCAATTATTTTCCATTTGGTGTGACGGTGAAAAAGTAAATCCCTATGCTTGGGCGATGCGTGAAATGGATACCATAGATGCTGTTGCAGCTAGAAACCCTGATAAAATGGTAGTTGCAAAAACTTGGAAAGAAATTCAAAAAGCGTTGAAGGAAAATAAGTTTATTGCGCAGTATGGTGTGGAAGGTGGTCATATGATTGAAGATGATATTAACAGGTTGGATACTTTTTATGCGCGTGGTGTTAGATACATGACA
>CAIWBA010000088.1 GCA_903910765.1 uncultured Bacteroidota bacterium
AATTGTTATTGGTAGTGGTCCTGGGGGTTATCCTGCAGCCATTCGTGCTTCTCAATTAGGCTTAAAAGTAGCTATTATTGAAAAGGAAAGTTTGGGGGGTGTTTGTTTGAACTGGGGATGTATTCCTACCAAAGCTTTAATAAAAAGTGCACAGGTATATGATTATGTAAAGCATAGTGCGAATTATGGGATTACCACTACTGGAGTAAACCATGATTTTGGCGCAGTGATCAAGCGTAGCCGTGGGGTAGCAGACAAAATGAGTAAGGGCGTTCAATTTTTGATGAAGAAGAATAAGATTGATGTGATAATGGGTTATGGGAAGGTGATGGCAAAAGGGAAAGTAGAAGTAAAAGATGCAGATGGTAAAATACAAATCATTGAAACTAAATATATCATCATTGCAACAGGTGGCCGTAGTCGTGAATTACCCAACTTAAAACAAGATGGTAAAAAAGTAATTGGGTATCGTGAAGCAATGGTATTGCCAACGCAACCAAAAAGCATGATTATTGTTGGAAGCGGTGCGATAGGTGTTGAGTTTGCTTATGTATATAATAGCATGGGAACCAAAGTGACCATTGTTGAATTTTTACCAAGAATTGTTCCTGTGGAAGATGAGGATATTTCAAGAGAATTAGAAAAGCAATATCGCAAACAAGGAATTGAAATTATGACAAATGCTTCTGTTGAATCCTTGGATACTTCAGGTGCATTGGTGAAAGCAAAAGTGAAACAACTTGACGGATCTTTTGTCACCTTAGAAGCGGATATTGTTTTAAGTGCAGTGGGTGTGGTATCTAACATTGAAAATATTGGATTAGAGCAAAATGGCATTAAAGCAGACAAGGGCCGTGTCATTGTAGATAAATTTCAACAAACAAGTGTAGCAGGTATTTATGCCATTGGTGATTGTTCTCCTGGTCAAGCATTAGCGCATGTGGCAGCGAAGGAAGGTATTAACGCAGCAGAGCATATTGCTTACCAAGAAAAAAAGCACGCACATTTACCAGAAGGAATTGATTATAATAATGTTCCAGGTTGTACCTATTGTATTCCTGAAATATCCAGTGTGGGGTATACTGAAAAAGCAGCAAAGGAAGCAGGCTACGAAATTAAAGTAGGTAAGTTTCCATTCATGGCTAGTGGAAAAGCAAGTGCATCAGGTGCAACGGAAGGTTTTGTGAAAGTAATATTTGATGCAAAGTATGGTGAATTTTTAGGCTGCCATATGATTGGAATGAATGTTACTGAAATGATTGCTGAAGCAGTAGTAGCACGTAAGTTGGAAACAACAGCGCATGAAATTTTAAATGCAATTCATCCGCACCCAACCATGAGTGAAGGATTGAAAGAGGCAGTTGCTGCAGCATATGGTGAAGCAATTGATATCTAACTAGACAAAAAATATACCAATGGCTCGTAATTCAAACAGTTTGAATGCGAGCCATTTTTTAATCATTGGCAAAAGGAAATATTAAGAAAAAAGTTGCAGATAATGCAACATTGCAAATAGCATGAAGTACGAAAAGGAAATTAACAGGCGAAAAACATTCGCCATTATCTCTCACCCGGATGCAGGTAAAACTACTTTGACTGAAAAGTTGTTGTTGTTTGGTGGTGCCATTCAAACAGCAGGGGCAGTTAAGAGTAATAAGATAAAGAAGCATGCGACTTCGGATTTTATGGAGATTGAAAGACAAAGAGGTATCTCGGTGGCAACTTCGGTAATGTCATTTGAGTATCAGAATATTTTAATTAATTTATTGGATACACCGGGACACAAGGATTTTGCGGAAGATACTTATCGAACTTTAACTGCAGTTGATAGTGTTATATTGGTGATTGATAGTGTGAATGGGGTTGAGCCGCAAACGAGGCGTTTAATGGAAGTGTGTCGTATGCGTACAACGCCAGTGATTGTTTTTATTAATAAGATGGATCGAGATGGCAAAAATCGTTTTGACTTATTGGAGGAATTAGAAAATGAATTAAAATTATCGCTACATCCAATGACTTGGCCCATTAATAGTGGTAAGGAATTTAAGGGGGTATATAATTTACATGATAAAAATTTAAGGTTGTTTGCAGCAAGTACAAAAGCGGAAGAGGAAGATATTGTTGCGATTCAAGATTTAGCAAGTCAAGTATTGCAGGAAAAAATTGGCGAAAGGGATGCTGCAGTGTTGCGTGAAGATGTGGAGTTAATCGATGGTGTTTATGGTGCACTCAATGCAAGTGAATATTTAGAAGGTAAAATTGCTCCTGTATTTTTTGGGTCCGCAGTAAACAATTTCGGTGTAAAGGAAATGTTGGATACGTTTATTCAAATTGCGCCTGTTCCAAGAGACAGGGAAACCAATATGCGAGAGGTAAAAGCGAATGAAGAAAAATTCAGTGGGTTTATATA
>CAIWBA010000089.1 GCA_903910765.1 uncultured Bacteroidota bacterium
AAGGTTGGGATGGACGCGATCCAAGTGGTATATTGCAGGAGATGGATGGGTATAGTTATTTTTTAGCGTATAGCTATATAGATCCATTGACACAGGAATTGAAAAACAGTAAAAAAACAGGATCAGTAATTTTATTTAGATAAATCACTCAATACTCTTTACAGGACGTACCCAACACTTTGTATATTTAAGATAATCATCTTGCGTGCCATCATTAAAAAATTGAAGCCAAGCATGGTTCTCAATACTTTGTTCAATGGTCCAGTAGTATTTACCATTTAAGCCTGGGATCTTATTTTTATTTTCGTATAATATATTCAGTTCTGCTCTATTTGGAAGTCGCCAACCATCTTTTAATTTTTCGCAAGCTTTTCTGGAATCGGCCCATTTCATTTGCATTTTTAAATCGGATCTAGCCACCAAAAATTCACCAATTTTTATAGGGTTTTTTGTAATACTATTTTGAGCAATACAATGAAATGTTAGCATGGATAGTCCAAAAATGGCTAACAGCAATTTTGCTTTTTTCATTTGGTTTTTAATTTTAAGCTTCAATATCAAATATAATTGTTTTAATGCTACTAATATACAAGATTTTTAAAATGTATTTCATCATATTTATAGCTTTAGGCCATCTGAAATCCTCTAAATTGTCCTAAATTGCTTATGTAAATAAGGCGTCATATAAAATGTCCGTACTGCTTGTTATTATTGACTTTTATGATTAGCCAATGCGGTTATTACATTAGAAAAATTCGTTACATAAAATATTTTATATGAAACTATTCAATTATTTATTTGTCCTAATTTTTATATCATTTGCTGCAGTGCAATATAATGACCCAGATCCTTATTTATGGATACCTATTTATCTTTATCCAGCAGCACTCTGTTTTTTAGCAGCACGTGAAAAATTTAATAAAAATGCATATATCGGTGGGTTTATTTTTTTCAGTCTTTATGCAGCATATAAATTATTAGATCAAAATGGGGTAATAGATTGGATGCGTTTTCATAATGCTGCAAATATTGCAGCTACCATGAAGGCCGAGCAACCTTGGATTGAGGAGTCAAGGGAGTTTTTTGGGTTAATCATTATCTTAATTGTTTTATTTATAAATTATAAAAAATTTATAAAAACTAAGTAAAATAAAAAATCAGCGGCAGTATAAATTAAATTATTAAGCAAGCTTAATTAATTATATAGATACACATTTTATAGCCATATGAAAAGAAGAAAGTTTATTATTCAAAGTTCGGTTGGAATGATGGCGGCATTTCCCGCAATGAAAAACTTATCAATTTTAGATACGCCTTATTTCACCACTGGTATAAAAATTGGTGAAATTACGCCTACATCAGCTGTTGTATGGGCGCGGCTTACAGCGAATCAAACACGCGTAAAAGATTCAGGTATTCATCCAGCGATTCTGTATTGGGATGACGCAGTTAACGAGTGGCATGATGTATCTTATTTTGACAAAAAATATAAAATGGGTAGGCCAGACAAAAATGTTAAAGTAGTCATGCCTGAAGGAAATACTTTGAATACATTAGATGGCGCAGTGCCTGGTGTTGCTGGTCAAATAAGTGTAAAATATCGTGCCATAGGAACCAAAGAATGGCAAACGACAAAGTGGGTGCAAGTTGAATCTGAAACTGATTATGCCACCCAATTTAATCTTTACCATCTTGAATCTAATACCAAGTATGAGATAAATGTGTTAGGCAAAACAAATAGTAAAGGCATTAAAATTATGGCGGGTAGCTTTAGTACTGCACCCAAAACTGAAAATTCGGATCCTATTAATTTTATGGTAACTACCTGCCATGAGTATACACACCAAGATGATCCAAAGAATGGTGGGTTTAAGATATTTAAGGAAATGCAAAAATTGCATTCACAATTTTTAGTACACACAGGGGATGTTTTATACCATGATCAAGTTGCAAAAAATTTAGATCTTGCAAAATGGAACTGGCAAAAAATGAATAGCCTTTCGAATAATGTTGCATTTTATCAAAATACACCTTGCTATTTTATGAAGGATGATCATGATACTTGGATGAATGATTGTCACTCCGCTACTAAAACAAAGTTCATGGGGGACTTTACCTTTAATCAAGGCGCAGCTTTGTTTAAACAGCAAGTACCACATAGTGAAAAATCATATCGAACATTTAGGTGGGGTAAGGATGTGCAAATTTGGTTATTTGATGGACGCGATTACCGTATGCCCAATGAAATGCCTGACGGTCCAAATAAAACAATTTGGGGTAAGGAACAGATGGCTTGGTTTAAGGAAACCTATAAATTATCGGATGCAACATTTAAAATATTAATTTCTCCTACGCCAATCATTGGTCCCGATCGACCTCAAAAAAAAGATAACCACGCCAACTCCAATTTTAGGTTTGAGGGGGATGAAATTCGAGGATTTATCCAAGGCGATAAAAATACATTTGTGGTTTGTGGTGATCGACATTGGCAATATGTTTCAAAGCACTTAAAAACAGGCACTTATGAATTTGCTTGTGGCCCTGCAAGTGACGAACATGCGGGTGGTTGGAAAAAGGAGGAGGTTTACCCGGAGCATGAATATTTAAACATAGTGGGTGGCTTTTTAAATATCCAAACCCAGAGATTAAATGAAGTACCGAATATTCAATTCACACATTATAGTGTAGATGGAAATATATTACATCAAAAGAAGTTCATAGCAACTTAGGTTGTAGCTATCCATTTAGCTGCGAATTGTTCCATATTCGGAAATTGGAACAGACATTCCCCACATTTATAAATTAGGGTCAATATATAAATTTTGTATATTTTCCCTTATCTTTCGTACTCAATCTGTTATAAATCATTGATTTATGGAAATTTTGGCGCCAATTTTCGGATTTTTCACTTCTTTTATCTTAGTATATTATCTAAGCGCGTTAAACAGGTCCAATATATTTTTAGCCCTATTCTTTTTATGCTGCAACCTAATTGTACTGGTCTATTTTGGGTTACATTTTTCAAATAATCAATTTTGGGAGGCCATCTTCTTTGTTCATTTTTTACCCTTATCCTATATTATAGGGCCCTTGTTATTTATTTATGTAAGAACGACAATTTCAGACAATAAAAATTTTAAAAAAACCGACTGGCTGCATTTTATTCCCGCCTTTTTAATTTTACTTGCCACCTTACCTTATACAAGCTTACCCTTTTCTAAAAAATTTGAAATTGCGCATCAAATTGTAAAAATTACCGAAAATTATACGCTTAATTTTTATTTTATCAGTTTTGAATTTATACTATACTCTAGGTCAGTCCATTTAATTATTTACGCCATTTTTTCTTTTTTTTATTTTAGGCATTCTACTAAAAAAATAATCAATACCTACGGAATTGTTCCTACGAATCATTTGATCATAAATCGGTGGATAAATATACTCATCATTATTCAGCTTTTAATTGCTTCTAATAGTTTGGGTCACATGGCGACACTATATCATAAGTTTAGCATATTGGGTATACAAGGAACTGATTTATTTTCTGAGTTATATTTTTTTAGAATTTGCGGTGGCGCATTTGTTATTCAAAATTTTATTCTTTTTTTATTTCCAAAAATATTATATGGAAATATTTCTTATGAAGTTATTAAAGAGAAGGAGGGAATTATTGATGAGATAAAATTAATTATTGCTAAAAAAGATACTATAACTTCCATTTCGGAAAATTTAGATATCACATTAAAGCCTTACCTAGAAACACTTCCATTTATTAAACAAGGGTTTTCACTTTCTCAAATGTCATTTGATTTAAAAATTTCAGAGCGTATTTTATCCAACTATTTTAATAAAATTCTTTCTAAAACTTTTGGGGAATGGAAAAATGATCAACGAATTAATTATGTATGTCAAATAATTGAACAAGGCAAAGCAAAGGATATTACTATTGAGGCTATTTCAATTAATGCAGGTTTTGTATCAAGATCAAAATTTATAGATGCGTTTAAGGAAAGGAAAGGCGTAACCCCTTCGTCATATATCAAAGGCCTTGCTGAAATAGAAAAATAAAAAAAAGCCACCTAATTATAGATGGCCTTTACTTGTAATTGTCGTATTAAATTTAGCGTGGCATTAATCCAAGCTGTCTAAAAAATTCCAAGTTATCAAAGAAATCTTGTTCTTCTGTAATTTTACCATCTACGATTGTAGCAATCGTACAACCTATCACATCCACTTTTTTGCCTGTAGCTGGAATACCAAAAAAGTTA
>CAIWBA010000090.1 GCA_903910765.1 uncultured Bacteroidota bacterium
ATAATGATATCGATGAAAAAAATCATTATTATGATTGATAGCAGCAATTTCAATTGCATCTATACCTATATCTGAACCGCGCGTACCCGCGCCAATATCAGATCTATTTTTAATAATTTTAATATTCATAGGCATGATTGCTTCCAACAAAAATAAATCAACTAATCTTTTTCAGTTGGGGTTACAAAAGCTGCACGACGCGGTGCAGGGTAAGGAATATTTCCTTTTAACCCATGCCACAATATTTTATTAAATTCAAAATCATTATTGCTATCCTCCACAACAAAATTTAATTTCTCTGACCTTTGTTGCCATTCATTGCGCGCAGTATTCACTTCCTTCGTATTTATTTTAGGAGTAATCGCTGAAAATACAAATGGCTTTGCAGTTGAATCGAAACATTTCCACATGGGCGTTGCTGCAGCATCATATTGTGTCATAGGCGGAATCCCTAAAATAAGCTCCATGGTTCTTAACATAGAAGTAGTGGTGTAAGGGGTATGATCAACAAAATTACGCTTCACAAAGCCCCCTGCAACATACGCAGGACTACGATGTGCATCAACATGATCCGACCCATTTTGCGCATCATCTTCCAAAATAAAAACAGCAGTCTCATTCCAGATAGGACTTTTGGCTAATGCTTCAATAAATAAACCAACTGCGTAATCATTATCAGCAACATGCGCATACGGCGTTGGTCTACCTAATCGTAAACCTTCAGTATGGTCATTTCCTAAACGTACGGTGTTGAACTGCGGTACTTTATTTATTGCTAATAAAGAATCAAACTCTTTTTTCCAAACCTGAACACGATACGCATCTGTAATTGCTAAATTATAGCTTGGATACTTAGTAGAATAATGGTCTTTCAAAATTGAAAGCGTAGGTTTACCAGCAGATACAAATTCACCATAACTTCTATAACTAACCCCATTACGATAGCACTGATTCCAAATAAAACCATTTTTATTATTGGCAATTTCTCTTTCTCCTTCGCCACCATAAGTGCCGCCATGACCCCCATAACTACTTGGCCATGTTTTTTCTAAATAATCAGTAGCGTAGCCACCCATGGACCAATTATGTCCATCGGCACTCACTTCGGCATCCACATAAAAATTATCAAGTAAAACAAATGACTCCGCAATATGATGCTGATTGGGGGTTATATTTTTCCCAAATAATAACAAACTAGTATCGCCATTTCCCTGCGGGATATCTGACAATACCTGGTCATAGGTTCTGTTTTCCTTAATGACATAAAAAACATATTTGATGGGCGAACTTTGATTTTGCTTCATGGGTATCGGAAAACCTGGTGCAGTTGCATCTGCTAATATTGTTTTTGCAATTGAATAAGGTACATTTTTATATACCGCCTTTGAGTAAGCTATTAAATCCTTATCTGTAGGAACAGGCATAATACTCATACTGCCGGTGAACAATCCGCCAATATATTCAACCTGGTCTCCTGGTTTAAAACTTGCACCATGGCTAATCACTTCCTCCTTTGGCCTAACTGGTGAAGGACCAAAAGGGTTTGGTTTTGATGAAAAACCTTTCCCATTCGCAACCCATAATTTATTATTTAAAACACGTACCGAAGTTGGATACCAACCCACTGGAATAAAACCTTTAGCAACACTTTCGCCTGGCTCATCCACGTCAAAAACAGCAATACAATTGTTATTTGCATTGGCAATATACAAACGCTTATTTACAGCATCTAGCGCTAAGCTATTGGTCGTTGAACCACTTGGCGAATTTGGGAAAAGTGCCGCATCCAAGGTTTCTATGACCGCTTTTGTTTTTAAATTTATAATTGAAACACTATTATCATTTGAATTACATACATATAAATACTTTCCATCGGGAGTCACTAACATTTCATTTGGATTGTCCCCCACCTTAATAGATTGCTTCCAACTTAAAGTAGTTAAATCAAGTGTATTTACTTGGTCACAACCCCAGCAGCTCACATACAGTTCATTGTTATTGGGATTCATAATGCAGGCATATGCTTCGCCATCAATACCTAGTTTTTTTACAAATTGTTTTGTTTTCAAATCAAAAATATAAAGCTGTCTATCCTCACGTGTAACGACATATAGTAAGTTTCTTTTTTCATCTAATGCAATACCTGAAGGACCAATAGCTGTAGGCCAAGGCTTCCCTAATTTAAAAGTGTCCGTACTATTTAAATGTTTATCCTTTATTGCATATTTGATAATGATATTATCATGCCCACCAGAAGCATACAAATATTTTTCATCCGCTGAAAACTGCAAACCATAAAATGATTTTCCTATAGCAACAGAATCAATTACTTTTTCTGTTTTAGCATCAATGAGTTGTATGCTTTGGGTACTTTGACCGTTATTCGTCACTGCTAACAAATTGCCGGATTTACTCACGGCAATGTTTAAGGGTAAATCCCCCAAAGTAATCGATTTACCAACTGGTGATAATTTCCAACCATTAGGTAAAGTGATTTGTGAAGGAATCAATTGGGCATGTAATAATAATGTGAAGCACATTGTTATTAATAGTAAGATTTGTTTTTTCATAGCTAATCCTGTATTTTCAGTAACAAATTTACGCATAATTAAACAACATAGTTTAAGTATTGGCGTAAAAGCAAATTAATAAATCATTAAACTATTGACCTATGAAATTCAGATTTACACTTTATTTAATATTAATCATAGGCCTATTACAAGCGCAAAAAAATAGCCTACAATCCATAGTGTATCAATGGGATATTAATAATAATGGTAGTAGTACCAAAGTGCAAAAAACAACTATTTTCGGGGGCGAAGGGGGTGTTTTAGCTAGCCATACTATGATAGGTATCAGTATTCCTGCAAGGAAAAAATGGGAAGTGAAAGTGACATCGCAACAAGAAAAATTTTACATCATTAAAACCGGCATAGCTGATATTGAACTTAATGACCAAAAATCACAATTAAACAGGGGATCAGTTGTGTGCGTGTTACCTGGCGATAAAATACAAATCAAAAATAACAGTACTAACTTATTACAGATATATGAAATAAGTTATTCCGCAGGGGAGAAAATAAACATCGAAAGAGGTGTAAAAGCCGGGGGATCATTTATTACCCTTTGGGATAATATCAAATTTAAGCCGCATGAAAGAGGTGGGGTAAGGCAATTTTTTGATCGCCCAACTGCCATGTTAAATCGTTTTGACATACACGTGACCCAATTGAACGTTGGTTTCAAAAGTCATGAACCGCATACCCATGTGAATGAGGAAATTATATTAATGCTAGATGGCAATGCTGAAATGCAAATTGGGACCGATCATCAAAAGGCTAATCCAGGAGATGTAGTGTTATTAGGATCAAACATATTGCACAACCTTACCAATGTAGGAAACACTGCATGTTTGTATTTTGCTATTCAATGGAATTAAAGATGCTGCTGAACAAAATCATCGCAATACTTCTTGATTAAATCTCTGGTAGTAGCAAAAGATTTATTGATTTCATCTTCTGTTCCTGTTGCTTTAGCAGGATCTGGAAAATTATAATGAAATTTGATTGCATTACTTGGAAAATAAGGACACCGCTCCTTTGCATTATCACAAACGGTGATAATAAAATCAAAGGGAATATCTCTATATTCTAAAACATTATTGGAAGTATTATCAGCTATATCAATCCCATCGGCTTTCATGGTTGCAATCGCTTTTGGATTTACACCATGTGTTTCAACACCGGCACTATATACATTTGCCTTTCCTTTAGCAAAGTGTTTTAAATAGCCATCCGCTATTTGACTTCGGCAACTATTGCCTGTACATAATACTAATATATTTTTCATCCTATATTATTTAAGTTGTATTTTTTATTAGCAACATCCACCCCCAGGTACACATTTTTCCGCCATTGGTTTTTTTGCAAATACGGTTACACTAATATTGAATCTTAAACACCAATGCTTCCGTGTTTGCATTCAATTTTTTAACTGGGGTAAAAATGGATAAATTGTTCGATACCTGTTTAAAGATTATTTTTTGATCGGTTCCTAAAATTTGAATTTTTTTAATTGGGCTTACGGTATTAATATTGAGCTTATATATTTCACTGATTGCTTCTTTATCTGCAAGTTGATAGATTGCATAAATACAATCCTGCTTTTTGGTAAATACCCACTTACCTTGACCTGGCAATGCGGCATCAGCCTCTGCATCATAAATAGCCTCTCCATTCACTTGCATCCATTTGCCAACATCTTCTAAACGCGCATAAGCATTTGGATCCCACTCGCCATCAGGACCTGGCCCAATATTTAAAAGCAAATTGCCATTTTTTGAAACAATCTCGGTTAATAAGTGAATCACTTTTCGAGATGATTTATATTGATCATTAGGCACGTATGACCAGGAGTTACCTAGCGTCATACAACTTTCCCAAGGGTAAGGTAAGTACGTAGCTGGGACCTGTTGTTCAGGCGTAACGTAGTTTTCAAATTCCCCATGCACCGTTCTGTCAACGACCAATAACCCTGGTTGATGCGTTCTAGCCATACGCGCAATATTTGCCATATCAATATCTTGATTATGGGTAATGGTGCGTTGCCACTCTACGGAAGTATCTACGGAACTAAACGGTCGAACCCAACCACCATCTAACCAAAGAATATCGATTTTGCCATAATCGCTCATCAACTCCTCAATTTGATTGTACGTAAATTTTTTAAATGACTCCCATTTCTCAGGATATTTTTTAGGATCATAGGATACGTTGCGATCTTTCGGAGGAAAATATTTCCACCAATAATCAGGCGTATTCCAATCTGGTTTTGAAAAATAAGCCCCAGTCATAAATCCTTGATCGCGAAAAGCATTAAATATTTCCTTAGCAACGTTTGCTTTTGGATTGTTTGCAAATGGTGATTTAGTTCCAGTGATTTTGTAATCAGATTGTTTGGTATCAAACATATTAAACCCATCATGATGCTTGGTCGTAAATACGACATATTTCATGCCTGCATTTTTTGCAGCAAGCGCCCATTTTTCTGGATTAAATTTAACAGGGTTAAAAGTAGTTTGTAAATTTTCATAGGCTTGCTTATAGCTAAACCAATCCTGAGCGTATGGACCTTTTCGTACTGTCCAGCCCTCATCTTCCGGACATAAGCTCCAGCTTTCAACAACACCCCATTGGCTATACGTACCCCAATGCATTAACAAACCAAATTTTATTTTACCCCATTGAGATAATTTGGCTCTTACTAATTGATCTGAAGGAATCGTGTATTTTAAACTAGCAGTATGTTCTTGTGCATTTACAGAG
>CAIWBA010000091.1 GCA_903910765.1 uncultured Bacteroidota bacterium
ATGAAATAAATGGTTCCACTCCCAAGCTTGACAACTTAAAAATGCAATACCACCAATGATGGTTAAAATCATATTACGAACCACCCCTTTTTTATCCATATTATGACCAGCATGCACAGCTAACACCATGGTTACCGAACTCACAATCAATATAAAAGTCATGATACTTACAAACACCAATGGTGCATGTACTCCTTCTGGCGCGAATGGAAAACTACGGAACACTTCATTTGAATTTGGCCATCCGTTCGTTGAAAAACGAACCGTACCATAAGAGATCAAAAAAGCGCCAAAAGTAAATGCGTCACTCATTAAGAAGTACCACATCATTACTTTTCCGTACTCAAGGTTAAAAGGACTTTTTCCTCCTCCCCACAATTTTGCTTCATTTGGCGAAGCGGTTGTTGTTGTTGACATGTTCAATTTCTATTTCAGTGCAAAAATATCGGCTATAAAGGATATTCGTATCAAAAATGCCGTTTTTTTTATAATTCTGTTACACAAAACCAGGGGTTATCCCACCCAATTCAGGAACACAAAAAGGTATATCCAAAGGATGTCTACAAAATGCCAATAAGTAGCTGCCAATTCCACTGACAACACCTGATTTGCGCTTGATTTTGCAGCCATCGCTTTTAATGAGATTACTACTAGGGCAATCACCCCAGCTAGTAAGTGCAATAAGTGCAAGCCGGTAATCACCAACAGGAATGACCCTGCTGAGTTACTACGCGCACCCGTTAATGCCACATTGTTCAATTCCAATACCTGGAAGCCACGTAACTGCAAAATGATAAAGGTGATGCCTAATATCGCAGTTACTGATAAAAAGCCACGATATTGGGCTATTTCACCTGCTTTGGCCTTTTTTACCGCCATTTGGATGGTGAAACTACTTACTAATATCACCAAGGTTGAAAACCAAAACAAATTAGGAAGATCAAATTCCAACCAATTCGCTTGGCTTTTTTTAACAATATAAGCACTGGTTAAACCAGCAAACATCATAACAATACTACCAAGTCCTACCCATAACAACATTTTGTATGGATGTATCTTCGTATTCTCTTGTAATTGTGTTGTTGCCATAATTATAAATTTTATAATTTATCTGCTAATAATGCAAGGTATACAATGGGTAAATAAATATAGCTGCTGAACATAACGCGGCGCGCTGCAGGCACGCCCATATTTTGGTATAGTCTTAGACACTGCACCACCATGAAAATATTTGCCACTAATAAAATCCACATACTTATCTGTCCAGTTAAACCTAAATAATAAGGTAAAAATCCAAAAGGGATCATGAGTACTGCATACATCACCGATTGTAAAGCAGTAAATTTTGTAGGACCTTTATCTGCAGGTAATAATTTAAAACCCACGCTCGAATAATCTGCATGAGACACCCAAGCAATTGCCCAAAAATGAGGGAACTGCCATAAAAATTGAATTAAAAATAAAACCCAACCCGCATAAGCGAAATCGTCATTGCCTGCGACCCAGCCAATCAAACATGGAAGTGCACCAGGAAATGCGCCCACCAAAACAGCGATTGAATTTATTTTTTTCAAGGGCGTATAAATAAACGCGTATAAAAACAAA
>CAIWBA010000092.1 GCA_903910765.1 uncultured Bacteroidota bacterium
TCTTACGTTAGAAATTCTACTGGCGAAGGAGAATTAATTATTGATACAAATACAGGAAAAATTTTAAAAGGAGTGTCTGATCCTGGAGAATATACAGTTACATATAGTTATCAAGATGCTAATGTAAGCTTCACAATTACAGTCGTAAAATGTAATTCTTAAATAAACTACACAACATTGACATATCAACACATTATATGCTAACTATTATAAAATATTCAGATATCCAAAAAGGGGCAACCAAAATTAATTTTATGAAGAATTCACATTTGAATTTGAAACGTATATTTTTAACTTTATTCCTATTAACATCACTTGGAGGATTTGCAAATAATTCCTTTGTTAAGAATAGTAGTAGCTTAAACGAACCAATTATTGGGTTACATCTAAATAAGCCAATATCTTCTATAAGTATAGTTAATACTGTTGTTAATGGAACTGTCAGTTATGGTAGTAATACATATTGTTATGGTTCACTGGATCAAATTACTCCACAAATTTTTAATGGAAGTGGTACTCTTCTGTTTAGTGGCAATGGGATTCCTAGTAATGCTACTGGGTTAAAAATTAATAGAAAAAATAAACTTTCAGGGGATGGCAATACATTTCTTATTTCAACATCAGCAAATAGTAAAGGTATTTTAGATTTGCGCTATGCAGAACCTGGTGTCTGGGACATTGAATTAGAATTTAATATTGGCGCATCACCTAATCAGACAAAATATATTGTAAGTGGTCTAGTAACAATTAAACCATCTGCTCAAATTACAGATCAAGAAATTGCTGTATGTTCTAACTCTGAATCAACTTTTACTCTTACTAATAATCCTGATTGGTTTATATCTCAGGATGGAATTTATATACCAGCAGGTACAACTTACACTTGGACAGTTGACAATAATAGTAATGTTACTGGAGAATCTAATCAATCATCTCCTGTTTCTTCTGTTGGTCAAAATTTAATTAACACAACTTCAAATGATGAATTTGTAATTTATACAGTTACTCCAACAACAGATGGCTGTACTGGCCCTTCTTTTACCTATACTGTAACAGTTCATCCGGAACCTGTTGTGGATAATCAAACCATTGAAAATTCTATTTGTTCAGAAGATATTATAGGGGTGACTTTGAATTCATCTAATAGTATCGCAGCAACTGAATATAAAATTGAATCTATTGTTGATAATGGATTAATGCCAGGGGGATCAAATGCAACAACAGGAACCTTTTGGGCTGGCGATCAAATTATAAAAAATGATACTTGGAAAAATACAACTTCAAGTGCCAAAAATGTAGTTTATACCATTATACCAAAAAGTGCTGTTGGATGCGAAGGCGCATCATTTACTGTTACTATCACTATAGATCCTAGACCATCTATTGCTGATAAAACAGCTACAATTTGTAGTGAGGATAAATTTAGCATATCTCCAGTAGATGGTGATGGAACTGATCTTGTGCCGATTGCGACAACCTATAGCTGGAGTGCTCCAAGTGTAACAGGTATAACTGGAACTTTATCTGGTACTGATGCTTCAAAAATTGAAGGAACTTTAACCAATACTACAAATACTGTAAAAACTGTAGTCTATACAGTAACACCTAAATCAGGTGATTGTGAAGGTCCCACTTTTACAGTAACTGTTACTATAAATCCAAAGCCGACAATTGCTGATAAAACAGAATCTATATGTACTGAAGCTAGTTTTAGCGTAACCCCAACAAATGGTACTGACATAGTACCTAGTGGTACAACTTATAGCTGGACTGCTCCA
>CAIWBA010000093.1 GCA_903910765.1 uncultured Bacteroidota bacterium
AGCCCATCCGCTAATCCAATTTTAGGCACATGGATTTCAGAAATATTAGCCCACTTACATATGGCGTTATAAATAGTTAAAGCAGGTACAATAACCTCAGCTCTATCTTCTTTGATGGTGTATTTTTTCATTCTTTCATCAATCGCAAGGGGATCCATTTCTTTATAAATATCTTTCATTGTTTCATATGAAATTGATTTGCCTGCTTTTGCCCCGCTAATTGAAAAGAGTTTATTGATATTGCCTCCCGATCCAATCCCAATGATGTTTTCGTATTTTTTTGAAAGGTCCTTTAATGTTTCCTTCATTTCATCCCAGGTTTCGTCCTTCACCTTTTTTGTAAGTATACGAACAGTGCCAATATTAAATGATTTTTGCAGTATAATATTGGACTTATGATATAAGGTTAGTTCAGTACTTCCACCACCCACATCAATGTATAGATAACTTTTATCGTTATCTAATAGTTCTGCAATATGGTTTTCGTAAATTATTTCTGCCTCCAATTCACCAGTAATTACCTCAATTTCAATACTGGTTTCGGATTTAATTTCTTTTATTATTTCTTTGGCATTTTCAGCATCTCTCATGGCGCTTGTTGCGCAAGCCATATAGTGATCAACTTCGTAAACTTTCATTAAGTTGTTAAAAGCCTTGATGGTATTAATCAGCATCTTCTTTTTTTGCCCGCCAATATATCCTTTTTCAAAAACGTCAAATCCCAATCGAACAGGAATTCTTAAAAGGTTCAATTTATTAAATTCAGTATTTTTCCCTTTTTTTACTACTTCACATATAAGTAATCTAACCGCGTTACTACCAATATCTATTGCTGCAAGTGTCAAAGTATTTTATTTTTTACCAATTAAGTAGTTGTAAGTAGCTACCTGCGATTTGCAATGTTTTTTACCAACGGAAGATACATAATTATTACCTAAATTTTCATCTAAAATCCTAGCTTTTTGATTGTCTTTCAATTGTATGTTGATAATTTCGACTAATTCATTTTTTAATTTTACATCTAAAATAGGTGCAGCAACTTCAATACGATGATCTAGATTACGAACCATCCAGTCGGCGCTTGATATGTATACTTTTTCATTTCCCTTATTGTGAAAAATCATTACTCTGGCATGCTCTAAATATTGATCTACAATACTTATAGCATTTAATGTATTTTTTAATTTCTCACTTCCCTTTTTCAATGTCAATATTCCTCGAATAATTAAATGTACTTCCACACCTGCTTTAGTTGCTTTGTATAAATGATCTAAGAGTGTTTGATCACTGATTGAATTTGATTTAATAATTATTTTAGCAACCCTTCCTTGTTTTGCATGCTTTATTTCATTTTCAATGAGCTGTATAATTGAATTACGCATATTGATGGGGGAAATGAGCAGGTTTTTGGTTTTACCAATGGGCTTATCTCCCAACTGCCATGTTTCTAGGTAGGTGAAAACCTTGTTTACTTCCATTAATAAGGGTTTGGAAGCGGTCAATAAACAATGATCAGCATAAATTTTAGCTGTTTTTTCATTTAAATTCCCAGTGCTTATGAAGCCGTATTGTATTCTTTTTAAGCCTTCCCTTTTTTGAATAATACATATTTTAGCATGCACTTTTACATTAGGTATACCTACTAAAACATTTACACCTTCTTCTTCCATCAATGTTTTCCATTCTAAATTTGCTTCTTCGTCAAATCTTGCTTTTAATTCTAAAAATACAGTTACCTTTTTTCCATTACGCGCTGCGTTGATCAAGGCGTTAATCACTTTTGAATTACTAGCCAATCGGTAGGCAGTTATTTTGATAGATTCTACCGCATCGTCCATAGCTGCCTCCCTTAGCATATCTATGACTGGATCGTAACTGTGGTAGGGGAAATGCAATAAAACATCTTTTTGTAATATAACTTCTGAAACCTGATATTTATTTCTAAAGGATGGATGGATAAAGGGTTTAGGTCGTTCCGCTTTTTCCACGAGTACATCTGGGAAATCCATAAAATGTCTAAAATTATGAATATGCCCCCCTGGTATGATACTGCTTTTTCGAGTTAAATTTAGTTTTTGAATTAAAAAATCAAGTAGTTCAGCATTCATCTCCTTATCGTATACAAAACGGACGGGCTTGCCTTTTCGTCTATTTTTAATTCCTTTAGAAATTTTATCAACAAAGTTTAACCCCACTTCTTGGTCTAAATCAATTTCAGCATCCTTAGTTATTTTAAATACGTGCGCTTCAAATTTATTGAACATGAAATGTGAAAATATAATGGGTAAATTATATTTTACGATATCTTCTAATAAAATAATTGATTTTGTCCCTGCTGCAGAAGGTAAAATGACAAAACGCCCTATTGATTTTGAGGGAATTTCAATTAATGAAAACTTTTCATGATAAGCGTCCATCTTATTCTTCATCACTATTGCCAAGTACAAGCTCTTATCTCTTAAATAGGGGAGCTCTGGTAAATTTTCAATCATTAAAGGAATAATATATGGGCGCACAACATTGTCAAAATAATCTCGAACAAATTCCTTTTGTATAGCATTTAATTTTCGCTCATTAATAATTAATACTTTACGTTTTATTAATTCTTTATTAATGTTCCCCCATATACGCGCAAATTCGCTTTGTTGTTTTAAAACGACTCTTTGAATTTCATCGAGTATTAGTTGTGGCGATTCAAGGATATCAATGTTGGTACTTTTCTTTTTGTCAACATACTCAACCATCCTTTTTAAGGTAGCTACCCGTACCCTGAAGAATTCGTCTAAATTATTTGAAAAAATTCCTAAAAATCGAATTCTGTCCTTTAAGGTAACACTTGGATCATTTGCTTCTTGTAAAACTCTTGCATTAAAGCTTAGCCAGCTAATATCTCTTGGTATAAACTCATGCTTCATATGGTATACAAATTTGTAGTGCGAATTTAGTTAATTCAAGATTAAGTAATATTCTGTTCACAGTTTCTTAATATTAAGGTAACATATAGGATATATGGAAGTTACAATGTATAGCGTTCTTTACATAAAATACTACCCATGGACAAACGACCAATGGAAATATGTATCGTAAGTGACCTACATTTAGGCACATTTGGATGTCAAGCGAAGGAAATACTTAATTATTTAAAAAGTATTAAACCTAAAACCTTGATTTTGAATGGGGATATTATTGACATTTGGCAATTCAATAAGCGTTATTTCCCTAAAAGTCATATGGCGGTAATCAAACAAATTTTTAGTATGGCAAGTAAGGATACAAAAGTGATATATATCACTGGTAATCATGATGAAGCTTTACGGAAATATGCCGACTTTGAGATGGGTAATATCCAATTGACTGATAAAATTGTTTTTGAAATCAATGGAGAAAAGAATTGGGTTTTCCATGGTGACGTTTTTGATCGAACAACCAAGGGAAGTGCAAAGTTATTAGCAAAATTGGGTGGATATGGCTATGATTTATTGATTCTTATCAATAGTCTTTTAAACTGGAGTTTAAAAATAATGGGTAAGGAAAAAATGAGTTTAAGTAAGAGTGTAAAAAATGGGGTCAAAAAAGCGGTATCCTGGATCAATAATTTTGAACAAACAGCCGCTGAATTAGCCATTGAAAATAATTACCAATATGTTATTTGTGGTCATATTCATCAGCCACAGCAACGTGTAGTTACTACTGATAAAGGATCTGTTACCTATTTAAACAGCGGTGATTGGATTGAAAATTTAACATCATTAGAATATTTCGATAATGCTTGGCGCTTATACCAATATGATTCCAAAGAATTTGAAGAAACTAACAAGAAAAGTAAAATCATACAATTACAGGAGGAACTAAGTGTGATTACGCAGGAAGTTGCCTTTCAGGTATCAATGTAAAGTTTCATACTATGAAAATATTTTACGCAATTCAAGGGACGGGGAATGGTCATTTAAGCAGAGCTGAGCAATTGTATCCTTATTTACAAAAATACGGAGAAGTGGACTTTTTTTTAAGTGGATCAAATTCTCAATTAAATACGCGTATCCCAATTAAATATAAAAGTCAGGGACTTAGTTTACATTACAAACATACAGGTGGTTTGGATTATACCAATATCGCAAAATCTATTTCTTTTAAATTATATAAAGATGCTAAGGCGTTGCCTATTGATAATTATGACCTAATTATCAATGACTTTGAATTTATAACTTCACTTGCTTGTGGCATTAAACGAAAAAAAAGTATTCAATTTGGTCACCAAGCAAGTTTTCAGAGTAAATTGACACCAAGGGCAAAATCAATCAATCCGATCGGAAAACTGGTTTTAGAAAACTTTGTCAGAAGTTCCTCTTTTCTTGGACTTCATTTTGAAGCTTATGATGATCAAATTTATAACCCAATCATTAAGGATGAAATTATAAGTGCAAATAAAGTAAATGATGGACACATCACGGTGTATTTGCCACAATATACGATTGGATATATTACTCCTTTTTTACATGCACAATCCCAATTTCATTTTGAGGTATTTACAAAGGAGGTAACGCAGGTGACTCATTCAAAAAACATTACCTTGTTCCCTATTAGCGGCGCTGCTTTTACCAATAGCTTAATAAGATGCAATGCCATTATTACAGCTGGTGGTTTTGAAACACCTGCGGAAGCAATGTATTTGAATAAAAAACTGTTAAGTATACCCATCTTAAATCATTTTGAACAAGAATGTAATGCGGCTGCGATGAAAAAAATGGGGGTAACGGTATTAAAAAAATTAGACCATCATTTTGGAGAACATTTCAAAACATGGATCAATCAGGATAATTCAGTAACTATTTCTTTAACCCATTCTACCAAGGATATTGTAGAGGTATTAATGAACAATACTTTAGCAATAGCTTAAAATAGCTAAGCGCAAACATCTATTAAACAATTTCATTTCAAATCATTAACACAATCAATATGTATTTAATACAAGATCAAAAAAAAGAAACCATCGCTTATATCGAAAACATGATGATTTTAGACACCAATCATGAACATGTGATTGGTATTTTAATTGGAGATTGCTTTTTTGGCCGTAATAAAAAAGTAGTTGGAAAAATTATCAATCAAACTGTTTATTTATTAAATGGTGAAATTGTAGGTAAGGTTGAATTGAATTTAGCATATAAAAATATCAGCATCAAAAAAAGTTTAATGCTAGAAGCCTGGGATTTTTTAATGAATATCAATGAACATACTGCTTCATGGATTGAACTAACTAAGAAGTGGAGCAAAGCCCCATTCTTAACTCATTTAAATTAATTACGCAATTAGTTAACCCTACTGCCGTAAATAATCCTTTCAATAATACCACTCAGTTCTCCATGTGAATTTGGATTATGCTGTGTCATAATCAATACGACCATTTTATCCTTTGGATCTGCCCAATAAGTGGTACCATAATAGCCACCCCAGGAAAAGGAACCCTTGTTTCTAAAATTTAAATTAGCCGATTTTTCTGAAGTAATGGAAAAACCCAAACTAAAATCATCCTGCCCATTGTATTTAAAATCTAATTGCGGACTAGTCATAATTTCAGCAGTTCGAGCTGCGATAATTTGTTTGCCATTGTACTTTCCGCCGTTTAAAATCATTTGTAAAAATATGGCATAGTCATACGCGGTTGAAGATAAACCTGCGCCACCTGAAAAATAAGTTTTAGGAATCATTGGATAATTTGGGTTGATATCTCTAAAGGTGGGCGACCATTCAATTATTTTTTTATCATCGTTTTCCGTATACACTGTAGGCATTCTTTCTGCTTTTGCTAAGGGTACATTAAAATAAGTATCCTTCATGCCTAATGGGTCAAAAATATTTTTTTGACAATATGCTTCTAAGGATAAACCACTCACCACTTCAACAATACAGCCAAGCAAATCACTATTCAATCCATAAGTAAATTTTTCACCTGGCTGGTGTATCAATGGTAAAGTTCCAAGTAATTTCATTCTATCTAATAAATTTGCATTAAAATCACCTAATCCTGAAGGGATGCCAGCCTTGCTATAAATTGCTTTCATTTTTTGACTTCCAATAGCTGTGTAATCAATCCCAGAGGTATGCGTCAATAAATCACGAATGGTTAATTCTCTTTTAGCAGGGATGGTAGTGTAGCTACTATCTTTTGCATTAAAATCTTTTAAAACAGTTGGATTTTTAAAACTCTCTATTATTGTTGAAACCTTTTGGTCAAGGCTAATTTTACCTTGTTCATACAATTGCATGATCGCTAAGCTAGTAATGGCTTTGGTTTGACTCATGATACGGTAAATTGCATTGCTAGGCATTACTTTTTTACTCGCTTCATTGGCGTATCCGAATCCTTTGTGATAAACCACCTGATTGTCTTTTACTATTATTACCGTTGAACCGATTAACCATCTGTTGTTTACATATTTATTTACTGTTGAATCAATTTGCGCAAGCTTGTTATAATCAAACTTATTACTTTTCACTGTTTCAAATGAAAGCACTTGACTGTTAGCGTTGATTGCAAAAGCAAATATCAAAATACTACTTACTATAAGTAGTTGATTTATTTTTAAAGATGTATTTTTCATAACCTTTTGAATTTATATTTTAGTAATTTATTTTGCAGGAAACCAAGTTCCAAATTTAGTTAAATCTACATTTCCACCGGACAATATAATGCCCACTTTTTTTCCTTTAAATAAATTTGCATTACGCATGGCTGCAGCAAACGGGACGACACAACTAGGCTCTACAATTATTTTCATTCTTTCATACACCAATCGAAGTGCATTTATAATTTCTGCTTCAGATACTAATAAAATATCGGATACATGTTCTTTTATAATTCCTAATGTTTGTTCACTCAAGGTGGTCAGTAATCCGTCAGCGATGGTTTCAATAAATGGTGCTTTTTCTACCTTGCCTGATTGTAAACTTAAAACTGCATCTGCTGCTCCTTCAGGCTCTCCGCCATATACTTTCACGCCCGGTTTAAAATAATTTGCACCTAAGCAGGTGCCTGATAATAAACCACCGCCACCCACTGGTGTAATGACAACGTCTAGATCAGGCACTTCTTCCAATAATTCTTTGACACAAGTGGCTTGACCAGTAATCACACGATAGTCATCATAGGGATGAATAAATTCAGCGCCAGTTTCTGCTACTACTTTATTTAAAGCTTCCTCTCTTGCTGCCTGATTTGCTTCACATATAATTACAGTAGCACCGTAACCTTTCACTGCATCCACTTTTACCTGCGGTGAGGATTTAGGCATAACAATATATGCTTTGATGCCCAACGTTTTTGCAGCAAAAGCCAAAGCTTGCGCGTGATTGCCTGAAGAATGTGTTGCAATTCCATTTTTTAATTGTTCGCTACTCAGCGTGAGTGTTGCATTCATACCGCCTCTTATTTTAAATGCCCCAATTTTTTGAAAGTTTTCACACTTAAAATAAAAGTCAATGCCAGTCATTTCATTAATACTCTGGTTCGTCATTACTGGTGTACGATGTATATAGGGCTTTATGCGTTCGTGTGCATTTATAATATCATCCTTGCTAATTCTCATATCGTTCTACAATTTTAATGGGCAACAAAAAGCTAATTTAATATATAAAATGGTTTATTTCCTTATATGAATTTAATGAATAATTCACCAATTTAGTTATAACAATATACATTTAGCAGTGCTGATTTTATTAATTCTAAATTAATAATTATATTTAGTAACCATTGTAAAAAAATAACTATGTCAACGACTACTTTAACCCCGCAACAAATTGCATCCTTTCATAAAGATGGTTATGTGATTGTTAAAAATTTTCTAGCACCAAAAGCGGTTGAAAAGCTTTATGGTACTGCAATAGGGGACAATGCCATGGAAAACAATGCCATTAATGTAACGGATCAAAATGGTAAAAATTCAAAATTATCGCTTTGGTTTACACCCGGTAATGATGTTTTTGGTTATTTGACACGTAGTGAAAGAATCGTAAATAGTGTGGCTGCTTTATTAGATAGTGATGCACCTGTTTGTCATTTCCATTCCAAATTGATGCAAAAGGAACCTAAGGTTGGTGGTGCTTGGGAATGGCACCAAGATTATGGTTATTGGTACAAAAATCAATTCATGTTTCCAGACCAATTAATCAGTGTAATGGTTGCATTGACGCCTGCGAATAAACAAAATGGTTGTTTACAAGTGATTAAGGGCTCGCATAAATTAGGTCGTATTAATCATGGTTTTGCGGGTGAACAAGTAGGAGCTGATATGGTCATGGTAAACAATGCACTAAAAACAATGGATTTAGTATATGTGGAAATAGAACCAGGGGATGCTTTGTTTTTTCATAGTAATATTTTACATCGCTCGGAAGCCAATTTATCGGATCATCCAAGATGGTCCATTATTTCTTGCTATGCTTCTCAATCCAATTTGGCGTATAACGAAACCTCCACTTCCTGGAAAACACCTATCGAATTGGTACCCGATAATGCCATAACTGATTGGGAATCAATTAGTTTATCTAATGCTGATTTCTTGAAAAAAGAAAATGATCCCGCCTTAAAGGAGACAGGTTGGGAAAAATAAATCTTTATTTAGGCTGGGCTGAGCAGTGTTTATTATGGCAGTAAAAATGTTTGCCATAACGCTCTCATATATCTTACTTAAAATGTCATATTAGTTCCCTAATACTATTATTTATTTCTTATTTTTAGTGATAACAACCTCCCCCAAATATTGGGGTTAATAAGTTTAATTTTTATGTATTTATTAGGCATAGATATAGGCACTTCATCTATCAAGGTGTCGGTCGTAGAAGCAAGTACAAGTCAATGTATCGCATCAGCACAATTTCCTGAAACCGAATCAGCAATTACCTCCCTTGAAAAAGGTTGGGCGGAGCAGTCTCCAGAAATGTGGTGGGATCATATTCAACAAGGCATTTTAAAATTAAACAACACCAAAAAATTTGCGCCTACTGATATTAGCGCCATTGGAATATCCTATCAAATGCATGGTTTGGTTTTGGTTGATCAACATAAGCAAGTACTAAGAGATAGTATTATTTGGTGTGATAGTAGGTCGGTAAGTATTGGTGATATTGCGTTTAATGCTATTGGTCCTGAAAAGTGTTTAAGCCATTTGTTAAACTCACCTGGAAACTTTACTGCATCCAAATTAGCATGGGTGAAAAAAAATGAACCGCATGTTTATGAAAAGATTGCGCATGTGATGCTGCCTGGTGATTTTGTTTCAATGAAATTCACAGGTCATATAACTACGAGTATATCTTCTTTATCAGAAGGTATTTTTTGGGATTTCAAGAACAATGAATTGTCAAAAGATATTTTGAATTATTATGGATTTGATCAATCAGTATTACCAAATATTCAACCTGTCTTTAGTAATCATGGTGAATTACTTCCTGAAATAGCTGCTAAATTAAATTTGAAACCAGGCATACCTGTTACTTATAAAGCAGGTGATCAACCCAACAATGCATTATCCTTAAATGTTTTGGAACCCGGCGAAGTTGCTGCAACAGCAGGCACTTCGGGGGTGATTTATGGCGTCACAGATAAAATTACCTATGATCCACAATCAAGGGTGAACACTTTTGCGCATGTCAATCACACCCATCAGTTAAATAGATTGGGGGTGCTACTTTGTATTAATGGTACTGGAATTTTAAATAGTTGGGTGAAAAAAATGGCAGGTGCTGGTAATGATTATCCGCAAATGAATCAAGCGGCTAGTCGCATTCAACCTGGAAGCGATGGCTTACAAATTATGCCTTTTGGTAATGGGGCCGAGCGTATTTTTAATAATAAAATGATTGGGGGACAATTTGTAAATATTGATTTCAATAAACACAGTGAAGCGCATATTTTTAGAGCAGCTCAGGAAGGTATTGCTTTTACTTTTAGATACGGCATTGATATTATGCGTGGAAATGGAATGAATCCAAGTATTATTCGTGCAGGCTATTCAAATATGTTTTTAAGTGATGTATTTACAGAAGCTTTTGTAAATGCGACTAATGTGCCAGTTGCATTATACCATACGGATGGTAGTGTAGGTGCAGCAATTGGTGCTGGAATTGGTGCTGGTACTTATAAAAATGCTGCCGAAGCATTTAGTAATTTTAAACCTATTAAAGTAGTGGAACCCACCCATGCAAAAGTGTATAATGAATTATATTTGGGTTGGCACAAATCATTAGAAAAGTATTTATAAACAAAAAATAAATTAGTTAATTTTTTAAAAATCAAGTTATGTCAGTTGTATTAGGTGAAAAAGAATTTTTCAAAGGAATTGAAAAAGTAAAATTTGAAGGACAAGGAAGTGATAACCCATTAGCGTATCGTTGGTATGATGAATTCAAAGTAGTTGCAGGTAAGCCAATGAAAGAATGGTTGCGATTCGCAGTTGCTTATTGGCATAGCTTTGTTGGCAATGGTGCTGACCCTTTTGGTGAACCCACTTTAATATATCCATGGAATAATAATGCAGATGCAGTTGGGCGCGCAAAAGATAAAGCAGATGCTGCTTTTGAATTTATTACCAAATTAGGTTTGCCTTATTATTGTTTTCATGATGTGGATGTGGTTGATTTTACCAATGATGTTCATGACAATGAAAAAAGATTAGCTGCATTAACTGCATATCTTAAACAAAAGCAAGACGCGAGTGGTGTGAAATTATTATGGGGCACCGCAAATGTATTTAGCAATAAGCGTTATATGAATGGTGCATCCACCAATCCTGATTTTCATGTATTAACACATGCGGCTACACAAGTAAAAGGCGCATTAGATGCAACCATTGCTTTGGGCGGTGAGAACTATGTTTTCTGGGGTGGTCGTGAAGGATATATGTCCTTGCTAAACACCAACATGAAAAGAGAAAAAGAACATTTGGCGAAATTTTTACACACTGCAAAAGATTATGCACGTAAAAATGGTTTCAAAGGTACTTTCTTTATCGAGCCAAAACCATGTGAGCCTACTAAGCACCAATATGATTATGATTCAGAAACAGTCATTGGTTTTTTAAGACAATACGATTTATTGAATGATTTCAAATTAAATATTGAAGTGAACCATGCGACATTAGCGGGTCACACCTTCCAACATGAATTACAAGTTGCAGCAGATGCAGGCATGTTAGGTAGTATGGATGCGAATCGCGGTGATTATCAAAATGGATGGGATACCGATCAGTTCCCTACAAATATTAATGAATTGGTAGAATCTATGTTGATTATTGTTGAAGCGGGTGGCTTCCAAGGGGGTGGAATTAATTTTGATGCAAAACGCAGAAGAAATTCAACGGATGCTGCTGATTTATTCCATGCACATATTGGTGGTATTGATACTTTTGCGCGTGCATTAATTACAGCAGATGCCATTTTACAAAAATCAGAATACAAAAAAATCCGTGCAAATAGATATGCTTCTTTTGATTCAGGCAAGGGTAAGGAATTTGAGCAAGGAAAATTAAGCTTGGAAGATTTACGCAACTTTGCTATTGAAAATGGAGAACCAGCATCCATAAGCGGCCAGCAAGAATTAATAGAGAACATTATTAATAGGTATATTTAATCCATGGCATCCTCCAATAAAAAATTGGGTCTATGGACAAGTACTTCATTGGTACTTGGCAATATGATTGGTGCGGGTGTTTTTTTAATGCCCGCTACACTTGCTTCTATTGGAGGGATTAGTTTGATTGGATGGGTTTGTGCTGCAGTTGGTGCATTTTTATTAGCCAAAGTATTTGCAAATTTAAGCAGGTTATTACCTGAAGCCGAAGGCGGCCCTTATGCGTATTCGCAAAAAGGGTTGGGGGACTTTGCAGGATTTTTAGTTGCTTGGGGTTATTTGGTTTCTGTATGGTTTACCAATGCTGCTATTGCAGTTTCCTTTATAAGCGCATTGAGTGCGTTCATTCCAATTTTAGCGACCAATCCATTAGTTGCAGTTATTGCAGGTCTTGTTACTATTTGGATTTTAACTTGGGTAAATTCATTGGGAATCTTAACCTCCGGCAAATTACAATTGATCACCACAATTTTAAAAGTAGTCCCATTGGTACTCATTGGTATCGGCGGATTATTTTTTATTCAATGGAATAATTTTTTACCATTTAATGTTTCTGGCACTTCTAATTTTTCGGCAATAACACAAGCCACCACTTTGGCATTTTTTGCTTTTTTAGGTGTGGAGTGTGCCACCATTCCATCGGGTAGTGTTAAAGATGCTGCGAACACTGTTGCAAGGGCAACTATGATTGGCACCTTATTAGCCACTTTTGTTTATATCATTAGTACGGTAAGTGTCATGGGTATGATTCCTATTGCAAAATTGCAACATTCACTAACGCCATTTGCAGATGCAGCAGAAATCATTTATGGTAGTTCCGCAAAATATTGGGTAAGTGCCGGTATTGCTATTGCCGCTTTTGGTGCATTGAATGGATATATTTTAATTCAAGGACAATTACCCTATGCTATTGCAAAGGATAAATTATTTCCAAAAATATTTATGAAACTAAATGTAAATGGAGTACCTGCATTTGGCTTGGCAATTTCAAGTGTGTTTGTTTCGGTGTTCATGTGTATGAATTATACCAAGGGATTGGTTGACCAATTTAAATTTTTAATTTTATTAAGCACTTTATCTGCGCTCATTCCCTATTTATTTTCAACCGCAGCTTATATCATCATTCGACTAAAACATCATTTTAATTCGAAATTGGTGCTTTATTCTGCGATTGCGTTAGCCACATTATCTTTTTTATTTTTTATGTGGATGGTGTATGGTACCGGACAAGAAACGGTGTTCTGGGGTTTCTTATTAACAGTATCATCTATTCCAATTTACGTATGGGCGGTATGGAAAAGAGATAAGTTGGTCACTAAATAAATTTTTCGCAAATCATCCTATTCTATATACATGAGTCAATTAGCACATTCTGAATTTGGAAAAATAAAATCTGTATTTATAAAAAAAGCAAGCGCAGCTTTTATAAATGAGGAACATATACAACAGCATTGGGCGGCATTGAATTATTTAGGCAAACCAGAAATAAAAAAAGCACTTGCCGAGTATGATGCGTTTGAAAATATTTTAAAGAATCATGGCGCCGAAGTTTACTATTTTCCGCAAGATGATGCTGTGAATATGGATTCTATTTATTGCAGAGATGCTGCTATTGCAACTAGTCATGGCATGATTATTTGTAACATGGGAAAGGAAGGACGTAAAAATGAACCTGCTGCTCAAGCGCGCGCATATGCAGAACAAGGCATACCTATATTAGGAAGTATTGTTGCGCCAGGAACTGTTGAAGGTGGCGATGTGGCTTGGTTAGATGCAACTACACTAGCAGTAGGTTATACGTATCGTACGAATGAGGCTGGTATTCAACAACTCAAGGAATTATTAAATCCAATAGGGGTGAAAGTGATTACTGCGGATATGCCCCATTATAAAGGGCCGTCGGATGTATTTCATTTAATGTCGGTGTTAAGTCCAGTGGATAATAATTTAGCAGTGGTGTATTCTTCCTTAATGCCTATTGCTTTCAGAAATTTATTAATTGCACGCGGTTTTGAATTAGTGGAAGTGCCTGATCAAGAATTTGACAGCATGGGTTGTAATGTATTGGCATTAGCGCCAAGGGTTTGCTTAATGGTCAAAGGCAATCCTATTACTAAATCTCGTCTCGAAGCAGCCGGCTGTAAAGTAATTGAATATGAAGGTGCTGAAATTAGCGTGAAAGGCGGCGGCGGCCCTACTTGCTTGACGCGTCCAGTAATGAGGTCATAGTTTCACTAGTTTCTTAAGATAGTTATGCGCGGCATATTTTGCACCCACTTTTAATTGCGCGCTATAAATTCCATTTGGTCCTGAGGTAAAATAAGCAGCTATACTTGCAACGCCAACATATACACCTGCTTGTATCCCGAATAATTCTATTCCCAACACTATGGAGGCGATAACGCAATTGGTCGCACCGCTAAAAACGGCAACAAACCCCATGCCTGCCAAAAGCGCCATGGGTAAAGGTATAAACCAGATTAATATATTACCTAAAGTGGCCCCAATAAAAAATAAGGGAGTTACCTCGCCACCTTTAAAACCTGCGCTTAACGTAAAGCTGGTTAAAATTAATTTGATGGCGAAGTCAAATTGGCCTGCATTATTTATAAATGCATCTTGGATAGATGGAATACCCAATCCAATGAACTTTGTACTATTAAACACAACAATAAATAAGGCAATAATAATCCCGCCAACAAAAGGGCGCAAGGGGGCAAACTTTATTTTGTTAAATATATTTTCAAATAATTTTCCAGTGGAAGTAAATGCAAATGCAGTTAATCCAAATAGGATACCAGCAACAATTACCCAAATTAAAGTAGTTACAGAGATTGACGGTATACTGGAGATGGTATAAATGGTATGCTTTACTTGCCAAGCCAAGCAAGCGTAATGTGCAATATAGGCAACAAAGAAACTGGCGAATACCTGATTGATTTTTACTTTTTTAATACTTAGTATTTCGAACGCAAAAATGGCGCCAGCCAAGGGTGTTCCAAACACCGCAGCAAATCCACTACTAATGCCAATGATTAATATTGTTTTTCGTTCCGCTGCATTTAACTTAAATAATCCAGTAAACTGATCTGCAATCG
>CAIWBA010000094.1 GCA_903910765.1 uncultured Bacteroidota bacterium
CCTACTGCTTTATTATATTTTATTTTACCATCTTCAGCAATTAGCACTACCCCACTAAATTTATTATTGGAAGCCAAGTTGCTTATAATAGAATCTACTTTCCCGTAATTAATACGCTGTGAAAAAACATTAGTATAAAAAAATACAAATGTAATTACAATATATACCTTGTTTGATTTTTTCATATTTTCTAGTTAATTAGCATCAATAAAAAATCGGAACCATACTACACACTTAAATATACAAATAAAATATTTATAATTTTAGCAATGAAAAAAAGGTAGGCTCATCCATTTCAATGACTTCCCCAGGCTGCATGTTCCCAATACGAATGTTTTCAATTTCAGTTCTAATGAGGCGAATACATTTATGATTTACAGCGGCTACCATTTTTCGAACCTGATGAAACTTGCCTTCGGTTAAAGTAATTTGCAACCAACTTGTTTTTACATTTTCGTGTAAAGGCTTCCCTACTTCAAATAGATTAGCGGGTTTGGGGACTAATTTTACCATACAAGGCGTGGTAATAAATTGGGTACCATTGGGCGCACTAATCGCAATACCTTTGGACAACTTCAGGACAGTTTCAGGACTTACCGTATTTTTTACTTTTACTAAATAAGTTCTTGTATGTGGCACAGGGCCTTGAAATAAAAGTCGGGTAACTTTTTTGTTGGTGGTAAGTAATAATAAACCTTCAGAATTTTGATCTAACCTGCCAATTGCGTGGGTTTCTTCCGGAAAATTAAACTCCAAGTCACCTAATAATTTTACCGGATGACTGCTCACAAACTGCGACACCATATTCATTGGTTTGTTAAGTATAAAATATCGGTGTGATGTCATAATAGCAAATTACATGTTCCTAAGAGCAAATTACTTAATATTGCATATGGAACAAACTTCTAATGATCCTTTACACGGCAAAACACTTGAATTTATTGTAACGGAGCTCGTGAACTATTTTGGCTGGGAAGATTTAGGTCAGCATATTCCTATTAATTGCTTTAACAGCAACCCCAGCATCAAATCAAGTTTAACTTTTTTACGCAAAACGCCATGGGCACGCACTAAAGTGGAGCAGCTGTATATTAGAATGATTAAAAACTAAGTTCATTCAATTTATCCGTAGGATTCATCATGTATGTAATCATTGAATTATCCTTCAATAATTCCACAACCCTAAATCCTTTATAAGGCGTTCCCCAATTGCCACCCACATGGGCATCAAAAATATAAGGCACTTTTTCAACCATTTGCACGCCATCTTGATCATGCTCATGACCATGGAAAACCGCTTTTACATTTGGATATTTTTTGATGATATCAAATACTTCAGGTGTACTTATACCATTCTTAGTCCACTTTGCTTGTGGTATATGTAAAAAGATAAATACTTGATTCTTGTCCTTATGTGATTCCAAGGTTTTGTTTAGCCAAGATAAATCCGGAGATAAATAAACCCCTTGTTCATTAGAGGTATCTCCCAATAAAATTCCATTATCTTTTACAACAACATTATGATTTAGAGGCATACCCCAAACACTGTTCCAATATTCAGGTGTTACCATATCATGGTTGCCTCTAGTTACGTAATAAGGCATTTTTAATGCATCTAATTTCCCTTTCACCAAAGGCAAAAATGCTTTCTCATTATGAATCAAATCACCATTTACCACTGAAAAATCCAGGGGACTTTGTTGATGAAATAAATTTATTTGATTGACAACTGTTTCAGTCATTTGCTCAAATGGAGTATTAGGTTGTCCATAATGCACATCAGAAGCCACTACAAAACGGAGTTTAACTTTACTTCTTAAACCAATAACATCATTGGCGCTTAACGCGGTAACTTTGCCAGTCAGTAAAAAGGCAGATGCAAAGGATATATTTTTAATAAAATTCCTACGGGAACTGTCTACTCTTTTAATATCTGACATAATGATCTATTTGTCATTAAAAATAATCAAAATTTAGGATTAAAATGAATTGAAATTCATTGGATTAGATTTAATAGAAACCATTTTAAGTATAAAAATTAGTAA
>CAIWBA010000095.1 GCA_903910765.1 uncultured Bacteroidota bacterium
CCAATCTTTTTCTAAAGCCACCAATTGTTTCATCCCATCGATGAATAACCAATTAGGCACGGTAGGCATTCCCATTCTTTCTGCAGAAGTGTTAAAACGAATAAAATTTTGATCCGGTCTGAATATGGCTACCTCCCCTTTCTCGTTTTTGAAAGCTTTGATACCTTCAAAAATGGTTTGTCCATAATGTAATGCAGCCGTTGATGGGTCCAAAGACAAGGGTTGAAACTTTTTAATGATTGCATTTTTCCATGCACCTTCGCTGTATTCAGCCTCCAACATATAATTGGTAAAGTTTTTACCAAAGGAAAAATTATTGGGGTCAAAATGATTTAAATCTTTTGCTGGGATTTCAATAACCGGGATGGATTGCGCGCTCATGTAGTTGTATTTTAGCAGAATGAATTACAAAGAAACGAAAAAAACAAAAACTTACAAGTGTTATTTTTCCATTTGCGCCAATTCAATTAATTTTCCAACCGAATGAGCAATGAAAAAACCATCTTACCAAACTCCGTTCTGGTTTCTTTATACAAAGATACTTTGGTCTTACCTGAATTAGCCCAAAAGCAACCAGAAATTATTCCAAATCCGTTGGATGCACAAATAAAAACATTGGATACGCATGCACCGGCAGCTGTTCAAATTGAAACTGAAAAAAACCGCACTCCCATCAGCGATTTAGGCCAAATCAAATATTTAGGCGAGCATTTAAAGCAAGTGACCATTATTGTAAAAGATGAATTAGCCGTTTATTTAAATGAAAATGATTTGACTTTATTGTCCTCCATATTAAGCGCCTGCAAATTAACTTTAGCAGATATCGCTTTAATTAATGTGGCACAACAAAAATTAAGTTTACACGAAATACTAAATGTATTACCTTCTAAGTTGGTAATGATATTTGATGTGAGTAGTGCAACATTAAAAATTAAACTTCCAACTACTTTATATAAGTCCATTCAATTAGGCGATACTTATTTATTATTTAGCAACTCCTTATCATTAATGCAAGGTGGAGACCAATCAGCAAAATTAGAAAAGGGGAAATTATGGGCGATATTAAAATCCCTTTTTCAACTGTAACAAATGACTACTTTAATTTTTGCAACGAATAACGAACATAAGGTTTCAGAGATACAATCCTTACTCCCAAAGGATATTAATGTAATCACATTACAACAGGCGGGGATAAATATTGACATTCCTGAACCCTATGATACCTTGCAAGAAAATGCAAATACAAAAGCTAAAACAATTTTCGAAATCACGCAACAAAATTGCTTTAGTGAAGATACAGGACTTGAAATAGATGCACTGAATGATGACCCTGGTGTACATAGTGCTAGATATGCAGGGGAAGATCGAAATTTTAATGCAAATATTGAAAAAGTATTATCCAATTTAAAAAATACAGAAAATAGAAGTGCACAATTTAGAACCGTGATCTGTTTGATTTGGGAACAAAAGGAATATTACTTTGAAGGCATTTGTCGTGGTCATATTGCAGAACAAAATTCAGGTACTGCAGGTTTTGGATATGATCCTATTTTTATTCCCGAGGGTGCAACAAAAAGTTTTGCCACCATGACGATGGATGAAAAAAATACCTATAGTCATAGACAAAAAGCAGTCACCCAACTTTTTACTTTTTTACAATCCATCAATTAGGCGAATTAATTTTCGTTTTCCAAAAGCGGTGTGGGTGTATTCCAAATGCGCCAACTTTCCTCCGCTTGAATATGTAACATGTTTAAGCCATTTTGCACAGTAGCCCCCTGCGCCAATCCTTTTTTCATAAATAAAGTTTCGGCAGGATTGTATATTAAATCATACAAATGATGTTGTGCGGTGATTGCTTGATAAGGCAAGCTGGGTAGTTCAGCTATATTGGGATACATACCTACTGGGCTGGTATTAATGATCAATGTACATTGACTAAGTAGCTCAGAAGTTAATGCGTCATAGGAAATGGTATTGCCCGACTCCCATGAATCTGCATTCGCATTTATACGTGATACCAATAAGTAATTGATATTCAATTTTTGCAAAACCCATTCTACCGCAACAGCAGCGCCCCCTGTTCCAAGTATTAATGCATGGGTGTGGTGTGGTTTTAAAAATGGTGCTAATGATTTTTCAAAACCAATAACATCGGTATTATAACCATACAATTCATTATTATATTTCCGGATACAATTACATGCATTTATTTTTTTGACCACAGTTGAAGCGTGATGCAAAAAAGGAATGACTAGTTTCTTGTATGGAATGGTAATATTAAGCCCTTGTAAATTTGCTTGGGTTAACCAAAGATCATCAAAGTCATTAATAGAAGCAATTGGGAAATTGCTGTACTGCAAACCCTTTTCATTTTCATGCAGGAATTTTTCAGTAAAATAGCCTTGTGAAAAAGAATGCGATAAAGGGTATCCTATTAATCCAAATTGTCGCAAGGTTATTTATTTAAATATAAATCAAAAGTATCTCCTCTTAATCCGATACGCATTGCTTCCAAAGGAATTACTTCGGTAGGTGCAATATTTCCCAAATTCACATTACAACCAATGAGCTCAAGAAAATATAATTGCTGTGCTTTTTGTGGCGCTTCCCATAATATTTTCTCTGCTGGAATCTTCGTTAATATTTCTTGCACCAATCCTTCGCGCACTTCTCCACTACCCCTGTAAATACCTACATTGCCGGCTTCTCTGGCTTCCGCAATTACATAAGATGCACCAGCACTTAACTCAGCACTCATTAATTCAATCCATTTGTAGGGAGGAATGATATGTGCTGCATCCTTACTTCCTACTTCACTATATACAGTCGCAAATTTCATGATCTTTTCTATGTATCCACATTTTTCACTGTGTGGAATTGTAATTGATCCATCACTTACTTCAATGACATCAATTTTATAATCCTTGCACATGGCGATATAATCATCCAGTTGATTACGAATTAAAAAAGCTTCAAATAAAGTACCTCCAAAATAAACTGGCAAATTATGTGACTGATACAATTCAATTTTTTTTCTAAGATTAGGCGTAACAAAGGAAGTGCCAAACCCTAATTTTATAATATCCGTATGTGGCAGGGCAACGCTTAAAAAATTTTCGGCCTCTCCATAACTTAAGCCTTTATCCATAACCATCGTTAAACCATGTTTGCGAGGTTGTGTAGTACGTTCCGGGATTTGTGATAAATTAAAATTCATAATTGTAATAAAAATATATTATAGTACAAAGGTAACTTATTTTAGTTACCCATTTTTTGCTTTCTTGTATTTGCCTACTAGCTCGGTTACTTTATTGTCCTGGATAATTTCAGGATAAAATTTTAAAAACTTTTTCAACCATTTTGTCGATTTAGACAAAGCCATTTCTAATTGCAATAAGCCATCTGCCGATTTTTTCATCATAAATAAAATGGCACTACGATAATAGATAAACAGATTTTTCCCTTGTGTGGATATATAGGCTAATTCGGTTTGCTCAAGTGCTACCTGTAATTGACCACTAGCTACCAAACATTTAATTAAATACTCCCACCCTGCAATTTGCTTTGGTTTGTTTTTTACTACAGTTCCAAAATAATAAGCAGCTTCC
>CAIWBA010000096.1 GCA_903910765.1 uncultured Bacteroidota bacterium
ATATGACCTACTAAAATATGGGACTCTTGAATTCTTGGGGTATCATTAGAGGGAACATTAATTAAATAGTCAGAAATCTCTTTCATTTTACCACCCTTATCTCCCGTAAATCCAATAGTTACCACTTGTTTTGTTTTAGCCATTTCAAAAGCTTTTACAATATTTCCTGAATTTCCTGAAGTGCTAATACCCACTAATACATCACCGGGTTTTGTAATGCCTTCTATTAATCTTGCATATATGACTTCGTAGCTATAATCATTTGCGACCGCAGTTAAATAGGAAGTATTACAATGTAAAGCTTCAGAAGGTAATGCTTTTCTGTCCTTATAAAAACGTCCGGAAAATTCAGCAGCCAAATGTTGTGCATCAGCTGCACTTCCACCATTGCCAGCAAAATAAACGCTATTGCCATTTTGAAAGGCAGTAGTAATTACTTTTACAACTGTATCAATTTGTGCAATTAAGTGAACATCCGCCATAAGTGCTTGTTTAACACTTATAGATTCGTGAATGATGGATGAAATTTTTTGATGATGCATATAAATGGTTGCTTTCTTTAAAATTCGTTATTATAATTGTTGGTACAAAGCTAAAAACTTTTCGGTCATTTGTGACCAGCTATACTTTTTCTTTTCTTCGATAATATTGGGAATAAAGTGATTTTCACCCATTTCGTATAAGGTTTCTATCCCTTTAGCTATTGCTTCTGTAGTAGGTTCAACCACAATACCTGTTTTTAAGTTCGGTACCGTGTCTGCTAATCCACCCACATTGGTCACCAACATTGGTTTTTCAAAATGATAAGCTAGGGGAGTAACCCCGCTTTGGGTTGCATTTTTGTAGGGTTGTATAATAAAATCAGCGCTACAAACATAATTTTTCACTTCTCCGTCCGGAATATAGTTGGAATAAAATTTTATTTGATCTTGTAAACCAAGGGCGTTAACTAAATCATGGTAGCCACTTGCATCCTCGTAAAATTCACCCACAACCATTAATTGAATACCGAATTTTTTAATCGTTTCATCTGCCATTGCTTGAATTAATAAATCAAGGCCTTTGTATTTACGGATATATCCAAAAAATATAATGATCTTATCTTGTTGTGGTAATCCCAATTGCGTCCTTGCTTCCATTTTTGTTATTGGATCACCGAAGTGATTAAAAATGGGATGCGGTGAAATTGATACAGGCTTGTGTGAAAATGTTTTTATATCAGTTTTAACTTTTTCACTCATGGCTATAAATCCATCTACTGTTTTTACGAAGTATTTTGTTAATAATTGATCTCCCATTCTTTTTTCATGTGGAATCAAATTATCTACAATCGATATGACTTTAGTATGCTTATTTTTTTTAGCAATTTTTAATATCGTACCCAAACAAGGGGCTAGAAATGGAATCCAAAATCGAACAATAATTAAATCAGGTTTTTCACGATATAGTTTTAGTCCTATTTTAATCCAATTGAAAGGATTGATTGAATTTATACAAACGTTAATGTTTACATTATTTGGTTTGGGATCGGTGGTATATTGACTTTTACCTGGAAATAAAATGGAAGGGTATTGTAAGGAAAAAGTATCGATGCGTGTTTGAATACCTTTTTCTGTAAACTGGGTAGCTAATTTTTCATCAAAAGCAGAAAGGCCACCGCGTAAAGGCCAAGCTGGGCCAATTATGACCAATTTGTTTACCATCCTTGTTTGTCTTCGATTAAATAGGCATTCCTTTCAGA
>CAIWBA010000097.1 GCA_903910765.1 uncultured Bacteroidota bacterium
CCCCAAACTTGGGAAAGTATTTCGTTTCTTAAAAATACTCGGCCTTTTTGCGCGGCCAATAAATATAAAAGTTCAAATTCTTTTTTAGCTAAAACATATTGCACCCCATTTAAGGATGTTCTGTATTGTGCAGGATCAATGGTTAAACCATTGGTGGTCACAATTTTTGAATCACCTGCGGAAGGTTGAATTCTTCTGAAAAGTGCAGTGATGCGACTTATTAAAACTTTCGGGCTAATGGGTTTGGAGACAAAATCATCGCCACCTAATTCAAGTCCTTTAATATGTGAAGCCTCATCATTAAGTGCTGTTAATAATACGATTAAAGTTTTGTCAAACTGTGAGTTACTTCTTAAGTATTCGCAAACTTCAAATCCTGTTCGCTTTGGCATCATCACATCTAAAATAATACAATCTGGTTCAAATTGTTTTGCTTTTTCAATGGCTTCGCTTCCGTCTCTTGCAGTTGCAATATCAAACCCAGCTTTCATTAAATGAAAACTTATAATTTCGATGATGTCGGGTTCGTCATCAGCAATCAATATTTTTATAGGAGCGTCTGCCATAATTGTCACAAAAGTAATTCTTAAATAGCAGAACCTTCCTTTTGCTGATTATTATCAAATTGTTAACTAAATAACTTAAAGCATTAATCCTTAAGTAGGTACTTAATATAAGGGTTGTGTAATTTTTCTCTACCCCAGGTAGTGGCCGGCCCATGACCCGAATAAATAGTAAGGCTATCGGGCAAGGGGAAAATTTGTTCTTGGATACTTTTAACAAGGTCGGATGGGTTGCTTCCAGGTAAATCGGTACGGCCAACGCCATCCATGAAAATTAAATCACCACCAATGATAAAATCCTGATTTTCATTGTAAAAACAAACACTACCAGGGGAGTGACCTGGGGTAAGTAGCACTTTGAAGCTGTCTTTGCCAAATGAAATAATTTCATCGGCTTGAATATACTTTACAGGTCCGATATAAGGTTCAGTAGCGACCCCCCATTTAGCCGCTGCTTCGGGCAATCGATCCAAAACAATTTGTTCATTGGGATGAAAATGCGCTGCCAATTGGTAGGTCGTACTAATAAAATTATTTCCAAACACATGATCCAAATGACAATGCGTATTTAATAATAATGTGGGGGTTAATTGGTGGCCACTAATAAAGTCAGTTAATATTTTTTGTTCCATGCGTGTGTAACAACCCGGGTCAATAATAATGGCTTCTTTATCCGCATTATAAATGATATAAGTATTCTCTTGAAAAGCATTAAAACAAAATTCTTGAATCGTTAACATGTCTATTATTTATTAGCACTTAAATGACCGCAAATATTTTTTACAATGCTTGGGCCTTCGTAAATAAATCCTGTCCAAATTTGCACCAATGAGGCGCCCGTATCTATTTTTTGTTTCGCATCTGCACCTGTGAAAATACCGCCACTGGCAATGATTGGAATACGGCCATTTAATCCTTTGTGTAAGTAGCTAAGCACGTCGGTTGACTTTGCTAGTAAGGGTTTCCCACTGAGCCCGCCTGCACCAAAAGTTTCTGCAGTGCTAAAATTGTTTGCATTTAAAAGGGTACGATCAATGGTCGTATTACTTGAAACTAATCCATCAATTTTCACTTCCTGTACCAATGAAATAATATCATCCAATGCACTGGTTGCTAAGTCAGGTGCAATTTTTAGTAAAATGGGTTGGTTGTTTTTATTTAGGTTTTGCAATTCAGAAAAAATCTTTCTTAATGCTTCTTTTTCTTGTAGCGCCCTTAATCCTGGTGTGTTAGGGGAGCTCACATTCACCACAAAATAATCAACCACTTCGGCGAGTCCTTTAAAGTTGATGCAATAATCTTTCCAGGCATCTTCATTTTCGGTCACTTTATTTTTTCCAATATTTCCTCCAATAATTAAGGGACTGTTTGTTTTTAGTTTTCGTTTTTTTAATCTTGTAGCAATGGCTTCCACACCTTCATTATTAAATCCCATGCGATTAATTAATGCTTGTTCACTTGGTAGTCGTAACATTCTGGGTTTTGGATTACCTAATTGTCCTTTAGGCGTCACCGTGCCAATTTCAACAAATCCAAATCCTAGTAATTCTAAAATATCCAAATGCTCCGCATTTTTATCAAATCCAGCCCCCAGTCCCACTGGGTTTGGGAAGTGTAAACCAAAATGCGTGCTGTTTAAATCCTGGTTTTTATACTGAAATTGCTTAGCAATTAACTCGTTCAAAAATGAAGGCCCTCCAGTAGCTAAATGTAAAGCCTTCATGGAAACGGTATGCGCGGTTTCAGGAGGCAACAAAAACAGAAGGTTTCGAACCAAAGGATAAATCATAATGCAAATTTACAAGGAAATATTTAGTTGCATAAACAACTGTTTATAAAAATCACTACATTTATGCTGGAATTAGTCAAGATTTTAAACATTTTTTATGCAAGAGGCGTATATCGTAGCAGGTTTTAGGACTGCAGTAACCAAAAGTAAAAAAGGGGGCTTTCGTTTTATGCGCTCCGATGAATTAGCGATTGAAGTGATCAAGGGTTTAATGAAAACATTGCCTTCTGTTGATCCAAAATTAGTGGATGATGTAATTGTAGGAAATGCAGTACCGGAAGCGGAGCAAGGATTACAATTTGGTCGCATCATTGCAGCAAAAGCATTAGGCATTGAAGTACCAGGTATTACTATTAATAGATATTGTGCAAGTGGTTTAGAAAGTATTGCAATGGCGACTGCAAAAATTAGAACGGGCATGGCTGATTGTATTATTGCAGGTGGCACTGAATCCATGTCCATGGTCCCAACTGCAGGCTGGAAAACAGTTCCAGCGTATTCAATCACGGTTGATGAACCTGATTATTATTTATCAATGGGTTTAACTGCGGAAGCGGTTGCCAATGAATATAAAGTTTCAAGAGAAGATCAAGATGCATTTGCATTAGCATCTCATCAAAAAGCAAAGCAAGCGATTGAAAATGGTTATTTCAAAAAAGGAATTTTACCCATTGAGATCAATGAAACTTATATCAATGAAAAAAATAAACGTGCTACAAAAAATTATATCGTTGATACAGATGAAGGCGTTCGAGCAGACACCACTATTGAAGCATTGGGAAAATTAAAACCTGCATTTGCATTAAAAGGTTCAGTGACTGCAGGCAATTCCTCCCAAACAAGTGATGGTTCCAGCTTTGTTATGGTCATGGGTGAAAAGCTGATGAATTCCTTGGGATTAAAACCCATCGGTCGGTTGGTGAATTGTGCATCGGCAGGGGTTCATCCTAGAATTATGGGTATTGGACCCATTGCAGCTGTGCCTAAAGTACTAAAGCAAGCGGGTATGAATTTGGATCAAATTGATCTTTTTGAACTAAATGAGGCCTTCGCTTCACAATCTTTGGCTGTAATTCGCGAATTGGGCTTAGATATAAATAAAGTGAATATTAACGGAGGTGCCATTGCCTTAGGTCACCCACTGGGATGCACTGGAAGTAAACTTACTGTACAGATAATCAATGACTTAGAGCGACTTAAGCTAAAATATGGTATTGTAACTGCCTGTGTGGGTGGTGGTCAGGGTATAGCAGGAATCATTGAAAGATTATAGATTTGAGGCTCATTTTCCATTCTTCCTTTTTTTGCGGTTTTTTGCCTAAAAATTTATAGTTTAGGTACTTCATTCATTGTCAAATAAGCAAATTTATAATTATGCGTATATCTATCTTAGGAAGCATTGTGTTAGCGAGTGTTATGTTAACGACATCTGTGTCTGCACAAAAATCAAAAAAAGTAGCGCCAGTGGTGGTAGCTCCCACGCCAAAAGTGGACATTAATAAAGTATTTAAAAATTGGAAGCCACGTAATGTAGGCCCTGCTTCCATGAGTGGTCGTGTTACCACTATCGATGTAGAAATCGCAAATCCAAATAATATTTGGATTGGTGCAGCATCTGGTGGTGTATGGAAAACAAATAATAGTGGTGTTAGTTGGACACCGGTTTTTGACGAACAACCTATTTTAAATATTGGTGCTGTTGCAATGCAACAAAGTAATCCAAGTGTGGTATGGGTAGGAACTGGTGAAGGAAATCCAAGAAACTCAATCAGCATTGGAGAAGGTATTTATAAAACATTGGATGCTGGAAAAACATGGAAAAGAATGGGGCTAGAACAAACTAGAAACATTCACCGTGTTATTATTGATCCAACCAATCCAAATGTGGTATACGCAGGTGCTATTGGAAACCCTTATGGACAAAGCAAAAACAGAGGCGTATTCAAAACAACTGATGGTGGAGAAACTTGGAATCAAATTTTATATACCAATGACACATCTGGGGTGGGTGATATGATTATGGATCCAAAAAATCCAAATAAATTATTAGTTGCTATGTGGCACCATTATCGTAACCCTTATCATTTAGAGAGTGGTGGAAAGGGAAGTGGAATCTATATGACTATTGATGGCGGAAAAAATTTCACAAAATTGGGTAAAGAAAATGGATTGCCTGATGGTAATTTAGGTCGTGTGGGTATTGCGATTAGTAAATCAAATCCGAACAGAGTTTACGCTTTGGTGGAATCAACCAAAAGTGGTTTGTACAAGAGTGATGATGGTGGCTATAATTTCACTTTAGTAAATTCACAAAAAACAATCGTGGACAATCGTCCATTTTATTTCCAAGATATTATTTGCGATCCTTTAAATGAAAATACACTTTGGTACATTAGCCAAACTGTAATGAAAAGTATTGATGCGGGTAAGAATTTTGAAACTATTATTCCATACAGTGGCATACATCCAGATCACCATGCATTTTGGATTCATCCAACGGATAATAAATTTATGGTAGATGGTAATGATGGTGGTATTGGTATTACAAGAGATGGTGGAAAAACTTGGATGTTTGATGAAAAAATTCCAGTAGGTCAATTTTATCATGTGAATGTAGATAATGAAACACCGTATCATATTATGGGTGGCATGCAGGACAATGGTTCATGGAGAGGTCCGGCGTATACTTATGTAAGAGGGGGTATTAAAAACTTTTTCTGGGATAATTTATGGGGTGGAGATGGCTTTGATGTAATGCCTGATCAAGAAGATGCAAATTGGGTATATGCAATGAGTCAAGGAGGTTCAGTGGGAAGATATAATACAGCAACTGGTGAACAAACTTCTATTCAGCCACCATCACCTGATGCAAAAACATTGATGCGTTTTAACTGGAATGCTGCAATTGCACAGGACCCGTTTGATAAAAAAACAATTTATTTTGGATCTCAATTTTTACATAAGAGCACCAATAAAGGAGCTGCTTGGAAACTTATTTCACCCGATTTAACAACTAATGATAGTGCTAAAATTGATCAAACAAATAATGGGGGATTAAGTATTGATATTACAGGTGCCGAAAACTATTGTACGATTATGGCAATTGCACCTTCAAGTGTGCAAAAGGATTTAATATGGGTTGGTACGGATGATGGCAATGTTCAATTCACCACCAATGGCGGAACGAACTGGAATAATGTAACCCCAAATATTACAGGGCTTCCTAAAGGCGCTTGGATTGCACAAATTCGAACATCAACGTATAATGCGAATGAAGTATTTGTTGTTGCAAATAATTACAGACAAGGTGATTTTGCTCCTTATATATTTAGAACAACGGATCAAGGAAAAACTTGGACCAATATTTTAAGTGCTGCAAAAGTGACTGGTTATGCATTGTCGATAATTCAAGACATTGTTGAACCAAATTTATTTTTTGTTGGAACTGAACAAGGTATGTACGTTAGTTTGGATAATGCAGAAACTTTCCAACAATGGAAAAATGGATATCCTTCGGTATCCACTTATGATTTTGCTATTCAAGAAAGAGAAGCCGATTTAGCGATTGCGACATTTGGTCGTGCCATGTGGGTATTAGATGACATTCGCCCTTTAAGAAAATTAGCAAAAAATAAAGGAGAAGTAACTGACTTCTTTATATCTGCACCACCATCAAGCATTAATGCTACTTATAAAAACTCATCTTATGAGTGGAGCACTTGGGGAATGTATGATGGAGAGAACAGACCAAGTGGTTATCCAATTTCTGTTTATTTAATTGACTCTTTGAAAAAAGTAAAAGTTCAAATTAAAGATGCTAATGATAAGGAAATAAGAAACCTTTCTTTCAAAGTGGATACAGGCTTAACAAAAAATTACTGGGGGTATGAGCAAAAAGGAAAGCGTGGTGCCGGTATGCCTAAGATGGGCGGCGCTGGTGGCTTTGGTGGTGGTCGTCGTATGATGATGGGGCCGCAAGCTGAAAATAATGAGGACAGAGAATACCGCGGTAGGGCGGTATTGGCAGGCAAATACAAAGTAATAGTAACCGCCAACAACAAAAAGGATTCAATTTGGTTGGAAGTGAAGGATGATGTTAGGGTCACTAATAAAACTGAGATTGTTAAAAAGCAAGACGAGTTAATGGCTAAGTTCCAACCAAGTGTTGACAAATTAAACACTGTATTGGATCAGTTGGATGAAGTTGATGCTTTATTATTACAATTGACAGCGGAATGGAAAGACAAAAAAGAAAGAGGCTTGGACACATTGAATAAAACACATAAAAAAGTAACTGCAAGTGCGAAAAATTTACGTGAGTTTATTTCAGGCAAGAAGCAAGAAAAACAAGGTTACGGAACAGTGGATGTCATCACGCCAATGTCAACCATTAGTGCTGCAACGATGTTAATTGTTAGAAAAAATACTATGCCAGGTGAACAAGAAGAACAAAAGTTAAAAGATGCTGAAGCTGCAATTCAAACTGTAGTTGAAAAAGCAAATGCATTCTTTGCGAATGAATGGGCTGCTTTCCGAAAATTAGTCGAGGCAACCCCTATTAAAAAATTCAAGGATTACGAAGTCATTAAATAATTTTATCAACGACCCCTTCCCAATCAGGAGGGGTCGTTTTTTTTATTACCTATTTATTTTAATAATTACACATGAAAAAAATATTTTTATTCGCGACACTGACTACTTGTTTATTCAGCAACATAGTCGTTTTAGCACAAAAGAAAAAAGTAGCGCCAGTAGCAGCTGCACCGCAAGTAAGTTTAGCAAAGGATGCGATCATTAAGCAACAATCCTTTCGTTTATTAGGACCATTCAGAGGTGGAAGGGCAGCAGCAGGTGTTGGTTCTTATACGGATGTTAATACTTTTTACATGGGTGCCACCGGTGGTGGTGTTTGGAAATCGATGGATGCAGGAAATAACTGGAAAAATATTTCTGATGGTTATTTTGGTGGCACTATTGGTGCTATAGCATTAGCGCCTTCCAATGAATCAGTGATTTATGTGGGAGAAGGGGAGAACTCAATGAGAGGTAATGTGAGTGAGGGATTGGATGGCATGTGGAAATCAACAGATGATGGAAGAACCTGGAAAAATATTGGATTAAAAGAAGCAAGACATATTGTACGCATCATTGTACATCCTAAAAATCCAGATATTGTTTGGGCTGCTGTAATGGGTCATTTATTTGGACCCAATGAATCAAGGGGGATATTTAAAAGTATCGATGGTGGCCAAACATGGAAAAAAGTATTGTATGTAAATCCACAAACAGGCGCCAGTGATTTAATTATTGATCCTACGAACCCTGAAGTTTTATATGCAGGTACATGGCAATTAATTCGCACACCCTATAGTTTAGAAAGTGGAGGCGAAGGATCTGGCTTATATAAAAGTACCGATGGCGGTGAAACTTGGAACTCCATTAAATCCAACAAAGGATTTCCAAAAGGAGTATGGGGTATTACAGGCATAGCTGTAGCAAAATCAAATCCAGATAAATTGTATGCATTAATTGAAAATGCAAAAGGTGGCTTATATATGTCCGAGAATGCAGGTAAAACTTGGGAATTAATAAATAGTGATAATAATATTCGTCAAAGAGCTTGGTATTACACCAAGGTATTTGTGGATCCAGCAGATGAAAATAAAGTGTATTGCCCCAATGTAAACTTTATGATGTCAAGTGATGGTGGACGAACTTTTGTAGCAGGAAGAACACCGCATGGCGACCATCATGATTTGTGGATTGACCCTAAAAATGGTAAGCGGATGATTGTAGCGGATGATGGTGGTGCACAAGTAAGTTTAGATGGTGCAAAAAACTGGAGCACAGTAATGAATCAACCCACAGTGCAAGTATATCGTTTAAGTACAGACAATCATTTTCCTTATCGCGTATTAGGTGCACAACAGGATAATTCTGCTTTCAGAATTTTATCAAGTACCTATGGTGCATTTATCGGTGAAAATGATTTTGATGTTACCGCTGGTGGTGAGAGTGGCTATATTGTTGCTGATCCAACCAATAGTGATATTGTATATGGTGGATCTTATGGCGGTTTAATTACAAGATATGATCACAAAACAGGCGAAAATAGAATTATAAATGTATGGCCTGATAATCCAATGGGTGCGGGGGCAGAAGCAATGAAATATCGTTTCCAATGGAATCATCCAATTTTCTTTTCTCCGCATAATCCAAAGAAATTATATACGGCAGGTAATCATTTATTTGCCACCGAAAATGAAGGTGCAAGTTGGACCATGTTATCGCCTGACTTAACGACCAATGACAAGAGCCGTCAAAAAAGTTCAGGGGGTCCTATCACACAGGATAATACCAGTGTGGAATATTATTGTACCATTTTTACTGCAGCAGAATCGCCATTAGAAAAAGATTTATTATGGACAGGAAGTGATGATGGTGTCATTAATGTAAGTAAGGATGGCGGAAAAAATTGGAAAAATGTTACCCCTAAGGATATTCCACAATGGATGATGTGGAACCGTGTTGAAATAGATCCTATCAGAAAAGGAACCGCTTATTTTGCAGGAACGCGTTATAAGTTAGATGACTTTGCGCCTTATTTATATGTAACACATGATTATGGTGAAACCTGGGAAAAAATTACCAATGGTATTGATCCAATGCATTTCACAAGAGCTATTGTTGCTAGTCCTCGCAAAGCTGGTGTATTATTTGCTGGAACAGAGTATGGCTTGTACCTATCTGTAAATGATGGAAAAAATTGGGAACCCTTCCAATTAAATTTACCAAAAACGCCAGTAACAGATTTATTAATCCGTGATCATAATTTAATTGTGGGTACCCAAGGTCGTAGCATTTATATTTTAGATGATTTAAGGTTTATCGAAAATTACGAGGCCTCCAATACAACTGTAAACAAAGTATTCCCAATTGCAAAAACATATCGTGTACCGCCACAAATGGGTGGCAGGCGCGGTCGTGGTATGATCGCAAGTGTTCCGAATAATGTGGGTGCAAATCCGCCTAAAGGCGTGGTAATTAATTATTGGAAAGCGAATACTTCTGATTCAACAAGAGTTATGATAAGCATATTAAATGATCAAAAAAAGGTCATCAGAACTTTTAATCAAAATGAGGTAGGCGGACCAAGCGCTGAAGCCGGATTCCAAAATTTTGTTTGGAATATGTACCACAAGGAAATTGAAAAGCCGGAAGAAGGTTTGATTCTTTGGAATGGTGCAACGAGTCCAGTATTAGCTGCGCCAGGCAATTATTTTGCAAAAGTGATTATTGATAAAGATTCGGTTGAATTGCCTTTTGAAATTGTAGCGGATCCAAATTATAAAGTAACCGATGCTGAATTAAAAGCGCAGGAACAATTTTTATTATCTGTAGCGGATAATTTTAGTGCCATTATGAAAACATTAAAAGGCATAAAGGAAATTAGAACTCAAATTCAAACAATACAAAAGAAAACCAAGGATACGAGCTTCCAAAAGCAATGCACTACGATTTTAGGTAGCCTAAAAACAATTGAGGAAGCATTGCAACAAACCAAAGCAACGAGCGGTCAGGATGTATTAAATTTCCCTATTCGTTTGGATGATAAAATTGCAGGGGTATTTGGATCTGCC
>CAIWBA010000098.1 GCA_903910765.1 uncultured Bacteroidota bacterium
AATATTGGGCGGGTTCATTTAAAACATTAGCAGATCAAAACTACAAGGAAGATGATCACAATATTTATATTCAAAAAAATAACCAGCTCATTGGCTGGATTGATGTGGAAGATGAAATAAGACCGGATGCAAAATTAGTGATTGAAACTTTACACAAACAAGGGGTCCATACAATTTTATTAAGTGGTGACCGACAATCCAAATGCGATAAAATAGGAAAAGCTTTAGGCATCCAAGAAATTATTGGCGAACAAAGCCCTGCAGATAAATTAATGCAACTTGATAATTTAGTAAAAAAATATCCTACGGCAATGGTGGGTGACGGTATCAATGATGCACCAGCGCTCGCTAAAGCAACCATTGGCATTTCATTAAGTAATGCATCACATATCGCCATACAAACCGCACAGGTTATATTAATGAACCAAGGATTAAAAAATTTACCAATGGCTTTAGGCTTGGGAAAAAGAACCTATGAAACTATTAAGGAAAATTTGATTTGGGCTTTCTCCTATAATATCATTGCCATCCCAGTTGCAGCCTTAGGATTATTAGGTACCTGGGGACCCACTTACGGCGCATTAATTATGGGATTAAGTGATGTGGTATTGGCAATAAATTCATTAAGATTATTTAAGAAAAAATTAGTGTAGTCTTTTTGAAAAATTCAAGAGAAATATTAAAGCAATATTGGGGCTATGAAACATTTAGGCCACAACAAGAAGCAGTGATTGATGCTGTTTTATCGGGCAACGATGTACTTACCTTGCTTCCAACAGGCGCAGGAAAATCCTTGTGTTTCCAAGTGCCTACCATTACGAATGGCGGTATATGTATAGTGATTAGTCCTTTGATTGCTTTAATGCAGGATCAGGTAAAAGATTTGTTAGATAAAAATATTTCAGCCGTTAACCTAGGCGGTCAAATTACACCCGATGCGGAAGAAATTATTTTAAGCGATGCAAAAAAAGGGAAGTACCAATTTATTTATTGTAGCCCTGAAAAATTAGCACAAACTAATTTTCAAACCTTCTTAGCACAATTAAACATCCAACTATTTGCGATTGATGAAGCGCATTGTATTTCACAATGGGGCTATGACTTTAGACCCGCCTACCGAAAATTAAGTATTTTAAAAAAGCTTTTTCCAAAAGTGCCTATTTTGGCGATGACCGCATCCGCTATTCCATTAGTGCAGGAAGATATCATCAAACAATTAGCTTTACAACATGCCACTGTTATTACGGATCAATTTTTAAGACCTAATTTAAAATACAGTATTCATCTGGTACCCGTTAAGTTGCACAGCTGCCGTTTAATTTTAAACGAAATTAAAGGGGCTGTCATTATTTATTGTAATACACGCAACAATGTAAGTCAGTTGACTAACTTATTAAAAGCATACAAGTACAAAGTTGAAGAATACCACGCGGGTCTTTCCATTGAAACCAGGCAACGCAATCAACGTGCATGGATGAATGATGAAATTCAAATTATGGTATGCACCAGTGCCTTTGGCATGGGGATCAATAAAAGTAGTGTACAAGCAGTGATACATTATGATATCCCAGGCAGTTTGGAACAATATTATCAGGAAGCCGGAAGGGCAGGTCGTGATGGACAAGGGGCTGCTGCCATTTTATTATTTCAACAAAACGACTGGGATTATTGGAAAACCGTACAAGAAAAAAAATATCCTTCCATTGCTACCATAAAAAAAGTTTACCAGGACTTGGCCGACTATGTGCAACTTCCGATTGGTATGGGTGAAAAACAACAATTTTTATTTGACTTTGATACTTTTTGCGCGCGATTTGAATGGGATAAAATGACCGCAAGAAACGCTTTGCAATGGATCGAGCAGGAAGGGCATGTGAAATTTTCACCCAGTTCCTTTAAACCCTCCTTGGTACAAGTTTTGGCAGACCGTGCAATGATGGATGACTTTGAAAAAGAAAACAACATAGGCGGCATTGTACTTCAAACCCTACTACGTAGTTATGGAGGTATATTAGATAGTCCGCAGTTCATCAATGAAAATTTATTAGCGAATCTTTTACAAAGAGATATTCCGTTTGTTTTAAATAGCTTATCCCTTTTGCAAAAACATGGAATGATTAGTTTTGAACAAAAGGAAAACCAACCTGTGGTGCAATTTATATGGAATCGGGCAGCGGCTGCACATATTACCATTGACTTGGATAATTACCAAGCTAGGTTAAAGGCATTTCAGGACAGAATTAAGCATTTTTCAGACTATTTATGGGGGCAAAATGCAAGTTGTCGCAGTGTTTTTTTAGCAAAATATTTTGGTGAAATAAATCCAACCCCATGTAAAATATGCGACCTTTGTACAAGTACGAAGAAATAGGTATATTTTAACAAAACATTGGAAATCCTTTTTTAGCCACAATAATTAAAAAGCGTTTCTTTACACAAAGCAATCAATATGGAAGATAAAAAAACAAGTAAAATTTTGTTGTGCGAGGACGACAGCAATTTGGGTTTAGTACTTAAAAACTACTTAGAGTTAAACGATTACGAAGTAACCTTAGAGCGAGATGGCCGCATGGGCTTGGCTGCTTTTCAACGTGAAAAGTTTGACCTTTGTTTATTAGATGTTATGATGCCACATGTGGATGGCTTTACACTCGCCGAAGAAATTAGAGATATTGATCCTGATGTGCCTCTGTTTTTTTTAAGTGCTAAAACTTTAAAAGAAGATATTATCACTGGCTACAAATTAGGAGCAGACGATTATATTACTAAGCCTTTTGACAGCGAAGTATTATTATTAAAGATAAAGGCAATTATTAAGCGCAATGAAGATGACAATAAGGTTACAGACAACTTAGAATATGATTTGGCTGGGTACCATTTTAATCCCAAGTTGCGTGAATTAAAATTCAACCAAAAAAC
>CAIWBA010000099.1 GCA_903910765.1 uncultured Bacteroidota bacterium
CTTCCCAATGACTGAAAATAAGGTAGTGGGTGCACCTAAGGCCCTCAGGTTTAAAGCGACATTTGCAGCGCCTCCTACACGGGTTTCCTTGCGTTGCAGGGAAACAATAGGCACAGGCGCTTCAGGCGAAATACGATCCACTATACCCCACCAATAGGTGTCTAGCATGATATCACCTACTACCCCAATTTTTGTTGTGGTAAAGGAGGTAAACAAATTATTAATATCATTAACACTGATCATACAACTATGCCTTTTTTTTATTGCTTAAAGCGATATAATACAAAGGTAACCCCAAAAGCGTAATACCCAAACCCCATAATGAATACTTAGGTTGTGCATATACTAATCCCACACAAAATACACTTGCCATCACAATATAAATAATCGGCAAAACTGGATATCCGATTGCTTTATAAGGCCTTGGTAAATTGGGCTCTTTTTTTCTTAAAATAAATATCCCTAAAATAGTAAGTATATAAAATAGGACGCCTACAAATGAAACCATCGTTAATAAATCGCCATACTTGCCACTCAAACACAATATAGATGCCACCAATGCTTGTATCCATAAACCATACGCAGGAACTTCATTTTTATTTAACTCCCCTGTTTTCTTAAAAAATAAGCCATCCTTGGCCATGGTATAATATACCCTTGACCCTGTTAATATTAATCCATTATTACAACCAAAAGTGGATATCATAATCATCACTGCAATTACGATGGTACCAATATTACCCATCACCTTGTTCGCAGCTGCAATAGCCACACGATCGTTCTCCGCAAAAGCAATTTCATTTAATGGCAGTACATGTAAGTACATTAAATTAGTACTAATATAAATAAGCGTTACAATCGAGGTTCCTAAAAACAAACTTAATCCAATATTACGTTGTGGGTTTTTAATTTCACCTGCAATGAATGTAACCGTGTTCCATGAATCACTACTAAAAATAGATCCAACCATCGCTGCCGACATTAATCCAATTAATGCAGTACCTCCCACTGGCAACCAGCTATTGGTAACTGCACCATCCACCGCAGTGGTCACTACATTGGTTTGTGCACTAAAAGCATGCATCCAGTTTTCATTCCAATAACTATGCTTTGTAAATAAAAAACCGACAATCACTAATCCAAATAAGGAAATGAGTTTGGTGAATGTAAATGTGTTTTGAATTATTTTACCTTCCTTCACCCCTCTGGTATTCGTATAAGTTAAAAATATAATTAAACAAATAGCCAATACTTGGGCGGCCGATATTTTAATAAATCCAAAATCAGCCAAAATATTTGACTCTCCTACGCTTGGTATTAAATAAGCAGTAAACTTACTAAAGGCTACTGCGACTGCGGCAATGGTTGCGGTTTGTATCACCGAGAAAAAACTCCAACCATATAAAAAACCTACGAGTGGATTATACGCTTTTTGTAAGTATACATATTGTCCACCCGCTTTTGGATACATGGCACTTAACTCACCATAACTTAATGCTGCGGTGATCGTCATAAAACCCGTCAACAACCAAGCCACGATCAACCATCCGGCGGATCCTACATTTCGGGTAATATCGGCACTTACAATGAAAATACCAGACCCAATCATACTACCGGCCACGATCATGGTCGCATCTAATGCGCCTAACCTTGGTTTAAATTCAGAAGTTTCTGTTGTTGACATATTTTTTGATTGTGTATGTAATTAAAAATCCTTCCCGTTGCGTTGGGAAGGATTTATTTAAATTATTTATTTGTTTTGTGTTCTGCATTTAGCCCCTTGATAATATCCGATGTAATATCATAAGCGGTATCCTTGTAATACATCAAATCAGGGTTGCTTGAAAATATATAAGCGAACTCCTTATTCTTATTATATTTTTCTAAAAATTGCTCGATTCTTTTTTTAACCTCTTGTAATCTTTTAAAACTTTCCTCTTGCAACTCTTGTGATAATTGTTGTTCCTTGTTGGTATAATTTTTTTCAAGCTGCGCTAATTCTTGCTGGCTACTAGCCACTTCCGCTTGCGATAAATAACGGCCATTTTTTTGAAGCGCTTGATATTTTTCTGCAAAGGCATTTTTCAAACCAGCTAATTGTTTCGCGTTTTCCATGTCCTTCACTTGTAATGACGATTTCACTTCTTGAAAAAAGGCGTAACTATTTTGAATAGAATCAATTTCAAAATAAGCCACTTTGGTTCCAGCACCATTTAATGCTGCTGACTTAATTGGAATATTAGCACTATTAAAATGCAATACATACAATACAATTACAGCAATTGCTAACACCCCATTGACTACCCAGTTGATTGACTTCATTATTCAATTTGTTTAATGTAATATACGGCAATTACTTATCGCCCTACCCTATAAAAATAAGAAAAAACGGAGGGATAAAAAATAAAAAAAGGTAGGAAATATCGCTACTTCCTACCTTTTAACAAAAATCTATACTACCTATTATTCCTCTTCGTCAAAGCTCATCGCTTCACGTGCAGTGGCTAATACCTCATACTCTTCCTTGCTTCCTACGATCAATTTCTCGAATTCTTTTTGACCAGTACCTGCAGGGATAAGATGACCTGTAATTACGTTTTCTTTTAAGCCTAACATTAAGTCCACTTTACCTTGTATTGCCGCTTGGCTTAATACCTTGGTCGTTTCTTGGAATGATGCAGCAGAAATCCAGCTTTGAACACCCAAAGATGCTTTTGTAATACCTAATAATACTGGACGCGCTGTTGCAGGTTTTGCATCACGCACTTCTACTACTTTTTTATCTGCACGACGTAAAATTGAATTTTCTTCTCTCAATTCACGTAAAGTAACTATTTGACCCGCTTTTAATGTTGCGCTATCGCCTGCATCAGTAACTACTTTCTTATCGTAGATACGATCGTTTTCTTGTATAAAGTCATAACGATCTTCCAAGTCCTCCTCTAAGAATTTAGTATCACCAGCATCAACAATTTCAACTTTCTTCATCATTTGACGAACAATAACTTCAATATGCTTATCATTAATTTTCACCCCTTGTAAACGATAAACCTCTTGAATTTCATTCACCACATATTCTTGTACAGCAAATGGACCTCTGATTGCTAAAATATCAGCAGGTGCAATTTGACCATCAGATAATGGAGAACCTGCTTTTACGAAATCACTGTCTTGCACTAAAATTTGACGTGTTAATGGTACTAAGTATTTCTTAACCATGCCATCTTTAGATTCTACAACAATCTCTCTATTACCACGCTTGATATTACCAAATGCAACAATACCATCAATCTCACACACAATCGCAGGGTTACCTGGATTACGCGCTTCAAATAATTCAGTTACACGAGGTAAACCTCCAGTGATATCTTTTAATTTTCCTAATACTCTTGGAATTTTAACTAGTACATGTCCGGCTTTAACTTCAATTCCTTCCTCGATAATAATGTGAGAACCTACTGGTAAGTTGTACATTTTATTATCCTTCGCACCTTCTAATATGATGGTTGGAATTCTTGTTTTATCCTTTGATTCAATAACCACTTTTTCACGGTGACCTGTTTGCTCATCCGCTTCATCGCGATACGTAAATCCTTCTGTGATATTCTCAAACTTAATTTTACCATTTTGTTCTGCAACAACCACATTGTTAAATGGATCCCATGTACAAATCACATCTCCTTTTTTAACTTGTGCGCCATCTTTAACAGCTAACAAAGCACCATAAGTAACGTTATTTGTAATCATCAAACGATCGTTCTTAACATCCATGATTCTTACCTCACCGGTACGACCAATAACCACTTTAACTTTGTTGCCATCGTTATTAATAGTATCCACGGTTCTTAAACCATCAAATTGAATAGTACC
>CAIWBA010000100.1 GCA_903910765.1 uncultured Bacteroidota bacterium
TCCCTGATCCAAGCATTGATTTTAGATTTAACAACCTACTTGAATTTGCAAATGCATTATCCAAATAAGCATTAGTAAAATGAAACAAATTATTTTAATTGGTGCAATATTTATTTCAATTAATAGCAGTATTAATGGGCAATCTATATTCAATTACGATTCTACAGGAACACAATTACAAAAATTAGCTAGCCGTATTCAGGAAGACACCCTTTTAAGTTATCGTTTAAACGCAGATAGCATTTTCACAAGAGCTTTAGTTCAAACATTAAAAAGCCCCTACTCCTTTAAATACAACTTTGATTCATTAACTGCGATTAAACATATCATTTCCCCTGATGGACGGTTTAAATTTTTTAGTTGGCAGGTGGACTTAGGCGACGGCACTTATCGCCAACGTGGTGCCATGCAATTACCTACTAAAGAAGGGCAACTTAAATTATTACCCTTCTTTGACAATTCTGATTTTATTCAAAATATCACATTGGGTGTGTATGATCGAAAAAAATGGATTGGTGCTATTTACTATGATATTATCCCTATGGAATACAATGGCGAAACTATCTATACCTTATTAGGGTTTGATGAAAATAATACCAGTGTATCTAAAAAAATAATTGAAGTACTTCGTTTTGAAAATGAGGAGCCCATTTTAGGAGGTAATTTTTTCAAATTCACCCCTGACCCTACCTACCCGATAGGAACCATTGATCGTTTTGTATATAGTTTTAAAAAAGGCAGTAATGCGATTATAAAATACGAAAAATTACAAAACAGAATAATCCTTTCTGAATTAGCCAGCACCGAAAATGATTTAAAGAAACAGGAAACATTAGTGCCCTCTGGTAACTTTAAATACCTTGCTTGGATAAATAACAAATGGGAACTATCCATCAAAGAAGATAATTCCTACAAAAAGAAATAAAAAAAAGTCCACATAAATGCAGACTTTAAATATCATTGGTATCAGTAATAATTAATCCAATTTAAGTACCGCTAAAAATGCTTCCTGTGGAATTTCTACATTCCCTATTTGACGCATTCTCTTTTTACCTTCTTTTTGCTTTTCTAATAACTTACGTTTACGACTGATATCACCTCCATAACATTTTGCAGTAACATCCTTACGCATGGCACTAATATTTTCACGAGCAACTACTTTAGCGCCAATGGCTGCTTGAATAGCAATTTGGAATTGTTGCTTCGTCAATAATTCTTTTAACTTCTCACAAAGTCTGCGTCCAAAATCAGAAGCCTTCCCTCTATGAATTAATGCACTTAAAGCATCTACCTTCTCCGCATTTAATAAAATATCCATCTTTACAATATCAGCATCTCTGAAACCAATTTGAGAATAATCAAAGGAGGCGTATCCTCTTGTTTGACTTTTTAATTTATCATAAAAATCAAATACAATTTCAGTCATTGGCATTTCAAAAATCAATTCCACCCTGGTTGGGGTTAAATAACTTTGATTCATTAAAATTCCACGCTTACTCAAACAAAGCGTTATGATATTTCCAATGTAATCCGGAGACGTAATAATCTGTGCACGAATGTAAGGCTCTTCAATATGTTCAATTTTTACAGGATCAGGCATCTCGGAAGGATTATTTACGATAATTTTTTCACCTCTTGTCGTAAATGCAATAAAACTTACGTTGGGCACCGTTGTAATAACCGTTTGATTAAACTCACGTTCCAATCGCTCTTGAATAATCTCCATGTGAAGCAAGCCTAAAAATCCACATCTAAAACCAAAGCCCAATGCTTGCGATGTTTCTAATTCAAAAGTTAATGAAGCATCGTTCAATTGTAATTTTTCCATACAATCCCTGAGTTCTTCAAACTCATCTGTATTCACCGGATAAATACCAGCAAAAACCATTGGTTTCACTTCTTCAAAACCATTAATCATGGGCCCAGGATTATTTGCAAGTGTAATGGTATCTCCCACTTTTACTTCTTTAGCTACTTTAATTCCTGTAATAATATAACCCACATCTCCCGCACGCACTTCTGCTTTTGGGGTCATTGCCAATTTTAATACACCCACTTCGTCCGCATTATAATCTCTACCTGATGCAACAAAACGAATTTTATCATTTTTCTTTAACACCCCATTCATAATACGATAGTAAACAATAATACCTCTGAAGCTATTAAAAACACTATCAAAAATGAGTGCTTGCAATGGTGCTTCTGTATCTCCTACTGGTGCTGGGATACGCTCACAAATAGCTTGTAAAATTTCTTCAATACCAATACCTGAACGTCCACTGGCCAATAAAATATCTTCCTGCTTACAACCTATTAATTCAATAATCTGATCCGTCACTTCTGGAATCTTGGCACCATCCATGTCAATTTTATTGATGACAGGAATAATCTCCAAATTATTATCCAAAGCCAAATATAAGTTACTAATGGTTTGCGCTTGTATTCCTTGTGATGCATCCACCAATAACAACGCACCTTCACAAGCCGCTAATGCCCTACTTACTTCATAACTAAAATCCACATGACCCGGTGTATCAATTAAATTGTAGGTATAGGTAACGCCTTTATGAATATAATTAATTTGAATCGCGTGACTTTTAATAGTGATTCCTTTTTCACGCTCTAAATCCATATCATCCAAAACCTGATTCATCATTTCTCTTTCGGTAATGGTTTTGGTATGTTCTAACAAACGATCCGCCAAGGTACTTTTACCATGGTCAATGTGAGCGATAATACAAAAGTTTCTTATGTTCTTCATGTAAGTGAAAATAGGCTTTAAAATCTATTGAAGTGCGTTTATGATTGAAGTGAATTCGGTAGCAATTAAAGATGCGCCACCGACCAAACCTCCATCAACATCTGGTTGTGAAAATAATTCAACAGCATTAGCTGCTTTTACA
>CAIWBA010000101.1 GCA_903910765.1 uncultured Bacteroidota bacterium
GATTGTGGGATTGAGAGGATTAAGTGATGCAAGTATTTTTGCGATTGCTACTTACGTTTCAGCTATTTTGGAAATACCCCAACGCAGCTTGAATTCAATTAGCATACCTGTATTAGCCACTTCCTGGAAGAACAAAGATTTTGCGAACATCAAACATGTATATCATAAAAGCGTATCTAACCTACTAGCTATAGGGCTATTATTGTTTGGGCTGATTTGGTTAAACACCGACAACTTAGTTGCATTCTTAAACTGGGTCAGTAACAAGGAAGCGGGCGGATACGATGCTATTGGTAAACTTATTTTTATATTGGGATTGGCCAAATTAATTGATTTAGCGACAGGTGTGAATAGTCAAATCATTGGCACTTCTAATTTTTGGAAGTTTGATTTTTACACCAACTTATTCTACATCCTTTTATCCCTACCACTGAACTACTATTTAATAAAAAATTACAACTTAGAAGGACTTGCTTATTCTAATTTAATAGCACTCACATTGTATAACAGTATTCGATTCCTATTCTTATACAAAAAATTCAAATTACAACCCTATACTTATAAGCATGGGCTATTGTTATTATTGAGTATTGGATTGATATTATTAGTGCACCAAATTCCAAATGTAAATAATATCCTTGCTAATATTTTATTAAAATCCTCTGTTTTTGGACTCAGCTTTTATTTATTGGTTTCATGGATCAACCCTGCACCTGAAGCACTTGAAATAGTGAACAACTTTTTCAAAGAGAAATTACCTGCAATTTTTAGAAAAAAATAATTGAACTACTTTTTTTGCGCAACACTCACCAAATGAAATGGCGGATAGGTTTGTTGATGCAGCATTTCAAAACCACAATGCATAAGCATCTCCTTAATTAAGGCTAAGTTAAATACATGGTGATGCACCGCCCTATTTTCAATATTTAAATGGGTACGCTTTATTAAATCTTCCTTTGATTTTACAAATGCATCGTATTTAAAATCATGCAATGCAATTACTTCCTCAAAATGTGTCGTATCGGATTCGGTCACATCGTTGTTATAATCATCAATCAAATGTGCCAAACTGGTAATAGGTCGGTTATGATCAAAAGTAAATTCTTTATCAGGCAGCACTAATACCAAACGGCCATGCTGCTTCATTACCCTACTCCAATCCTTCAAAGCCTTTATTGGATTTGCGACATGCTCTAAGGAATGACAGGAAAGCACAAAGTCGTAGCTCGCATCTTTCACATCACTCAAGTCCGCAGCTTCACCAATAAACTGAAACCCTTGTTTGTTTTTATAGTACTTATATAAATTACCTTGTTCAATTTCTCCTTCCCAAATGGTGTTATTGGAAAAATTAACACCATCAATCATCTTTGCATGCAAATAAATGGGGAATGCACTCTTAAAATTAAATAAAGCACTTGGACCACCAACTTCTAAACCAACTTGATTATTAAATGTTGCAGCCAAACTAATCATCTTCCTTTTCGCAGGCTGTTTGATATAAGAAAGCAGGGTAATTAATTTTTCAAATAAAGTCATGCGTAAAAGTAATTAAGATTTAATAAAGTTTAAAAAAGCAGCTAAACCCTTCTTCATTTCTTCATCATAGACGTAACTAATATTCTCCGTATAATACTTATTCAAATCATACACTTGCTCCTGCGCAGGTATAAAGCCGATTACCTCATCCAAATGCGCTAAACCATGCCCATTGGCCGCGTCAAAAGCAGCCATGAATGCTGAAGGTATAGGCTGATTCGCCACCCATGCAGCAAAAACAAATGGCAAGCCAGTATGTTGTTTCCAAGCCAAGCCAAGGTCATATACATAAGGGTATTTAGATAAATTTTCTAAAGCTCTATCTCCAATAATCACCCCGGCAGTGGTGCCCGAAATTTGAGTAATATACCCTTCTGTTGCTACTAAAAAATTCACTTCTACCTTCCAATATTGCGCTAATAATATCTTTAATAATTGAACCGATGTTCTACTCTGATAATCTAAATAAATATTTTTTATTTGGTCTATAGGCACTTCACTAAATAAAGCCACCGACGCCACCGCACCATTAGCACCAATCACGTACTTGGAAACAATGTGGGGATTGGATAATTGGGGCAGGATAGCCACAGGAACTAACCCAATATCAATTTGACCTTCCAACAAATCCTGGGCAATTTTAGCTGGATAAGATTTGACCAAATCAATGCTCTTTAAAAAGCTTTCCTGCTCGATTCCTAATAATAATGGGCGGGTATTTAAATAACTTACCGCGCCTATGCGCCATCTTTTGTCCAATTGAATTAACTTTGCACAAAGAAAAACCTTTTTTTTAATATAGTAACTACTTCTTTAAAGCACAAGCAAATGTCAAAACTTACAGCCATTTCTCCCATTGACGGTCGTTATCAAAAGCAAACTGCCTCATTGAGCGCTTATTTTTCTGAATTTGGCCTTATAAAATACCGTGTATTGGTGGAAGTGCACTACTTCTTGTTTTTGGCAGATAAAAAGTTCTTTAAAGTTACCCCTGCTTTACGTAAAGCTTTACTTGGGGTAGTTGAAAATTTTAGCGAAGCGGATGCAGAGAAAATTAAAACAATTGAAGCTACTACCAACCACGATGTTAAAGCGGTTGAATATTTTTTAAAAGAGGTGCTTGACAATAATAAAGCAAGTGAATTAAAAGAATGGATACACTTCGGATTAACTTCTCAAGATATTAACAATACCGCTATTCCATTAAGCTGGAAGGAGGCAATAGAAAATAATATTTTACCTGCGTACATCAATTTGCAAAATAATTTATTTCAATTAGCAAAAAAATGGAAAAAGGTTTCCTTGCTGGCAAGAACCCATGGCCAAGCAGCATCTCCAACAACATTAGGAAAAGAGATCATGGTTTTTGTGGAAAGACTACATCATCAAATTGAATTATTCGCTTCTATACCTTACGCTGCAAAATTTGGTGGGGCTACTGGTAATTTTAATGCCCATCATATTGCTTTCCCTAAAAAGAATTGGGTTAGTCTAGGCAATGAATTTGTGGATGATGTTTTGGGCTTACAAAGAATGCAATTCACCACTCAAATTGAGCACTACGACCATTTTGCTGCGCAATGTGACACATTAAAACGTTTAAATAATATATTGATTGATTTAAGCCGTGATATCTGGACCTATATTTCCATGGATTATTTTAAACAACAAACAAAAAAAGGTGAAGTAGGATCAAGTGCTATGCCACATAAAGTTAATCCAATTGATTTTGAAAACGCCGAAGGTAATTTAGGCATTGCCAATGCAGTACTAGAACATTTGGCAGCGAAGCTTCCAATTAGTCGATTACAAAGAGACTTAACCGATTCTACTGTTTTAAGAAATGTGGGCGTGCCTGCAGGGCATATTACCATCGCCTTAAATTCTTTAGAGAAAGGTTTAAGCAAATTGATTTTGAATGAAGAAAAAATGCAGACCGATTTGGAAAATAATTGGGCAGTAGTGGCTGAAGCCATTCAAACCATTTTACGCCGCGAAAACTACCCTAATCCATACGAGGCATTAAAGGATTTAACAAGAGGTAATAATAAGATTGATAAAAAACTAATGCATAAATTTATTGATGGCTTAAAAGTAAATGCAACCATCAAAAAAGAATTAAAAGCAATTACCCCACATAATTATACTGGCATCACTGCAGAATATTAAAATTCACCCATAAAGATCATTAAATTAATCTTCGGCATCTGACCGATCATTCGGTATTTCATTAAAGGGCGGAACTATTTTTTTCCTTGGTTCTTTTTTCGCCAACAAGCTATGAATGGGCTTCATCCCTTCTTTTTCAATGGCCATGGTTAAAACTTGTGCGGTTGCTGCAGCATCACCCCATGCACGATGTCTTCCTTCGATGCGAATTCCTAAATCACGCGTCAATGAGCCCAAGCCATATTTTTCCAATCCGGGAAAAACGCGTCGACTTAATTTAATGGTACATAATTTAGGTGCGGACCATTGAAAACCACATTTCCCTAACAAATAGTGCACAAAGGAATAGTCAAAGCTTACATTGTGTGCCACAAATATGCGACCATTCAATAAATTAAAAATCTGTGGTGCTACTTCCTCAAATAATGGCGCATTTGCAACCATGGCATCACTTATGCCGGTCATA
>CAIWBA010000102.1 GCA_903910765.1 uncultured Bacteroidota bacterium
ATGACCCTTGCTAAAAGCTAAGGGTCATTTTATTTAATGTATATGTTTTTTCTTCAATTTTATTTGTTAAAAAGAATAAATGCTATTACGAGCGAATATCTGCGAAGCAGCGATGAGCCGAGTGATAGGTGTTTATTCTATTAACAAAAAAATCGTCTTTTATTTAGGCACCCCATACTGGTCTACCAAATAAACAATCGCCGCCATATTAACTGCACCTAATAACAATTCTCTTTTATTTACATTTTCAAACACATCTGTTTTAGCGTGGTGCAAATCAAAATACCTTTGACTATCTGGCACTAGCCCCGCTAGAATAACATTTGCATCTATTGTTTTTAAAGGATTAACATCCGCGCCACCACCACCTGCGGTAATTTCAGTACCATAGGGTTTTAATAATGGTGTCCAAGCTTGTAATTTATTAAATTGTTCCGGACTACAAGTAATACCAATGGACCTTGGCGTAAAACCACCCTCATCACTTTCTAGTGCAAACAAATGCTTCTCATTATTTAATTTTGCTAACTCAGCATACTTGGCGCCACCACGACCCCCATTTTCTTCATTGGCAAATAAAACAAAACGAATCGTGCGTTTGGGTATATAATTAATCGCTTTCATCACGCGCAAAATTTCCATCGTTTGCACAATGCCTGCGCCATCATCATGTGCCCCTTCATTTACATCCCAACTATCTAAATGCCCGCCAATGGTAATGATCTCATTCGGAAAAGTGGCTCCTTTAATTTCTGCTACCACATTATTCTCATCCGCATCAGGTAAAAAATAGCCATAGGTTTGCATCTGCACACGAATGGTTCCTTTTTTTGCTTTTGCATATAATTCCTTTGCATCATTAGGCCCCAAAGCCACCGCTGGAATTTTTGGATAATTTTCATCATACTTCATACCACCTGTGTGTGGCGCATTGTCAGGTGCGGTGCTTAAGGAGTGTATCATCACGCCAATAGCGCCATACTTTGCCGCACGACTAGCAGCAGTGGCACGAAACACCCCCGCTTTCCCATAAGCAATAAAAGTTTGAATAATAGTGGGGTCAAACACGCTATGGATATAAACTATCTTTCCTTTTACTTCGGCTTTTCGTTTTTCCAATTCATCAAAATCAGCTACCGCTAAAAGTTCCGCTTCTACTAAGCCATTACTTCCTAATGAATTTCCTAAGGCCAAAGCAGCTAATGGTTGATTCATTGCTTTTCCATTAACACTTACTACACTTGCAAAATCCTTACCTCCGCGTTGCCAATTGGGTGTTTTACAGGGTTGCAAATACACTTTGTCAGCAGCGAATGATTCCATATTCCTCTTACCCCATACAGCCGCATTTTGTTGTTGGGGCGAACCTGCCAAACGACCGCCTATTTGTTTGGTTAACTGCCTTAATAAATCATAGGCTTTACCATTGGTCATGATTTCGTCAGACATTTTTTTAATTATAATACTGTCTTGATTTACTTGTGCTTGGGTCAAAAATGGCCAACAAAACACCAAAAAAAATAATTTACGCATTGCCGCAGTTTTTCATTTAAATAATTCTTAAATATAAATAAACTTTATTGCATTATAAGTTGTTATTTGCAGATACAATAGCACTTAAATGAAGATTGGAATTGTTTGTTATCCTACTTTTGGCGGTAGTGGCGTTTTAGCTACAGAACTTGGCAAAGCCCTTGCGGAAAAAGGCCATGAAATTCATTTTATTACCTACCAACAACCGGTTCGATTAAATGGATTTCATACGAATATATTTTACCATGAAGTAAGGGTACCCACTTATCCATTATTCGACTACCCGCCTTATGAATTAGCTTTGGCAAGTACGATGGTAGATGTGATACTAAATCATGACTTGGATTTAATTCATGCACACTATGCGATCCCACATGCATCAGCTGCGTATACCGCCAAACAAATCGTTAAACAAAAAACAGGAAGATCAGTTCCAGTCATCACTACTTTACATGGCACCGATATTACTTTAGTTGGTCGCGATAAAACATACGAGCCCGTAGTTACTTTTTCAATCAACGAAAGTGATGCCATTACTGCAGTATCTGAAAATTTAAGAGCGGAGACTTTCAAGCATTTTGATATTAAAAAAGAAATTGAAGTCATTCACAATTTTGTGGATGTGCATCGTTACAATAAAAAACCGGTAGCAGCATTTAGACAAGTGATTGCACCGAACAATGAAAAAATAATCATACACGCATCTAATTTTAGAAAAATAAAAAGAATTGATCACGTGATGGAGATTTTTAAAAATATTCATAGTGCGCTTCCTGCAAAATTATTAATGGTGGGTGATGGCCCAGAGCGTCCACTAGCCGAAGATCTTACTAGGCAATATGGGTTAGATGGCGATGTACGTTTTTTAGGGAAGCAGGAACAAATGGAAGAAATATTAGCAGTCAGTGATGTTTTTTTATTGCCTTCTGAATATGAAAGTTTTGGGCTTGCCGCACTTGAAGCCATGGCAGCGAGCACTGTTGTCATTAGTACAGATGCAGGTGGATTAGGTGAAATTAATATTGATGGTGTTACAGGCTATACTGCCCCAGTAGGTGATGTGGCAAAAATGAGCAAAAATGCCATTGAACTTTTACAGGATGAAACAAAATTAAAAGCCTTTAAGCAAAATGCTTTAAAAGAAGCAAAACTTTTTGACATACATCATATCATACCTAAATATGAGGAATTGTACAGGCGCTTTTGCAGAACAGGCGATTGCTAAAATTAGTTAGCAGCAACTGCTTCGTCAATACTTAATTTTATTTTATTAACTGCTTCCTTTAATTCCTCCATCGTAATACTTAATGGCGGTGCAATTCTAATTTTATCTTCTGCAAATAAAAACCAATCGGTTATTATACCATGTGCAATGCAAGTTGCTGCTATTTTTTTTGCTACATCTGTAGATGAAAATTGTAAGGACATCCACAATCCTTTATGTGTGCGATTTAAAATACTTGGGTGCACTAATTGCTCCAATAAAAATTGCTCTTTTTGTGCAACTTCATTGATCCAATTGGATTGTTGCAAAACTTGCAAAGCCGCATAACCTGCAGCGCAACAAACAGGATTTCCGCCAAATGTGGTGATATGACCTAACACAGGACTATGCGTTAAAGCCCCCATCATTTTAGCATTCGCAACAAACGCACCTAATGGCAATCCACCGCCCAATGCTTTTCCCAATAATAAAATATCTGGCGTAATGCCATATTGTTCAAATGCAAATAAACTGCCTGTTCGACCAAATCCGGATTGTATCTCGTCCACGATTAAAACCACACAAAGTGATTCACATTTTTCTTTTAATGCAATAATCCAATCTTTATTCGCAGGCGTGATTCCTGTTTCCGCTTGCACTAACTCAACCAAAACACAAGCAACCGTATTATCAATAAAATTTAAGTCGTCAAAATTATTGTACCGCAATTGCATCACATCAGGAAGTAAGGGCCTAAAAGCGTTTTTAAAATATTCATCCCCCATCATACTTAATGCACCTTGGGTACTTCCATGATAAGCCCCATGAAATGAAATCATTTTGGTGCGTTTGGTGACACGCTTCGCTAATTTCATTGCACCTTCGGCAGCTTCAGCGCCACTATTGGTAAAATAAACAGATTGTAATTGATCAGGTAAAACATTCGCTAATGCTTTTGCATATTGCACCTGAGGCGATTGTATAAATTCGCCATATACAATCACATGCATATACTGTGCTGCTTGATCCTGTATTGCTCTAATCACTGTTGGATGACTATGGCCAATATTACATACACTAAACCCACTAATCATATCCATAAAAGCTTTTCCGGCGGTGTCATATATATATATTCCCTTAGCCGACGCAACTTCAATACCAATTGGTTTATCGGAGGTTTGCGCTAAATGCGAAAAAAAAAGTTGTCGATTGTTAAGGCTGGACATAATAACTATTAAATTGCAGTACAAAAGTCGCATTTTTATGGCAACCATACTCACAGTTCAAGGGAAACATCCACAATTTGGTGAAAATTGTTTTATTGCACCCAACGCCACCATTGTTGGAGATGTTATTATGGGGGATGATTGCTCCATTTGGTTCAATGCCGTTTTAAGAGGCGATGTACATTATATTAAAATGGGCAATAAGGTAAATGTGCAGGATGGCGCAGTTATTCATTGTACTTATTTAAAGCACCCTACCAATATTGGGAATAATGTATCCATTGGTCACAATGCCTTAGTGCATGGTTGTACCATACATGATAATGTTTTAATTGGCATGGGAAGTATTGTAATGGATGCATGCGTTGTGCATTCAAATGCAATTATTGCTGCGGGTGCAGTGGTTTTAGAAGGTACTATTGTGGAAGCAGGAAGTATTTATGCAGGCGTACCAGCAAAAAAAGTAAAGATGGTTTCAGAAGCATTAATTAGTGGAGAGATAAATAGGATTGCGGATAACTATGTAAAATATTCCAGTTGGTTTTCAGAACATAATGAAGCTCCAAAAAAATAAATATTAATATTTAGGCCCTTCAATACCATGCCATAAATCAACATAACTAAAAAAGCGCGCTTCAGAAATAATTCCTTTCTCTACAGCTGCTTTCACGGCACATCCTGGCTCGTTGATATGTTGGCAATTATTAAATTGACAGCCCTCCATTTTTTCACGCATTTCTGGAAAGTATTGTGCTAACTCTTCTTTTTCTAAGTTCACCAAGCCCAATTCACGCATACCCGGCGTATCAATCACCGAACCTGATGCAGGTAAGTCATACATCTGCGCAAAAGTAGTGGTATGCATCCCTTTCCCACTCCAATCACTTACCTCCTGTGTGTTTAAATCCAAATCTGGGAATAAATAATTAATAAAAGAAGATTTTCCAACACCACTATGCCCACTCACCAATGTTGTTTTACCAATTAATAATTCTTGAATTTTATTTAAGCCTTGGTCCTTTTCAATACTTATTAAAAAAACTTTATATCCAACGGCTTCATACATTTTTTTAAATTGGTCATAGGTTTCCATTTCAGCAGGGCCATAAATGTCTGATTTATTAAAAACAATCATTGCAGGAATATGAAAAGCCTCGCAGGAAACCAAAAATCGATCTATAAAACCTTGTGAAGTTTTAGGTGATTTTAAGGTGGCTAATAAAATGGATTGGTCTAAGTTGGAGGCGATAATATGTTGCTGTCTTTTATTATGGGGTGATTGTCTGGCTACATAATTATCTCGATCAATAATATGGGTAATCATGACCGAATTTTGGTCTTCATTTTCCATTTCATAATTCACCCAATCCCCAACTGCAATAGGGTTCGTAGAGGAAATGGCATCTAATTTTATAACGCCCTTAATACGCGCCTGATAAAATAAGCCCTCCTCCGATTTGACGGAGTACCAGCTACCAGTTGATTTATAAATCCTTGCCTTCATTGGATACGAAGATAAAAGTAATTGTTAAGAACTAGCGTGCCATGGATAAAGCTTATACAAATTTGGTATCTTTGCCCCATGAGCCAATATGCCCACGATAATATTGTTCCCGACAGTACTAGTAATGCCAGCAAAAAAGAGCAAGTTGCTTCCATGTTTGATTCTATTGCCAAGAAATACGACTTTTTAAATCGGTTTTTAAGCTTAGGAATTGATCAAATTTGGCGAAAAAAAGCCATCGCCAATTTTGTAGTTGCTCCCATCCATCATTTATTGGATGTAGCTACTGGCACCGCTGACATGGCACTTATGGCCTATAAGCAAATTAAACCTAAGCAGATTACAGGGATGGATATTTCTGAAGGCATGATGCAATATGGAAGGATCAAAATTGCCCAAAAAGGATTGAGCGATATCATACAATTAAAACAAGGAGACAGTACCGAAATACCGTTTGCTGATAATACTTTTGATGGTGCCATGGTTGCATTTGGGGTTCGTAATTTTGCAGATCTGGAAAAAGGGTTAACTGAAATTAACCGAGTGCTAACACCAGGAAGCAAAATAGTCATTCTTGAATTTTCACAACCTAGCCAATTCTGGTTTAAGCCAATTTATCAGCTTTATATGAATTGGATTACCCCTAATATTGGCAAAATATTCTCTGGCAATAAAGCTGCCTATTCTTATTTAAACGAAAGTGTAGCAGCATTTCCCGAAGGAAAAGCTTTTTTAAGTATCTTAGAAAAAGCAAGATTTAAAAATATTCAACAACAAAAATTAAGCCTAGGCATATGCAGCATTTACTGCGGAAACAAATAATCAGCATTGTACTATTATTTATAGCCAATCTATCGGTTAAAGCACAAAAAAATGAAGTGTTTCAACCAGACCACGATGACATGCCTTATTATTTAGGGATTAGTTTAGGTTATGGACTAAATAATTTAAACTTTGAGCGAAGCACTTATTTTAATAATCAAACCGCAGGTATAGCGAATAAAATTATTTCAAGTAACAGAGGAAATTTAAACCTAGGCTTATCTGGAACTTTAAAATTAACCAACCATTTATTACTAAGGGCTAACCCTATGTTATTGATTGGGGGATCTAAAAATATATCCTTCTCTGCCCAAAATAATTTACATGTTGATGTCGCGGATTCTCTAGATATTCCATCTACCATAATTACACTACCGATTGCGCTAAAATTACAATCAGACAGATACACCGCATTTGGTTACAAATCAATCATGCGCCATTATGTATTTGGCGGCGGAAAGGCCGATTTTGATTTATCAAGTTCAAAAGTGAGTAACAGTATTAATGGAACACCTTATAAGGCATTATTGAATGGAACCGATCTAGGATATGAGTTTGGCTTAGGATTGAGTTTTTACTTAAAGTACGTCACCATATCTCCGGAACTTAAATTTTCATATGGTGTAACAAATTTAAAAAATAATACAGGAACAGGTCCTGAATCCTTACTCAATAATGTAAATAAAATAAACGCCAACTTTATTTATTTCACTATCCATCTTGAAAACTAAATTCGATGCGTAACTATATCATTAAAAATGCCATTATCGTTAATGAAGGGAAAAAGTTAAATGGAGATGTACTCATTAAAAATGATCGAATTGAAAAAATTGCAACAAATATAGAAACACCCAATGGGGTTACTGAAATTAATGCCGAGGGTATGTACTTAATACCAGGCGCTATTGATGATCAGGTACATTTTAGAGAACCAGGCTTAACTCATAAGGCTGATATTTATACAGAATCCAAAGCTGCGGTTGCAGGTGGCGTCACTAGCTTTATGGAAATGCCTAATACAGTACCGCCTGTTTTTACCCAAACATTATTGGAAGACAAATATAAAATTGGCGCACAAAATGCACTCGCTAATTACTCTTTTTTCATGGGCACTTCTCAGGATAATTGGGAAGAAGTGCTGCGCACCAACGATAAAAAAAATGAAGTTTGTGGGGTAAAAATATTTATGGGATCTAGTACAGGAAATTTATTGGTAGATAACCCACTTGTATTAGAAAAAATATTTGAAGGATCTGAATTATTAATTGCTACCCATTGCGAAGAGGAAAGTATTATTAAAAAAAATAAGGCGGCACTAGAAGCTGTTAAACCAGTCCTTGAACCCGCTGACCACCCAATTATCCGCAACGAAGAAGCTTGTTTTGAATCTTCTTTCAAAGCAATACAATTAGCAAAAAAATTTAATAGCCGATTACATATTTTACATATCAGTACTGCGAAGGAGTTGCAATTATTTTCAAATATGCTTCCTTTAGCCGACAAGCGCATAACTTCAGAGGTTTGTGTTCACCACTTACATTTTACTGCGGACGATTATGCAACTAAAGGCAATTTAATTAAATGTAATCCAGCAATTAAGGCCCCTGAAAATAAAGCTGCATTATGGGAAGGTTTATTGAATGATCAATTAGATGTTATTGCAACCGACCATGCACCACATACCTGGGATGAAAAGCAAGGGGATTACGCACATGCGCATGCGGGACTTCCATTGGTGCAACACCCGGTTATGTTGATGATGAAATATGTGAAGGAAGGAAAATTAACTATTGAAAAAATGGTCGAAAAGATGAGCCATGCCGTTGCTACCTGCTTTCAAATAAAAGATCGCGGATTTATCAGGGAAGGTTATTTCGCCGACTTGGTATTAGTCAAGGAAGCCCCCTATATTATAACGAAAGAAAATATTTTATACAAATGCGGATGGAGTCCGCTTTTAGGATCGCAATTTCCTTATCAAATTCACGCCACTTTTGTAAATGGCCATTTGGCTTATCAGGATGGCCAATTTGATGAAAGTCAAAAAGGCCAACGCATTCAATTTGCTAGAAGCTAAATACAATTTGTATGCTGGTAGATAAAATTACATTAAAAGATATCGGCTTATTTGATACGGATGAATCGAACGGCCTTATTTCACATCTTAATTTTTGCAAAACCAATGGCGGCAAGGAGCAACTTGATCATTACCTTGCGCACCCACTGAATACTATTGAATCCATTGAAAAGCGACAAAATGCCATTGCTGTTTTTATCAGTGAAATTGATTTTATTAATGAAATGAAAATCACCAATGGTACTACCCTAGTGATAGAAAAGTTTTTTGGAACTGCATTTAAAACCATCCCGACACAAATTAGTTACCCAGGCGCTTATTGGTACCAATATATAAACGCTTCAGACTATGCTTTAATAAAATATTCGCTAGAGCATTTAATGCTGTTTTATGAAAATTTAAATAATTGGCTATTTGTTTTCGAAAATAAAAACCAGAATCCAATTATTGCCAGTTTAGTTCAAAATATAAAAAAATTGGTGCAGCATCCGACATTAGCCAGCTTACATTCACAAACTACTTTAGCCAACCCCCAAAAATTATTATCGCTTGCTTATTTTTTTCGGAACCATTATAAAAATAATACGCTTCAACTTTTACAACATTTCTACGAGCTAGATGCATATTATAGCATGGCAATGGCAGCGAAAA
>CAIWBA010000103.1 GCA_903910765.1 uncultured Bacteroidota bacterium
GCATAGGCGTTAAGCGAGGCAATGGAACAAATATTAAAAACATGCCCCTTACCAACATTCAACATTGCGGGAAGTAAAGCGCGTGTGGTATGATAAGCTGAATATAAATTCACCGCCATTTGTTTTTCCAATGCATCATCCGCTTCATCTTGAATATTACCAGGGGAAAAATAGCCCGCATTATTGATTAAAATACTAGGTGTCCCCTTTTCCAAACACCAGTTGGCAAATTGTGTACACTGTTCTTTAATACTCAGATCTGCATGCGTAAAATGAATCCTGGCATTTGGGTATTTTGAAGTTAGTGAATTACCTGCTGCGTCTATATTTGCCTTTGTTTTACTACATAAGCATAAAGTGTATCCTGCATTTGCAAAAATTTCTGCAATAGCAAAACCAATTCCCTGTGAAGCGCCTGTGATAACTACATGCATGATCAAATATGAAGTTTAAGTAACCCTTTTAATTTAATACATAAAGATAGGAAGCAAAATTGTATTTTAGCAAATCTTAATGACACCCTATGGCTTATAAAGATTTATTTTTTGACTTGGACCATACTTTATGGGACTTTGAATTAAACTCAAAGGAAACCATGCAGGAGTTATATATTAACCATCATATAGCTGCATTAGGAATTACAGATTTTGATGCCTTTTTTACTATTTATACTGCACACAATCACCGTTTATGGGATAGATATGCCAAAGGATTTATTAAACAAGAGGAGTTAAGGTGGAAGCGTATTTACTTAAGTTTACTAGATTTTAAAATTGCAAATGAGCAGTTGTCAAAAGATATGTCGGTTGAATTTTTACAAATTTTACCTACGAAGAAAAAATTGTTTCCGCATACCATTGAAATTTTAAATTACCTAAAGGCAAAGGAATATAAAATGCACTTAATTACGAATGGTTTTGAATCTGTGCAATTTCAAAAAATAAAAAATGCCGAGATTGCGCATTTCTTTACCGAAGTAATTACCTCAGAAACAAGTAATAGCCTAAAACCCAATAAGGAAATTTTTGAATACGCATTAAAAAGTACCAATGCGACATTAGGGGCAAGTATCATGATTGGCGATAATGAAACGGCTGATATCCAAGGGGGTATTAATATAGGGATGGATACCGTGTTTGTGAATCATTTAAAGGTAGCACCTACCCTTACAGCTACCTATACAATAACACACTTAAAGGAATTGGAGGAAATATTATAATTACCAGCTGGCTAAAATGGTCACGCCTCCTTTAACCACATCATCAATTTTGGTATGTATTTTGGCGCCCAGAGGTAACAATAAGTCAACGCGACTTCCGAATTTAATAAAGCCATATTCATCACACTGATTAAACTTTTGACCTACGGTACTATAATTACAAATACGACGGGCTAAGGCGCCAGCGATTTGCTTACATAAAATGCTTCCTTTGCTATTCTCAATTACCACCGACCATCTTTCATTATCCGTAGAAGATTTTGGATGCCAGGCAACCAAAAATTTTCCTGGATGGTATTTGTTATAAATAATATTACCTGCAATTGGTAAACGATTCACATGCACATTTGCAGGGCTCATAAATACGCTTATTTGAATGCGTTTTTCCGAATAGTATTCATCGGGTTGTACTTCTTCAATCACCACCACCTTTCCATCCGCAGGCGCTATGATAGCTGAATCATTAATGGTTAAATTACGATTGGGCATTCTAAAGAAAGAAACAATAAACAAGAAAAAAGCAACTGTAATAATAAATACAATCCAAGCAGCCACAACACTTATTGGAAAAATATAGGAAAAATTAGCCAGGTTTAATAAACTCACCAATACTGCTGTCAATGAAATAGTTGCGGTGCCTTCCTTATGAATGGTCATATTTGTTATTTTTTTAAAGTGCAAATGTAAAACATTAATAAACAAGTTTAAGCAACAGCCAAACAAAAGGAGTTGCCAATAAAATAGAATCAAATCGGTCTAAAAATCCACCATGGCCAGGCATCATGCTGCCACTATCCTTAACCCCTGCTAACCTTTTTAATTTACTCTCTACCAAGTCGCCAAAAGTACCTGCAACCGCAGCTACAATGCTTATTAAGAAAATAGATTGTTCGCTTAGTGGAATATACTGCCCCATTATTTTAGTGACCAACAAAACTGAAATAAGAATCCCTGCAATCGTACCTTCCCAAGTTTTATTAGGGGATATGCTTGACAATGGCCGTCGACCAATCAAGGAACCCACCAAATATGCGGCAGAATCATTGACCCAAATAGCTACAATTAAAATAAGCGGAATGGTATAACCAATATCGCCAACAAAAGTATTACTCATCATCGCCCTTAACTGGAAAATTAAAGATACCCCCATGGATATATATATAATACCCACGATAGATACCATGACTGCTTTAAAATTTATTTTTTTTGAAACTAAATCTGTGAGTAAAATAATAACTGCAGACCCTATAACACAATAAGAAGCATAAGTAGTCAAAGGCAGGCCTTTATAGGCATAGGGCAATGATGCTAACGCAACTGTTACAAATAGCCCTAAAACTAAAACACCCCATTGATGTACTTTATGTATGGCCCCATATTCGGGCACAATGATGCGCATTAATTTTTGATATTCAAACAAACAGCCGAATTGTATAATGGTAAATAAAGCAAAAAAGGACCACTGATTCCACAAAATACCGCCAATCATAATTGCCCCAAAAATAACTGCCGAAATAGTCCTTACTTTTAAAACTGAAAAATTAAGTGCCATACATCTTTATTTTTTAATGTTTAAGGAATACAAAGTTGCTCACTTCGTTATTGAAATGTAAAATTATAAAAAAAATTAAACTTGGAAATCTTTAACAATGAGTAATGCATTTTCATAATCAGCCGCTGCCACATAAACTTCCACCTCCCCAATAAATACATAGGATGAATCAATCTTATTTAACACATTTGTCTGAATTTTTTGCTCCATCAAAATACCTGAAACCATCGAAGCAACAGCTAGTTGACTACTACTAAATACTTTTTTCCAATTGGACATGAGGGCTTGTTTCTTTTAATTTTTTACACAAAATAATAATAACAAAGAGGGCAATAACCACCCAATAGTAGGGAAGGTTGCCATCAATGACAGCGTCCATTTTTTTAGGATTGTTTCGGACAAAATATAAAATGGTAATGCCTATGCCATTGTTTATAAAATGCATTAACATGGGCATCCAAATAGTTTTTGTGTAAAAATAAATAATGCCCAAAATGATCCCTAATGACATACGAGATAAAAACCCAAAATAAGAAAAATGAAAGGCGCTAAATATAACTGCGGTCACTACAATTGCTATATATGGCTTTCCCGTCCAGTCCATTATTATTTTTTGTAGGCTTGCCCTAAAAAATAATTCCTCCACAACAGCAGGAACCACGGCTACTGCAAGTATCGCATAAATCAAATCAAGGACTGATTTCATTTGGGTCATTGCAAACAAAGCCTTTTTATATTGGTCTTCCATTTGTGTGGCCCAATTTTTTAAATTAATTGGGATGGGAATTTTTTCAGTTAAATCACCTAAAGCACCACTTAAAAATAACCCAGTGATGGCAATCAAAATAACAAGGCCAATTTGGTTAAAATTATGGATGGGTTTAAATCCTAAAACTGCCCCAATTTTATCTTTACTAAAAAAAGCAACCGCAATTCCGGGCAAGCCAAAAGCAATAAATGAAGCAAGGGCATTTGCAAATAAAGCAATAGAAGCATTTTGAGGCTGCAATAGAACCGTTTGTAATTCATTAAAGCGAACATCCAACAGTAAAGCAGCGATTGAAAAGCTAATCATCCCTCCTAAAATCAGGCTAATACCAGACAATCCAATAAATAGGGCCATTTTTAGCCCTGGACTCATTTGAAATATGGAAGTTTCTGAACTTGACATGTAAAAGCAATTTATTGGTACATTTGCAATCGTATCCATTAGGATGCAAGATAATGAATTCATATGGTTAAAATAGGTCCTATAGAATTGCCCGATTTCCCGCTATTACTAGCACCCATGGAGGATGTAAGTGATCCACCGTTTAGAGCAGTATGTAAGGATAATGGCGCTGACTTAATGTATACTGAATTTATCAGTAGCGAAGGCTTAATTAGAGATGCAATTAAAAGCAGGCAAAAGCTAGATATATATGATTACGAACGCCCTATCGGTATTCAAATATTTGGGGGTGATGAAGAAGCAATGGCCATGTGTACCAAAATTGTTGACACCGTAAATCCTGATTTGATTGATATAAATTTTGGTTGCCCAGTAAAAAAAGTAGTTACGAAAGGGGCAGGTGCAGGGGTATTAAAAGATTTGGATTTAATGGTGCGACTTACCGAAGCGGTCGTAAAAAGCACTAACCTACCCGTTACGGTGAAAACAAGATTGGGCTGGGATGATAGTTCAAGAAATATACATGAAGTCGCATTGCGTTTACAAGACGTAGGTATTAAAGCCCTGGCGATACATGGACGTACGCGTACACAAATGTATAAGGGTGAAGCGGATTGGACTTTGATTGGTGAAATAAAAAATGATCCGCGTATTCATATACCCATTTTTGGGAATGGTGATATTAACTCACCTGAAAAAGCATTAGCATATAAAAACAGATATGGTGTGGATGGAATAATGATTGGTCGCGCTGCTATTGGATATCCTTGGATATTTAGAGAAATAAAACATTTCGTTGAAACAGGCACCAAACGCGCCGATCCTACCATTGAAGAGCGTGTGGAAGTAGCGCGCAAACATTTGATAAAATCAATGGAATGGAAGGGGCCCATTGCAGGCATCAATGAAATGCGTCGTCATTATGCAAATTATTTAAGGGGCTTACCGAATATAAAAGAGTACCGTAATAAATTAGTGCGTATCACGGACCCAAAGGAAGTGGAAGCAATTTTAGATGAAATTAAAGAAACATACAAGGACATGGTGATTGAGTCAGGCCATATTGTTTTAGAAAACTACCACGAACATTGCCCTATTAATTAAATCGGTTTACGCTTTTTAATTAAAACTACTACTCCCTTTTAATTACTAAATTAATTGCACAATTATTTTTTCTCAATCGCAGCAATCACTGCAGGATCTAGGGGATCAATGGTCATAGGGAAATAATTTACTAATATGCCTTGTTCATTGATTAAGTATTTACAAAAATTCCATGCAGGCTCCTGATTACACCACCCATTCAGTGAAGAATCAGACAACCACTTGTGTACCAAATTTTGATGGTTCTTTTTAATCACAATAGACTTCTCCATTAATGGAAAACTTACGCCATAATTTTTTTTACAGAATGCCGCAATATTTTGATTGTCGCTTTTTTCTTGTTCCTTAAAATCATTCGCAGGAAAACCAATCACGACTAATTGATCCTTGTATTGTTGGTGCAATTTTTCAAGGGCTTCATATTGTCCAGTAAATCCACAATCACTGGCTGTATTTACAATTAAAATTTTTTTACCCTTTAAATTCGTAAAGTTAAAAGGAGTTCCATCTATGGAAGTCATGGTTAAATCATAAAACGACATGGTCGGCGTAGCGCCATTTTTATTTTCTAATAATTGCTTTTTCCCATTCGAATGCGATGACCACATGATCATTGGGTAAATGGATTTTAAAATTGATTGTCGATAGGACATATCCTTTTTTTTCATTAACACAGCAGCAGAAACTAATATTCCAAAAGCAATGGCAATTTTTATCATGATCTGTTTTTTAGTCTTCAATTTTTTATTCAATTTTAGTAGGGAGGATCGCAAACTTATTTTTAGGATTCCTTTATCCAATCAATCTTTTCAACAACCAGGCCTTGCCTTTATAGGGCGGATATTTGAAACTAGGATCAATCCAAGTTGGTGTTTTTAATACCGACTTCGTATGCGTAAATGTGTCAAAACTTAATTTACCGTGATAACCGCCTGTACCACTATAACCCCGACCACCAAAAGGTAAATCATGATTGGTAATATGCATAGTGGCATTATTTACACAGGCGCCTCCAGACGGTACATTGGTCAACCAATATTGTTCATCAGTTTTGTTTTCAGTGAAAACATAAAACGCTAATGGATTCGGATTTTTTTGAATGATGGCCAAAGCTTCTTCCTTAGATTGATAAGTTAGAATAGGAAGAATGGGCCCAAAAATTTCATCCCGCATAATTTTTGCATCAGTATGAATGCCTGTCATGATGGTGGGTTCAATAAATAATTTTTCTCTGTTTGATTTTCCGCCATAAACAATCTCCCCTTCTGACAAATAACTAGTGATGCGCAACCATTGTTTGTCATTGATAATTTTACCATAGTGTTCTGACGCTTCCGCATCTGCACCATAAAATGATTGAATTGCTTTTATCAATTCTTTAATTAATTGATCTTTTAATTCACTAGGCACTAAAATATAATCGGGCGCAATACACATTTGACCACAATTTGAAAATTTAGGATTAGCCAAACGACGTGCTGCTACTCTCAAATTTGCATCAGCAGTAATCACCGCCGGACTTTTACCGCCTAATTCCAAAGTAACAGGCACCAATTTTTCCGCAGCGTATTTATAAATTATTTTCCCAACTGCTGTGCTTCCTGTATAAAAAATATGATCAAACCTGTTTTCGGTTAATAAGGGTGGCAATACTGTTGCGCCATCACCTTCTAAATAAAGCATATAGTTATTTGGAAATAAGTCGGCTACTATTTTACCCATCACTTTTGCCGTAGCTGGTGCAAATTCACTTGGTTTTAATACCGCACAATTACCGCCAGCAATTGCCCCAATCAAAGGAGTAAACAACAACTGAAATGGATAGTTCCAAGGCGCGATGATACACACTACCCCCAACGGTTCTTGGATGGTATAACTTGTGGAAGGCATATTGACCAAGTTAGTGGCAACAGATTTGGGTTGCATCCATTCCTGTAAATGCTTAATGGTATAATTTAATTCACTTAAGAAAAATCCAACCTCTGTTGCCCAAGCATCTTCGTCTGTTTTTTTAAGATCGGCATATAATGCTTCATATAATATTTTTTCCGAATCCATTACTGCCTTTTTGAGCCTATTTAATTGGAGTAATCTAAAGGCATAAGTTTGAGTTGCTCCCGTACTGAAATAGTCCTTAAGTGCATTGATATTTGAGCTCATAGCATAAAATTATGAAGCAATTTAAGCTTAATTGGGCAAATGGACCAAGCAGGGAACTTCATTGGTAAAAATTATTTCAAATTATCCCAATTTTTATATAATTTAACATACTCAAAAAATAAGATTTCATAACCATTAACCGTTTGCTATGTCCAAGAACAAATCAAATAACAGTCGTCGAGATTTCATAAGAAATTCAGCCCTTGCGATGGGAGGTTTCTATATTGTGCCAAGACACGTATTAGGAGGAAAAGGTTTTATTGCACCAAGTGATAAATTAACAGTTGCCGGCATTGGATCCGGTGGAAAAGGCGAAAGCGATTTATTTAATTTTTATAATTCTGGAAAAGCAGATATCGCATTTTTGTGTGATGTAGATGACAGACAAGCTGTTAAAAGTCGTCAACGCTATCCTAAAGCAAAATACTATAAGGATTATAGAGAGATGTTAGATAAGGAGCACAAATATTTTGATGCATGTTCCGTATCTACGCCTGATCATATGCACGCAGTACAAGCAATGGCTGCAATGCAATTAGGCAAACACGTTTATGTTCAAAAACCTATTGCGCATGATATTTTTGAAGCAAGAATGATGACCGAAGCTGCAAGAAAACATAATGTAGTAACTCAAATGGGTAACCAAGGTGCATCAGGTGATGGTGTTCGTAAGTTACAAGATTGGTATAACGCTGGTTTAATTGGAGATGTGCATACGGTTTATTGTTACACGGATCGTCCGGTATGGCCTCAAGGTGCAATTCGTCCAGCAGCACCTTCTTCGATTCCTGCTGAATTAGATTTTGATTTATGGTTAGGTACAGCGCCTAAAAAAGATTACTTCGATGGTTTACTTCCATTTAACTGGAGAGGCTGGTGGGATTACGGAACCGGCGCTTTAGGAGATATGGCTTGTCATATTATGGCACCAGGTTTTGCAGTATTAGGTTTGGGTTATCCAGTTGCTGCTGAATGTAGTATTGCAACAAGATATACTGCGCCTTGGCAAAAATTGGATGCACCTGATAGCCCGCCAATGGGATCTCATATTATTTTAACTTTCAGAGGACAATTCAATAAACATAAGGGTAAAAACAAAGAGACTGAAATTAAATTACATTGGATGGATGGTGGTATACAACCAGAAAGACCTTCTGAATTAGGACCAAACGAACAAATGGGTGATGGCGGTAACGGTATCATTTTTGAAGGAACTAAAGGCAAGATGATGGCGGGTACTTATGGTGTGAATCCACAATTATTACCTACTAGTTTAACAAAAACAACCACTGTTCCAAGTACCGTTGATTTAGTAAAAGGTGGTGCGGATGGTCACTATGCTGCTTGGGTGGAAGCTTGTATCGCAGGCCCTGGAAGTGATTTAGCTAAAAACTTAAGTTCTAATTTTGATATTGCAGGTCCATTAACTGAATCTGTATTGATGGGTAACTTAGCGATTCGTAGTTATGATATCAAAGCACAAGAAAAAACTGCAAAAGGAAAAATAATTTATCCAGGACGTAACGTTCAATTGTTATGGGATGGACCAAATATGAAGATTACCAATTTTGACGAAGCAAATCAATTCGTTAAACGAACTTACCGTGATGGTTGGAGTTTAGGTATCTAATTATTACACCTTAATCAAAAACCCTTCCACGACAAATGAGTGGAAGGGTTTTTTTATGTCCCTGATTAAGTGGTAACTTTATCCTTGGTTGTTATATCGCCTTACACTTCATTGCGCACTTATCTTATAAATTTTAGTTTATGAAAAACTTTCAAGATCAATTTTTATTAAATCCAGCAATCACCTTTTTAAATTTTGGCTCCTTTGGTGCAACACCCAAACCTATATTTGAAAATTACCAACATTGGCAAAGGGTATTGGAAGCGGAACCTGTTCAGTTTATTGCATTTGATGGATTTCAATATTTAGCAGAATCAAGAGCAGCGTTAGCAAAATATGTTGGCTGCGCGGATAAGGATGATTTAGTATATGTCACCAATCCTTCTTTTGCAGTCAACCTCATAGCAAAAAATTTTCCATTAAAAGCGGGGGATGAAATATTGACCACGGATATTGAATATGGCGCCTGCGATCGGACCTGGAATTTTTATTGTGAAAAAGCGGGTGCTACTTATCGTCGACAAAAAATTAGTTTGCCCATTACGAGTAAAGAAAAATTTATTGCTGATTTTTTTGCAGGAATTACGCCAAAAACAAAAGCAATATTTATTAGTCAAATAACCAGCTCGACTGGATTAATTTTCCCAGTAAAAGAAGTTTGCGAAATAGCAAAATCAAAAGGATTGATGACAATTGTCGATGGTGCACATGTGCCAGGACATATCCCATTAAATTTAGCGGAACTGGAGGTTGATTTTTATACGGGTGCTTGTCATAAATGGATGATGGCGCCCAAAGGATGTAGTTTTTTATATGCACACAAATCAGTGCAGCATCTTTGCGACCCCCTCATTGTAAGTTGGGGCTACAAAGCATTGAAACCTTCTCATTCTCACTATTTGGATTACCACCAAATGATTGGCACACGTGATTTTTCAGCATTTTTAACCGTTCCCGCTTGCTTAAAATTTATGGCTGAAAATGATTGGATCACGGTTCGGAATGAATGTCATGACATGGTCCTTGCCAACGCGCAACGCTTTTATGATTTACTAGAATCAAAACCCATTAGTCCCTTAACCAATGAATGGATTGGACAAATGATCAGTATCCCTATTAAAACCAAAGAACCTGAAATATTACAAAGAATATTATTCACCGAATACAACATTGAAATTCCAATCATGCGTCAAGAAAATGAGGTGTATATGCGCTACTCCATTAATGCATTTAATACCATTGAAAATTTAGATACCCTATACAATGCATTGGAGGAATTAAAAAGACAAAATAGGATTTAATGCCGTTAAAATAACTACATCATCTATTAGCACAAAGGCCCCCCGATGAATCGGGGGGCCTTTGTATTTTTATATAAAGTGTTAAATATTTTTCGCAATTAACGTATTTAATTTATGCTCTCCAATCTAAATTGTTTAAAGCAATTGCATTTTCTTTAGCGCAATCTAATTCGGTGGTGCCGGTATAGGCTTCTTGCTCAATGATGTGAAATTTTAAACCATTTTGTGCACCTACATACAAAATATTTTTAAAATCAATCGTTCCTTTACCCAATATACATGATTCAACACCAGTGGCAGTTTTAGTCAAATCCTTTACATGGCATAATTTAAAACGATTAGGGTATTTTTTTAGATAAGTAATCGGATCGGCACCAGCTGCTACTACCCAATAAATGTCCATTTCAAAATCTACCAAATTAGCATCTGTTGCATTCATCAACACATCCTGTGGCATGCCACCTGCCATCGCTTTAAAAGAATAGTCATGATTATGGTAGGCAAAACGAATGCCATTTTTGATGGCAATTTCGCCACACTTATTAAATTTATCCCCAAAGCGCTTATAATCATCAATCGACTTTTGTGCACCAATGTGCGGACAAATTAAATACTTCATTCCAATTTCACTTGCTTCTGCAGCCTTGCGTTCAAAATCCTTATTAATATCACAATGTGAGGCAATCATATTCATCTCCATATCACCCAATTGTTTTTTAAACTCTGTATTTTTCATCCCCCAAAACATACCCTTCGCGCCCTCAAAACTTTCAATTTGTTTGTACCCGCAATTAGATAAATGTTTTAATACCCCCAATGGATCTTTAGCCAAGGCCTCCTTCACCGTCCATAACTGAATCCCAAACTTATTTTTCTTTTGCGCCATGGCAAATAACTCCTTGCTAAATGGTGTACTCATTGCTAACCCAGCCAAAGCTGTGTTGCGTAAAAAACTTCTTCTTGAATTTGACATGTATTAAATTAAAATGGTAATTGATGCTTGTTAAAAATGATCTTACAACTTATTGGATTATAAAGCTGTTTAAATTTTTTAGTTAAAAAATTTAGAAAAAAATATTAAGCCCAGGCTTTATCCCCTTTTGTATAAGGGACACAACCGTCATATCTTCCAGGAATAGCCACATAACGAAGCGCTTTTGTTGCGCCTACTTCTGAAGTGAAAAAACCAGTCAGGGTTAACTCCTTGATCATGGTAAAATAATGTTTATCGTTCCCTGATTTTTTATCTGGGTTTGCTTTTTTAGCTTCTTTATTCGCTTGCACTTCCTTATCAAGTGCGCTAATCAAATCATGACGCTCTTGTGCATTTGCTTCCATAAAAGATTTACCAATTTTTGCTTTGGCTTCTTTAAACTGTAATTCGCGCATGCCTTCCATGAAAATGTTTTGATTTTTTTCATCATAACAATCACGCACCATCACTGACATAAACTCACCCACTTTGGCTTCTTTGGCTCCAGGTGTATTGGTTGCAGGAATAATTACCTCCCCTACTTCATTTAAAAAAGCAATGTCTTCCGCAGAAAAAACCAACCCTGTTTTTGCAGTGGTACATCCTGACAAAAATGCTTCCGCGCCTAAAACGGTGCCACCCATAATAAGGGCTACTCTTGATAATGCTTCGCGTCTGTTCATCATAAAATATAAATTTAATCGAGTTAATTATTTTTTAAATATCGCAAATTTCAATGGCTTTTTTTAGTGACTCCATTGGATCTTTATCCGCAGGAATAAATTCCTGTGCCACATAGCCTTTAAATCCAGTAGCTACAATAGCGCGCATAATCGCAGGATAATATAATTCCTGACGCTCATCAATTTCGTTACGACCCGGCACACCGCCTGTATGATAGTGTCCATAATATTCATGATTGGCATTGATGGTACGAATAATATCTCCTTCATCAATTTGCATATGATAAATATCAAACAATAATTTAAAATTAGGCGACCCTATTCGTTTACACAATTCAACACCCCATATAGATTTGTCACACATATAATCCTTGTGATCCACTTTTGAATTTAATAACTCCATCTGAATCATGACCCCTCTTTTTTCAGCCAAGGCCATTATCTTTTTTAATCCAGTCGCACAGTTATTTAAACCAGTTTCATCGTCCATACCCTTTCTATTTCCTGAGAAACAAATTAAATTGGTATACCCTGCATCTGCAACATAGTTAATATGATCTGTATAATTCTTAACCAAGGTATCATGATAACTTGGGTCATTAAATCCTTTGGTCAAACTTATCTCAGCACCATTGCACATCGTGGACACTAAATTATTTTCCTTTAGGACATGCCATTCGGAAGGGCCCACCAAATCCATCCCCACCATTCCCATTGCTTTGAAGTTTTTAGCTAATTCTGCAATGGGATACTGACTATAACACCACCTACAAGCAGAATGGTTGATTTTTCCTTTTAAAGAAAGAGGTTCATTATTGTTTTGAAGTCCTTGTTTCACTGATGCAATTAAATTTGAAGGGACCACAACGCCTGTTGCCAAAGCTGCAGAACCAGTGATTACTTGTTTTAAAATTTGACGCCTATTCACATTAGTTGACATTACAAAATATTATATAAGTTCCCAGAATTTATGACTTGATAAATATAATTTTTTTTTCCTGTTTTTTATAAAGTTTTAAGTTAAAAATGGGGGTTTTTTGCGAAATTATAAGGAAATTGCTAAGGTTATAATCTATCGTATAAAAATAGATTATACCTTATATCCAAAGCATTTAAAAATCTCAAATATGAATCGAAAATTACGCATGGGAATGGTCGGAGGCGGAAAAGACGCTTTTATTGGTGCAATTCACCGTTTGGCTGCCAATATGGATGGCTTAATTGAAGTAAGCTGTGGCGCATTAAGCATTAATCCAGAAATAGCTGTTGCTTCCGGTGAGGCATTATTTTTACCAAAGGAAAGAACTTACTTGACTTTTGATGAAATGATTAAAAAAGAAGCAAGTCTACCAGCAAACGAGCGCATCGATTTTGTAACCATTGTAACACCCAATTTTGCACACTTTGCACCTGCAATGATGGCATTGGAATATGGTTTTCATGTGGTGATTGAAAAACCAATTACATTTTCATTAGATGAAGCAAAGCAATTAAAACAAAAATTAGATGAAACAGGCTTAACGCTTTGTTTAACGCACACTTATTCTGGATACCCAATGGTCAAGCAAGCAAAGGCAATGGTCAAAGAGGGTAAGTTTGGAAAAATTAGAAAAATTTGGGTAGAGTACCCGCAAGGATGGTTAAGTAAATTATCAGAACGCGAAGGAAATGCGCAAGCGGCTTGGAGAACGGATCCAAAAAAATCAGGGAAAAGTTCAGTGATGGGCGATATTGGAACCCATGCTGCGCATTTAGCTGAATATATCAGTGGTGCAAAGATTACAGATGTATGTGCTGAATTAAATACGATGGTGGAAGGTCGGTTGTTAGATGATGATGGCGCAGTGATGTTGAAGTTTGATAATGGTGCTAAAGGCGTTTTAATGGCATCACAGGTAGCAGCGGGTGAAGAAAATGCTTTAAAAATAAGAGTATATGGTGAACATGGTGGTATCGAGTGGGCACAACATGAACCCAATACTTTATTGGTAAAATGGTATGATCAACCCACCCAAGTTTATAGGGCTGGCGGAAACTATGGCGCTCATTTATCACCTACTGCAATTCATAATTGTCGCACCCCAGGCGGACATCCAGAAGGATATTTGGAAGCATTCGCAAATATTTATAGAAACTTTGCATTAACCATTGGATGTAAAATTGATGGCACTACGCCAACTGCGGAGATGCTTGATTTTCCTGGTATTGAAGATGGGTTAAGGGGAATGGCGTTTATTGATAATGTAGTTGCATCATCGCAATCAGATATGAAATGGACACCTTATATTTTATAAAAATAAAATTATAAATCACGACTTATTAAACCAATAGTATGACCACAATAAAAGGACCTGGAATATTTTTAGCACAGTTTATGGGTGATGTTGCACCATTTAATTCTTTGGAAAGTATTTGCAAATGGGCAGCTTCCTTAGGATTTAAAGGCGTTCAAATTCCTAGCTGGGATGCAAGATGTATTGATTTAAAAAAAGCGGCTGAAAGCAAAACATATGCAGACGAAATAAAAGGTATTGTAGCAAGTGCTGGTATGGAAATTACAGAGCTGTCTACACATTTACAGGGACAGTTAATCGCAGTTCATCCTGCCTATGATGCACAATTTGACGGATTTGCACCCAAGGAAGTGCATGGTAATTCAAAAGCAAGAACTGAATGGGCGATACAACAATTAAAATATGCTGCGAAGGCTTCTCAAAATTTAGGTTTGAATGCACACGCAACATTTAGTGGTGCATTATTATGGCATACGGTGTATCCTTGGCCACAACGTCCAGCAGGTTTGGTGGAAACTGGATTTACTGAATTAGCAAAAAGATGGTTACCGATTTTAAATGAGTTTGATCAAGTAGGTGTAGATGTTTGTTATGAAATACATCCTGGTGAGGATTTGCATGATGGGGTTACTTATGAAATGTTTTTAGACAA
>CAIWBA010000104.1 GCA_903910765.1 uncultured Bacteroidota bacterium
ATGGCAAGAAGGAATTAATCCTGCCGATTCAAAATAAAATCACTTATTCAATATTATTTTAAGCATATCATTTATGAAATCAAATCAATTTAAAAAGTCAATGCGTTCAATAAATTATATACTTTTTTTGTTTGTTGCTATTTTAGGTACGCAAACGATGAGTTACGCACAAGAGTCTCCAAAGGAAGAAGATTTTTTCAAGATCAATAAATTAAGATCACCTGAAGGCACTTTATTAGAAGTGGGTGGATTATGTACCATGCCTGATGGTAACTTAGCGATTGCTACAAGAAGAGGGGATGTATATATTGTCGAAAATCCGACAAGTCCCAAACCTTATTTTAGAAAGTTTGCATCTGGGTTACATGAGTTATTAGGAATTGCATATAAAAATGGTTCCTTGTATGTAGCACAAAGAGGAGAGTTGACGCGTTTGCAAGATGCGAATATGGATGGCAAGGCTGATATTTTTGAAACAATTTATGCTTGGCCTTTATCAGGGAATTACCATGAATATAGTTATGGTCCAAAGATTGCGCCTGATGGTTCCTTTTATGTAACATTAAATTTAGGATTTGGCGATGTATGGTGGTCAGGAACCAGCTTTGTTCCATGGAGAGGATGGGCGCTTCATATTTTTGAAGATGGCAGAATGGAACCCTGGGCTACAGGTCTTCGTTCTCCTTGTGGCATAAGCATGATTGACGGAGAATTATTTTATACGGATAACCAAGGGGATTGGGTGGGATCAGGAAGTATCATGCCAATTAAAAAAGGCGCATTTTTAGGGAATCCTGGAGGTCTTGTTTGGACAAATATGCCCAACTCGCCTTTAAAATTAACGCAGGAGGCTATATTTAGTAAAGTAAATCCAAGAATTGAATTTGGAGAAGATGGTAGAAGAGCGAAGCCGGAGAATATTGAAAAGGAATCATACAAAACATTAGCAGATATTAAAAAAGAGGTACCAGAATTACAAATGCCAGCGGTATGGTTGCCGCATGGTGTATTGGGTATTTCAAATTCTGAAATTGTTAAAATACCTAAAGGGGTATTTGGTCCATTTGAAGAACAATTATTAGTAGGTGACCAAGGGCAAAGTAAAATATCTCGTGTGTTTATGGAAAAGGTAAAAGGAGAATTACAAGGCTGTGCTTGGGATTTCAGAAGTGGATTTCAATCAGGGGTATTGCGCATGTCATGGGCAAATGATGGCTCCTTATTTGTAGGAGAAACCAATAGAGGATGGGGCTCAGCAGGGGAAGCAAACGAAGGAATGCAAAGATTATACTGGAACTCATTCATGCCTTTTGAAATGAAAACAGTGAAAGCAATGCCTGATGGGTTTGAAATAGAATTTACAAAACCGATAGATAAGAAAAAAGCAGCTAATTTATCTTCCTATTTAGTAGAAAGTTTTAATTATAAGTATCACCCAGTATATGGTAGCCCAACCATGAATTTAAAAAAATGTCCTGTGAAAGGTGTGAAAGTATCTGAGGATGGATTGACCGTTCGTATTATTGTGGGTGATTTAAAACAATATTATATCCACAAAATTTCATTAGATGGTATCAGGGATCAGGATAGTTCTTATTCTTTAGTGCATTCAACAGCTTATTATACATTGAACAATATTCCTGATGGCCCTAGTTTATCATTAAAGGAAGTAAGTACAAAGAATGTACCCATTGCGACAGCGGCTGTTGCAAAAGTAAAAGCAGGTGAAGTGATGACGTATGAGCAAATTAAACCATTATTAATTCGTAATACTTGTGTGGCTTGTCATAACCCCAATAAAAAATTAGTAGGGCCAGGATTTAATGAAGTTGCAAAAAGAAAATATTCAGTGGATAAAATTTTACAACTCATAAAAAATCCACAACCACAAAACTGGCCGGAGTATGCAACGCCGATGGCGCCAATGCCACAAGTGTCTGAAGCTGATGCGCGTAAAATTGCCAATTGGATCAATTCATTAGATAAGTAGTGAAAGGATTCAACAACATATTTAAAATGCAACCCTATAAAATATATGTGGTTGCATTTTTTGCTTTAATAATAACAAGTAATGTAAGGGCACAAACTAATAGTCCTTTAAAACTTCTTTTTATTGGTAATAGCTTTACCTATCGGAATGGCGGTATTGAAAAGCATATCAAATTAATGGCGGATAATACTAAAAAGCCTATTCCTGTTCAAGTGGATAAGGCAACCAAGGGTGGAGCTACATTGAAAATTCATTTTGGTATTGATTCTGTCCATGAAAAAATTAAAAATGGGAATAATGATATAGTCCTATTGCAGGAGGATATTCCTGAATACAAAGAACATACTATTGCGCCTTTCTTTGAATATGCGACTTTGTTTGAAAAAGAAATTTCCCTATCTAAATCCAAATTGGTGCTTTTTATGGCTTGGCCTTATGAAAGATTAAATTGGATAAGCTTGGATGAGATAGTTGCAGCGCATAAAACAATAGCCAAACAATTAAATGCAACAGTGGCTCCGGTGGGTATTGCTTTAGACCGTTCATTGCGCATTCGTCCACAAATGGCCATGTTGGGCAAGGATAAGGAACATGAGAGCATTCATGGCACTTATTTGGCTTCCTGCGTTATTTATGCCACCCTGTTTAATAAAAGTCCCAAAGGGGTGAGCTATTGGCCGGAAGGAATTACAAAACAAGAGGCAAGGTATTTACAGGGCCTGGCCTGGAAAACTGTAAAGGATTGGAAAAAGAATAATTAAATTTGGGAAATAATTATATTAAAGCAACATGAGGAGGTATCTATTTTTTGGACTTGTATGTCTGTTGTTTTTTTCATGTTTAAAATCAGAAGGGCCGGATGTGAATATTGTTATTCCTTCTACGGCAAACGCGAATAGTGATTCAATCAGCTATTTAGCCTTGGGAGATTCTTATACAATTGGCACTTCCATTGATATTGTAGATGGCTATCCGAATCAAACTTTTCAATTATTAAGAGGAGCAGGACTTAAAATGAGTTCCTTTCAAATCATTGCTAAAAATGGATGGACAGCAGAGGATTTGAAAAATGGTTTAGCAAATGCAGATAAAAAAACTGCTTATCAGATAGTGACTATTTTGATTGGTGTAAATAATCAATATCAGAATAGACCAATGAATGAATTTGAGCCTGTTTTTTTATCTTTACTAAAATCAGCAATTGCACTAACCGGAAATAAGCCAAAGAGAGTTTTTGTCATGAGTATCCCTGATTGGGGAATTACCCCATTTGCTTCAGGAAGAGATCGAAAAGTGATAGCGAATGAGATAGATAATTATAATATAGTTTGTGAAAATTACGCGAAAGCCTATGGCGCAAATTTTATCAATATCACAGATGCTTATCGTGTGGATGGATATAAAACTGATTATTTAGCGGTGGATGGATTGCATCCTTCCAAATTAGAATACACCAAGTGGGCGATTAAATTAACCCAACAAATAGTGAATGTTTTTGCAGCGGGTGGGTAGGATGCATTATCATATTTAGAGTTTATTCGAATATATAACTTGTTAGTAATTGAATTTTTGTTTTCAGTTATTAGGTGATTAGTTGTAGTAGGTTTACTGAACTTAATTATTACTAATCATGGATAAAAAATTATACATCATTGCAGGTTGCAATGGAGCTGGAAAGACAACGGCTTCAAGGCTTCTTTTGCCAAGTAATATTGTTTATATAAATGCAGATGATATTGCAAAAGAATTAAGACCAAATGATGTGGCGTCTGTTGCTTTTCTGGCAGGGAGAATGATGCTGACTCAAATTGATGATTTTCTTAAAGTTGGATATACTTTTTCATTTGAAACGACACTATCAACGAGAAGTTATCATGAAACAATAAAGTTTGCTCAGCTCATTGGGTATAGAATAATATTAATTTATTTTTGGTTAAATGATTCTCAATTAGCAATTCAACGTGTTAGTGGACGAGTTCAACAAGGGGGACATAACATTGAGGCTGAAGTAGTTAAAAGAAGGTATCATAGAAGTATATCAAATTTGGTAAATATTTATATACCTTTAGTAGACGAATTACTAGTTTTTGATAACTCTGAATCCAAGTTGGATTTGATAGCTGAAAAACCTTATCAAAATCAATTATTAATTTCAAATTTTCACAAATGGAACAAATTAATGAAAAGCATATAGAAATACAATATGTTAGAAGTGATGAAGCTAAAAGAATTATTTCGAGCTTAAGCAACTTGAATCAAGAAGTAATTGCTTCTCATAAAAAAACAAACACCCCATTGGTTATTTCTGTAGATGGTAAAATTGTTCATATCAAGCCTGAGGATTTATAATTCCCATTCCCGACTGCCGGCTTCATTTCATTACGCCGTCTTCCTAAATGGGGGGCGTACCCAAAGCCTTCACCATTCAGGACTGCCGTTTTTCGCTTTGCTCAAAACGTCTTCCTTAACTTCTACGAGGGGCGTACCCAAAGCCTCAACAATCACGCGATGCGTGATTGCAGGGCGTTTTTATTTATTTGCTTTTTCGAGCGAGCTCGAATCGCCATAAATTAAAAACGCCCCGACACTTGCGTGTCGAGGCGTTTGTGCCCAGAACAGGAATCGAACCTGCACATCCTTGCGAACGCTAGATTTTGAGTCTAGTGCGTCTACCAATTCCGCCATCTGGGCAGGGGTGCAATATTACATCATTAACGAAAATCTGCCAAAATACGATCTAGGTATTTTTTCTTGTAGTAATACTCCTTTACTTGCAACATTGCTTCTTTGGTAATATCGATTGAATTATCCTCCAAAATTGCTTTAACAGGGGTGTAAATTGCATTTTGTATGGTTTTAACTTGTTCAGTGACTGAATGTTTCTCGGCATCAGCTTCGGCGTCCATCCAAGCTTCATTTAAATCCATCATTTCCATTAAAAAATCAGGGCTTAAAGCATATTTTTCATCTAATTCCATATATCCCATTACTTCCAATACATAGGGAAGTATTAGCTCCTTATTATTGAGCAAGGTAAACGCCTTGTTGGCGATGGCGGACTTTTCTAAAGCGGTCTCTTGTTCTTCTGAACTCGATTGGGTGAATTTATCTGGATGCGAGGTTCTTTGCAGTTCCATATACGCCTGCCTAAGCTTTGCAGTATCTACCTGAAATCCAATAGGCAATCCAAATAATTCAAAATAGTTCATCTTTTATATATTGTATACTTTGTAAAAGTAGGATAATAGAAGGTATTGGACTTATTATTCAAGGAAATTTTCACTAATTACAAATGCAAATAATAGTCCTTGAGTAACGCAATAAATTCAGGGCTATAATTGTTGTCTGCATCCTTGATATATATTTTTGTTCTTTTTACTTGGATGACATCATTTGTTTTTTCTGCATCAATTTGTCTCACATGCTGCTTTACGAATTTTTGCATGGCACGAATGGGTAAGTTTTTTGCAGTATTGTGGACTAAAACTTCCGCTACTAATTGTAAACCTTGCGTGTCACAAAGCTTTTGCATCGTGTAGGCGCGAAGGGTAGGAACTAATACAAAAAAACTTCCGCCTTTACTTATTAATTTTGTTGCGTTTTCAATTAACACATTCCAAGGAAGTGCAGTACTATGCGCTGCTGTATTTTTATTTTCATCCGGTGATTTTAAATCGCCTTCGTAAAATGGAGGATTGGTGATAATAACATCATAAAGCGTGTTTGCATTTTTGCTATAATTTTGGATAGCATCATGCACTAAGTGCAGTTGGTCAGTCCAAGGACTTAATTTAAAATTACTAGCTGCTTCTGTTGCGGCAGCGGGTTCAATTTCAACAGCAGTAATAGTTGCGTTAATGTTTGCTTGTGCAAGTAGTAAACTTAATAATCCGGTTCCAGCACCGATGTCTAATATTTTATGTGCATTTATTAATCGTTGGTCGCTTGCAGCCCATGCACCAAACAAACATGCATCAGTGCATACTTTCATTGAAGTATGCGCCTGATGCACGATAAATTTTTTAAACTGAAAAAAAGTATTGGCCACTATTCAGCAGTTAAGCTTGCGCCTAAATATTCTTTATTTAATCTGGCAATATTTGCAATAGATATTTCTTTTGGACAAGTTGCTTCACAAGCACCTGTATTGGTACATGATCCAAAACCTTCTTTGTCCATTTGTGCGACCATGCTTAATACCCTTGTTTTTCTTTCAGGTTCTCCTTGTGGTAATAAGGCAAGATGAGAAACCTTTGCACTTAAAAATAACATCGCAGAACTATTTTTACATGCGGCAACACAAGCGCCACATCCAATACACATTGCAGCAGCAAAGGCATCATCTGCTTTTGCTTTTTCAATTGGAAGGCTATTGCCATCCACTGCGTTACCCGTATTTACACTGATATATCCACCTGCTTGAATGATTCTGTCAAATGCAGAGCGATCCACTGTTAAATCCTTAACAATAGGGAATGCGTTTGCTCTCCATGGTTCAATCACAATTGTTTCACCATCTTTAAAAGCACGCATGTGCAATTGACAGGTGGTGTTTGCTTGCCAAGGACCATGTGGCTTTCCATTAATATATAAGGAACACATTCCGCAAATTCCTTCGCGACAATCATGATCAAAAGCAATAGGTTCGCCACCTTCTGTAATTAATCTTTCATTTAAAACATCTAACATTTCTAAAAAAGACATTTCATCTGAAATTCCTGCAACATCATAAGTGACAAATGCACCTGTTG
>CAIWBA010000105.1 GCA_903910765.1 uncultured Bacteroidota bacterium
CGAATCTTCTATATATTCCTGATGCAGGTTCCACCTCATCAATCGATATCGCTGGCCTGGTGGGTTTAAAGTCAAACAAACTTCTTAATGTGCACGCTTTTTCGGTTTGATCATTTACTGTTTTGGAATATTTTTTAAATGTTGGGTAGTCATTCATTTTAGTTGAATGCTGTAATAAATGAATGGTTTGTGGATTGAATAAGTGAAACTCACCACGACGCTTCCATTGATAAACACCACCTTCTGCTAGGCGATCAACAGGGGATGATTTTTTTGCAAAAGCCAAATCATGTTTTGCTAAAATTTCTTTTGCAATTTCATCTAAGCCCATGCCATTGATCCGGGAAGTGGCACCTGTAAAATGTTTATTCACCACCTCTTTATTAATTCCAATGATTTCAAAAATTTGCGCACCTTGATAGGATTGCAAAGTAGAGATACCCATTTTTGAAAACACTTTATATAATCCTTCGTTCACCGCCTTTATATAATTTTTCTTTAACTTCTCCGAATCATAATCCGATTTAATTTTGTCATGCAATTTCAAATCTCGAATGGTTGACAATGCCATATATGGGTTAATCGCTGTTGCACCAAAGCCAATTAAACAAGCATAATGGTGAACTTCCCATACATCACCTGCTTCCACAATAATTCCAACCTTACCTCTAAGTCCTTTTTTAATTAAATGGTGATGTACACTTGAACAAGCGAGTAATGTAGGAATTGCAGCATGTTCTGAATCAATGGCACGATCGGTAAGCACGATAACTTCAAAGCCATCTTCTACTGCATCCACTGCATATCTACATAAACGGTCCAGGCCATTTTTCAAAGAGCCTTCTTTTCCATCCGCTCTAAAATAACATTGTAATGTTTTTGCTTGAAATACGCCTGTATCAATACTTCTTATTTTTTCTAATTCGTGGTTATTTAAAATTGGATGCTTTAATGCAACACAATGACTAGCCATAGGATCTTCGGTCAACAAATTTCCTTGGCTTCCAACAAAACTTGCCAAAGACATTACCATTCTTTCACGAATGGGATCAATTGGAGGATTGGTTACCTGAGCAAATAATTGTTTAAAATAACTTGTAATATGTTGTGGTTGATCACTCAACACAGCTAAGGGCGTATCCGTTCCCATAGAACCAATCGGTTCTTTACCATCCAATGCCATTGGAATAATAATGTTTTCTAAATCTTCCTTGCTGTATCCAAAAGCCTTTTGGTATTTAAAAATTTGGTCATGCTCCAAATGGGTAAATTGAATACGGGGTTCTGGTAATTCTTCTAATCTTATTTTATATTTATTCACCCAATCCCCATAAGGTTGTTGTGCGCAAATTTTTTGTTTTAAATCAGTGTCGCTAATAATTTTTCCAGCTTCCATATCAACCACAAACATTTTGCCCGGTTGTAATCTACCTTTTTCAATGATGATAGCAGGGTCAATAGGTAATGCACCTGTTTCTGATGCCATAATCACACGATCATCATTGGTTACACAATATCTTGAAGGTCTTAGACCATTTCGGTCAAGTGTTGCACCAATTATTTTCCCATTGGTGAATGAAATAGATGCAGGTCCATCCCATGGTTCCATAAATGCTGCATGAAATTCATAGAATGATTTTTTAACTGGATCCATTAATTCATTTCCGTCCCATGCTTCAGGAATTAGCATCATCATAACATGGGGTAATGAACGGCCAGATAAAGTTAAAAGTTCAATCACATTATCCAAGCATGCCGAATCGGATTGGCCTGCAGTTACAATAGGTAAAATCATATCCAATTCCTCCTTGCTAAAATAAGGTGAGAAGAAACTGCTTTCGCTAGATCTTAACCAATTCAAGTTTCCTTGTAAAGTATTGATCTCCCCATTATGTGCAATGTATCGGAAAGGCTGTGCTAGTTTCCAGGAAGGGAAGGTATTTGTAGCAAAACGGGAATGCACTAAACCAAAAGCAGATACAACGCGTTTGTTACTCAAGTCGGGAAAGTATTCCCTTACTTGATGACTGGTTAATTGTCCTTTGTAAACGATCACTCTTTGCGAAAGTGATGCCATATAAAAACCAATCGCTTCCTTTTTTATAGTATTGTTAATGGTATGTGACGCATAATTTTTTAAAACAAATAATTTGCGTTCGAAATCTTCTGGGTCAGAAATGCTATCTGGTTTTTTTAAAAAAACTTGTTCCATGATTGGCTCAACCGACAATGCGGAAGGTCCAATGGTGCTTTTATTTACAGGAACACTTCGATAACCAATAATTTCAATGCCTAACTTTTCTGCTGCGCGTGCAAATATTTCTTGACACTCTTCCTTCATTCCTTTTTCTGCAGGGAAAAATATAAATCCAACACCATATTCCTTAATGTTCGGTAAGTGAATTCCTTTTTGTAATAACTCATCAAAGAAAAATTCATGTGGAATTTGAATCATGATACCTGCACCATCGCCTGTATTAATTTCACATCCACATGCGCCGCGATGTTCCATGTTTTCTAAAATAGTCAATGCGTCATCAACATTTTGATGCGCTTTGATTCCTTTGATATGGGCAACAAATCCTATACCACAAGCGTCGTGTTCATAAGCAGGATCATACAATCCTAAGTTTTCATTTTTCGTCATTTCCAACCAATTAATTAAAGGATAATTTGAACCGGGTAGCGATTCGTGGAAAATTACGAAATAATGAGGATTTTTTATAGTACAAATGCAAGAAATTTACGCACCATTAATAATCATTTATAAAACCGGTTGTTATATTAAAATTTTATAAATAACAAACGTTCGCATTTGTGGTTAATTGGCTGCTGTAGACTATAACAGGAGGAGATATGGTATGTTATATAGTGTCGATCCTTATGTTATTGGTAAGGTCGGATTTTTGGTACTTCCTATTTTTCTCAAAAATGCCATAAAGCGAACTGCCAGATCCTGACATGCTTGCGTAAATAGCCCCCTGCTGGTACAAGTCGTTTTTTAATGTGCCAATGATGGGGTGTGCGTGAATGACTGGGGCTTCGAAATCATTAATTAGTTCCTGCTTCCAAGTGGACATAGGCTGTTGAATAATAGCCGCAATCAGTTTATCCTTTTTGCAGGGCGTTATTTGTTGAAATGCCCAAGGGGTTGCAATATGAATTCCTGGATGTAAAAGTACAATGGTGTAATTAGATAAGTTGCATTCAATAGGAGAGAGTAGTTCCCCCTTTCCAGTGGCATGACAAGGCGTGTCAAATAAAAAATAAGGGCAATCACTTCCTAATTTTTCTGCATAAATAATTAGTTGTTCCTGACTAAGCCCAATTTCAAATAGGGTGTTTAAAATTTTCAATGCCGATGTGCCATCACTTGAGCCACCTCCTAATCCTGCACCCATTGGGATTATTTTATGCAAATGCATTTGTATTTCAGGAAGCGAAGGGAAATCGGTTTTTAGTAAATGGTATGCTTTTAGGCATAAGTTGTTGCTGGTATCGCCAGGAATTGCCAATCCTGAATTTGAAAATGTGGTTGCTTGATTATTTTTCGCAGGGTTTATCTCAAGTATATCTTTTAAGGCAACTGGATAAAAAACAGTTTCTAAATTATGAAAGCCATCGGCTCTTTTAGCGACAATGGATAAGCCTAAATTAATTTTGCAATGGGGATATTGAATCATTATTTATGATTTCTTTTGCGCAGTTCTTTTATTGATTTCATCTCTGATATCAATTGCGCGAATGTAGTCTTCCTGTTCTAATACTTCCTTCAATAAATTATTCAATTCAACTAAGGATAATAAACTAAGGTCATTGATTTTTGCAGGTTCGTTTACTGGGGTTGCATGAATGGGTTTGTCTGCGTTTTCACTGCTTAGTCCTGCTTGTTCCAAAATGTTTGAATATACATAAATAGGGCAACCGAATCGCACTGCTAATGCAATGGCGTCACTGGTTCTGCTGTCAATTTCAATGGTATCATTGGCGGTGAAGCAAACTAACTTTGAATAAAAAATTCCTTCCTGTAAATCACAGATGTACACTTCTTGTAATTGAACGCCAAAGGCGGTCATAAAATTTTTCATCAAATCATGTGTCAATGGTCTAGAAGGGTGCATATTTTCCAAGGCAACAGCAATGGCTTGTGCTTCAAATCCCCCGATAACAATGGGCAAACGGCGTAAGCCATTTACTTCGCCCAATACAACTGCATATGAGTTTGATTGGGTAATGCTATGTGATAAGGCGACAATTTCTAGTTCAATTTTATGCATATTTCAAATTACCCCCTAAAGTTAAATAATTATGTTATTCGTTGTGCTTCATTTTTGAAATTGCAGCCGTTAATGCCGGCACAACTTCAAATGCATCTCCCACAACACCATAATCCGCTGCTTTAAAAAAGGGAGCTTCTGGGTCCTTATTTATAACCACAATTGTTTTGCTTCGGTTAACGCCTGCTAAATGCTGAATGGCACCAGAA
>CAIWBA010000106.1 GCA_903910765.1 uncultured Bacteroidota bacterium
AAAATGTTTTACACCTGCCATATCCAAAAATGTGGGTGCTAAATCAATTAAACTAACTAAATCATTCACTTTTCTTTGCTTACCCTTAATACCAGGGCCACTGATGGCTAAAGGAACATGAATGCCATATTCCTGTAAATTCGCTTTTGCATATGGGAACGCCATTCCGTTATCAGCAGTAACAACAATAATAGTATTGTCCAATTCACCAGCGGCTGCCAACATTTTAATGATCTTATCTAATTGCTTATCGAACCACTCTATTTCAAGTGCATAATCGAGCATATCATTTTTTACGACATCCGCATTGGGTAAAAATGAGGGTACTATAACACCATTAATATCCAGTCCTGATTTTGCACCAGAACCTTCCTCATAATCTCGATGTGGCTCCCTTGATCCATACCAAAAGAAAAACGGCTGATCTGCAGGTTTTTGAGATAAAAATTCTTCAAAATTTGAAGCATAATCCGTTTTACTAATACCTTGCGTTGGTACTGTTTTAAATTCTTTCCGATTATATTCAGGTCCTACCGGGTTTCGTTTCCAACCTGCATCAATAAAATTACCTGGATCCCAAGGCTTTCCAGTGAACCCAATAAAATAACCAGACGCTTCTAATGCATTCGTAAATACAGGAAATTTATTGGGGAAATAACTTGCATGCGTTCCAGCTTCTTCTAATTGCCAAATTTGTCTGCCCGTTAATATCGCAGCTCTGGATGGACTGCATTGTGGCGCAGCAACAAATGCGTTATTAAAAAGTATACCATTCGCTGCTACACGATCAAAAGCCGGGGTATGAAATATTTTTTGACCATAAATGGAGCTATGCGGATAGGACTGATCATCTGCAATAGCAAATAAAATATTGGGTGGACGTTTGATCGTTTTATTTGTTTGCGCAGTGATTTCATTGGATTGAAATAACGACAAAATGATTAAGGCCAAATAGTAATGTAATTTATTCATTTTCATACCCATTAAATTACGTATTATATGAAGAAACAACAAAAGATACTCCTTCTATTTTAGCTTTTGCATGATAAAAATTAAGACGTAATTATGTGGATGAATAATTGAATTAAATCCGATGGCATTTTAATAAAATTGAATATCTTGTTAGTACCAATCAATGAAATAACGCATGATGAAATTTAATAATCTATATAAGAAGATCCTTCTTCCCATTTGTATTTTGGCAATAACTACTTCCTATGCACAACAAAGACCAAATGTGATTGTGATTTACGCTGATGATCAGGGTGCCATTGATTTAAATTGCTATGGAGCGAAAGATTTATTAACGCCCAATATTGACAAATTTGCGGCAACTGGAACCATGTTCACCCAATTTTACGCCTCTCCCGTTTGTTCTCCTTCTAGAGCTTCCCTACTGACTGGCTTAAATCCACAACGTGCAGGCCTTCCAGGAAATGCTTCAGAAACAAATGGCGATGTTGGTTTGCCCAATGACCGCTACACCCTTGCTGAACTATTTAAGAGTGTGGGATATAATACGGCGCATATCGGAAAATGGCATTTGGGTTATAAAACAGAGATGGGTCCAAATGCACAAGGCTTTGATTATTCATTTGGGCATATGGTAGGATGTATTGACAACTACTCTCATTATTTTTATTGGAATGGCCCTAATAAACATGATTTATACAGAAATGGCAAAGAAGTATTTTATCCTGGTCAATACTTCCCAGACCTAATGGTGAAAGAAGCAGGTGAATTCATGGAAAAATCGCAGCACAGTCCATTTTTTATGTACTTCGCAATTAACATGCCGCATTATCCTTATCAAGGAGATCCAAAATGGTTGGAATACTATAATAAAAAAGGATTGGCATACCCGCGTAATTTGTATGCCGCATTCATGACAACACTAGATGATAAAATTGGCGACTTACTACAAAAAGTAAATGCACTTGGACTTACCAACAATACCATCATTATTTTTCAATCAGATAACGGATATTCAACCGAAGAGCGTGCACATTTTGGTGGTGGCAGTGCTGGTATATATCGTGGTGCGAAAGCGAGTTTATTTGAAGGAGGTATTCGAGTTCCTTCCATTATTAGTTGGCCTGGAAAAATTCCAAAAGGACAAGTTCGAAATCAATTTGCGGTCAATACAGATTGGTTCCCAACGCTTGCGGAATATTGTAAGATTAAATTACCAAGAAATGATTTAGACGGAAAAAGTTTGGTGTCAGTCATCAATAGCGCAGCTGCTGAAACAATGCATCCAGAAGGATACTGCTGGGAATTTAAAAAAATGTGGGTGGCTAGAAAAGGAAAATGGAAATTAATGGGTAACCCCGTGGACACTTCTAATAAAGGAACATTGACCGATGCAGATGTTTTATTTTTAGTTGATTTAGAAGCGGATCCTTCTGAATCAACCAATGTCGCAACAAGTCACCCTGATATTGTCAATGAATTAAAGTCACAATATCAAAATTGGGGAAAGAATAATAAAAATAAATAGGCCTTACTTCACTAAATATTTTATAAAAGGATCCTTATATTCATTAGCCCAAGAGAATAATTGAGCCCTGCAATTTTTTAATGCGCTTGTGTATTTGGGATCGTTAATTAAATTAACCATCTCTCCAGGATCGTTTACAATATCGTATAAAACTTCCGATTGCACTCCATAATTATAAATCCAATACTTAAATTGTTTGTTACGAAGCATTCTGCCTTCTGGATTTAATTGTTGCCCATTTACGGGTGCACCTTGTGATAATTTATCTGAAACAACAATATAATCTCGATTAGGCACTTGACTCAATTGTTTAAAAGCACTCGCCAAGCTCTTCCCTTTCGACGTTACAGGAATTGGGATACCCGCAAAGTCACAAATTGTAGGTAATACATCAATACCTGATTGAACAAACACCTCCGACTTTAATTGTTTTCCATTATTATAACTCATAATGAATGGCACTTTGGAGGCCTCTTCATAAAAAACTGTTTTTTGATTCCAACGGTGCGCGCCTTGCAAGTCACCATGATCGCTCGTAAACACAATCAAGGTATTTTTATCTAAACCTTTTTGACGCATGATATTTAATACCTTACCTATTTCTGCATCAACCTTTTCTACTAATCTGTAATATGACCAAATATATTCCCGCCACTTTTGATCTGTAAATGCGCCAACCGGGAATGCAGGATTCGCTTGAATTACCTTCCGCATCATGGCCATAAATTCAGTCTCATTTTTTGAAGGCAAGGCATTGGCCCTTAAAGGAGGCAGTTGATCCTCGCTGGGCGGATTACCAATGGCACCATCAGGTAACTCATCGCCTCTTGCCCATTGACAAATATTATGCGGATTTAAAAAAGACATGACTAATAAAAATGGCTTCTCTCTTTTTAATTCAAAAAAGTATTTGGCATAATTAGGTAGCAAACTATCCGTGCCATTCCCTTTTTTATTGGACATATAACTAAAGCCATGGGTTTCGACTTTGTTACGATCATAAGGCAAATGCCATTTGCCAATATATCCAGTTTCATACCCTGCATTTTTAAAAATCGTTCCCATCGAAGGAAAAGTAACTGGATCAATTAAAGTGTCATCATTATTTTGAATGCCTAATTCATGCGGATACCTTCCAGTAAATATGGAACTACGTGAGGGCACACATAATGGATTTGCACAATAAGCATTGGTAAATCGTACCCCATGGCTTGCTAAATAATCGATATTGGGCGTTTTAATGAACTTTGTCCCTAAATTTAAACTCATGGTTTCAGCAGACAACTCATCAGTCATAATAAAAAGCACATTGGGCTTTTGTTGTGCAAAAACATTTACAGAAACGAATACCAATAAATTGATAATTACAACGCTGATTGAAAATTTAAAACGCATATACCCTTTATTTAAAATATTTACAACAAGAATTACAAATCATCATCGTCTTCACCTTTTTTCTTCTTTACCTTATTTACTGGCTTTGCCGCTATTTCAGGTCGTACCATTTTCTTAAACACCTCTTTGAAAATGGCAATGAGTTTTTGTTGTTCTGGATTTAAATATTTTTCTGCAATCTTGTTTTTTTCTAATGGGTCTTTGATCACGTTGTATATTTCTCCTGTTTCATACAATTTCCATTCTTTATTATGTACAAATCTTGCACTTTTGAAATCGCCTTTTTTTGGATCATAATGCGAAAACAACCATTCTCTCGGTGTATAATTTTTTCCTAAAAGCTGTGGCATTAAACTGACGCCGTCAGTGATAAAGCCAGTGGGCAAAGCAATTTTTGCGGCATCCGCCATGGTTGGTAAAAAATCGGTGAAGTCAACTAAGTTTTTATTTATTTGGCCTGGCTTAATTTTTCCTGGCCAATAAGCGACCATGGGAACATGAATTCCATATTCGTTGGTATAGCCTTTGTTACCTGGAATTTCACGACCATCGCTCATCTTGGAAGTGATGCCAACGCCAGTGCCATTATCCCCAGTAAAAAGTATTAATGTGTTCTCTAAAAGACCCAATGATTTAACTTTATCAATTATTTCACCCACATTTTTATCTAAGTAGGCCATTTCATCTTTAAAATGAACATTATCAGCTTTACCACCACCTAGCTCCCCTTTTGCAACCACTTTGAAATCCTGATATGCTTTTTGATTTAATGGCGTTGGCACAAATGGCTTATGTGATAAAACCATGGGATAATACACAAAGAAGGGAACGTCTTTTTTACGCTCCATAAAATTATTAATAAAGTTGACAAACAATTCAGGCCCATACTCCCCATTGTTGTACTTTTTCATCACCCCATTCTCAATCAGCTTTGGATCCTTATAACGTTCATTGTAGGTGGAACTGGTATCCATCAAATTCCACAATAAGTATTCATCAAAACCTGATTTGTATGGTGCATATTCATCCCCCCTTAATTGCCACTTACCAGCAATACAAGTTGCATAACCATGGGATTTAAATAAATGCGCAAAAGTAGTTTCATTCTGATCCAGGTACCCCCACTTTTCATAATTTCTAAAGTTGGATTTACCCGTCATTATTTGAATACGTGATGGCGAACAAAGTGGCTGTGCATAGCACTGCTCAAATAATACACCCTGTTTTGCCATCGCATCAATTCTGGGTGTTTTATAAGTAACACTCCCATAGGCACTTACTGTTTCAAAGCCAATATCATCTCCTAAGATTAAAATAATATTTGGTTGCTTTTCAGTTTTACTTTTTACACTTTGTGCAATAGTTGCATTTGAAATTACAAGTATTAAACAAGACAAATAAATGCAAATACTTTTTATTTTCATATGCAATAATTAATTTTCAATTAACAATGAATTATAATTACAATGTTATTTTCCATTCATTGTTCATTGGTCTACCTAGTAAAGCATTTGCTTCCGCATCATTTAAGAAAGATTCTTTTTTTGGATTCCATTTTAATGAACGGTTTAAACGATAGGCAATATTTCCAATATTACATACCGTTGCTGTACGATGACCAATTTCAACATCACAAATAGGTTTTTTGCGCGTACGCATTGCACTTAAGAAATCCTTGTAGTGGTTGGTACTATTGTAAACACGCTTATCCGCATCCGTGAAAATTTTATCCTTCAAACTTACTGGTGTAGTTTCAATTTTACCTCTTTGAATTTTGATTTCACCTTCTGTACCAAAAAAGTGAATACCATTGTTCCACTCCCACTTTTCATGCGTCATGGTTATTCCACTTGCATAACGATAAGTTAAGAAAGGATGATCTTTACCATCTGGTACAATAACTTCTACCGGGCCTGTATGATCCATATCAAGTGCCCATTGTACAATATCAAACATATGTGCACCCCAATCTGTAACACCGCCGCCACCAAATTCTCTATATTTTCTCCAATTTGGAAAAACATCTTTTGTAGTAGGTGGTGCTAATTCTGCATTAAAGTTGGCAAATTCATTAGGGCCTAACCATTTGCTCCAATCCAAACCTTGTGGCATTGGTTCCGCTGGTAAATCATAAGCGGTTGGCGCAGGTCCTACATTCACTTTAATCGTTTTTATTTCACCAATAGTTCCATTACGGACTAACTCCGCTGCAAGTCTAAATTCATTCCAAGAACGTTGCATACTTCCTGTTTGAAAAACACGGTCATATTTGCGCGCTGCTTGCACCATTGCTCTACCTTCTTTCACTGTTAATGAAAGTGGTTTTTCACAATAGATATCTTTACCTGCCGCAGCTGCTCTAACTGCCATTGCCGCATGCCAATGATCAGGCGTTGAAATAACAACTGCATCCACATCTTTACGTTCTAATAATTCCCTAAAATCAGTATGCACGGGTATATCAGCATACACCCCTAATGATGGATTTTTTAAATAGGTTGCTTTTATTTTATCCATGGTTGTTTCCGCTTTCCCAGGATACACCTCACTCATAGCAACAATACGCGCCTCTCCCGTATTTATAAATGACCCAGCTAGACTCTTAGCTTGTTTACCTGCGCCTATAAAACCTAAAGATATCATATCACTTGGTGCAGTATAAGGAACACCATGTACATTTTTTCCACCCAATACGTATCTAGGCACGAACATAAAAGCTGCAGCAGCCTTGGTTGTTTGGCCTACAAATGACCTTCGATTGATATTGTTTTTTGATGACTGTTTCATATTATTATTATTTTGAAAATTTAGTAGTTGTGAAAATAGTAGCTATTGTAATTTAATCATTTTATTGCGTAATTGAATAAGGAAAATTTACAGGCAAAATCCCTCTATTAAAATTAGGTTTTACCCCCATATTAAAAATAAGCTTGCCCCCCTTCAATAAATCATCATGGGAGATATAATTGTTATTGTATGGTTTGCCACGTAAACTTGCTGATTGTATGTACACATTTTGATCATTATTGGCTGGCGCTTCAATGCTTAACTTTTTGCCATTGTCCAAATTCAAGGTAATTTTCTTAAATAAGGGGGAACCAAGCACATATTGTTGTGATCCAGGACATACTGAATAAAATCCCATCGCACTAAAAACATACCATGCACTTGTTTGTCCATTATCCTCATCCCCACAATAACCGTCCGGCGTAGGACGGTAAAGTTTATTCATTGCATCTCTAACATGGTATTGCGTTTTCCAAGGTGCCCCACAATAATTATAAACATAGATCATGTGCTGAATGGGTTGATTGCCATGTGCATATTGCCCCATGTTCATTACCTGCATTTCGGTCATCTCATGAATAACACCGCCCCTATATGCTGAACCATCAAAAATGGGTGGCTGATTAAAAACACTATCCAACATAGATTCCATTACTTTATTACCCCCCATTAAATTAGATAAACCTTTAAAATCTTGAAACACACTCCAGCTATAATGCCAAGCATTTCCTTCAACAAATTCACCTCCCCATTTTAATGGATTGAAATTAATTTGGAAACTTCCATCCGTATTTTTTCCATGCATCAAATTGTATTTGGGGTCAAATATGTTTTTATAATTCAAAGCGCGCTTTTCAAATTTTTTAATTTGATCTTGTGGCTTTCTCAATAAGGAAGATAAATTACGTAAACAAAAATCAGCATACGCATACTCCAAAGTTTTTGCCGCACTGCCTCCGTATTTATCAACGGGTACATAACCCAAGCTGTTGTATTCATTTACCCCGTTTCGACCTAGCGTATTGAGTGGGCCTTGCTGTTCTGTGTTTTTCATTAAAGCCTCATACAAAATATTGATATCATATCCGGTAATCCCTTTTGTATAAGCATCTGTAATAATGGATGCTGAATTACTACCAATCATGGTTGCTCTATGACCAGGACTTGCCCATTCAGGCAACCAGCCACTCTCTTTATATGTATTCACCATACCTTCCATCATTTGTCGATCCATTTCAGGATACATTAATGTTAAGAATGGAAAAAGACTACGGAATGTATCCCAGAAACCTGTATCTGTAAATAGATAACCTTCTTCTACTTTACCATTGAACGGACTATAATGAATCATTTTTTGATTTGCATCAAACTCATAAAATTTACGCGGAAATTGTAGCATGCGATATAAGCATGAATAAAATGTTTTTAATTGCTCAGGCGTACCGCCTTCTGCAACCACCTTACTTAATTCCTGATGCCATGCTTGTTTTGCTTTTGATTTAACTTGCGATAATGTTTGCGTTCCAATCTCTCTGTGTAAATTGAGTGCCGCTTGCTCATAGGAAATAAATGACGAGGCCACTCTTAAATGCACCACCTCACCTTTAGCTGTACTAAATCCGATGGCTGCTTGCGCATGTGCACTAGTCACTTCCAAACTATTTGACTTCACCAACGAATCACTTGCAGTATAGGTTAACTTAAATGGCTTATCTGATTCAATAATAAAATAATTCCTAAAGTTAGTAGGCACCCCTCCTCTGTTTCTTGTTGTATAACCAATAATTTTATTTTCGCCAGGTATAATCTTGATAAATGATCCGCGATCAAACGCATCAATTAAAATAAATGAACTATCTGATTTAGGAAAAGTGAATTGTAATATCGCGCTTCGTTCTGTGGGTGCAATTTCAGTGAGAATATCATAATCGGCTAAATAAACACTATAATAATAGGGATTAGAAATTTCTGCTTTATGCGAAAACCAACTGGCTCTTTTTTCTTCGTTAAATTCCAGCTTTCGCGTCATCGGCATAATTGAAAATTGTCCATAGTCCCCCATCCAAGGTGAAGGCTGGTGGGTTTGTTTGAACCCTCTGATTTTATCTGCCGTATATACATATTGCCAACCATATCCATTGGTGCCGGTTTGCGGTGTCCAACAATTCATACCCCAAGGCATCGTAATGGCGGGATAAGTATTGCCATTAGAAAAAGAATATTTCGAATCCGTTCCCATTAATGGGTTCACTAACTCCTCAGGGTTAAAGGTGGATTGTGCCCAATGAATCATTGGAATTAAAAGAAACAAAACAATAATTCTACATTTCATTTGCAATATTTTATTCATCTCTTTTTTTTACTCTATATTTTATTCATCATCGATTTTAAACACACCTTTAAAACCAATTTTATACTGTTACTTTTTATTTATAATCACCACACTTGGATTCACTGGATAGCGTCCAAAATCAGCTCCATAGATAGCCAACCCACCTTCCCCTTGTGTTTGAATTTTTAAAGTAACAAAACCTTGTGCCTTTGCAGCTTTTAATTCCGCAGATGATAATGGCAACTTCACTAAATATCCGTAGGATCCGGCTTCTCTTAATTTACGATCCTGTGGTTGGCTATTCCAAGACAATACCCCTCGATGATCCGCTGGATCATCAGATAAAGTAACAGTTTTAGATTTATTCCCATTAACAAAAACATCAATGGTTGAAGGAAATAATGTTTCATCCGTCATTGGATATGAATTTGGATTTTTATGCGGCGAAACTTTTGCGCCTAACATATAGTCCTGATTTTTATTAAAGGCTTCCCCTTTGTCTTTATCAAATAATTGCTTTGCAGATGCTTCAAATAAAATATAGGCTTCCTGTACATTGCCTAAAGAAAGTTCATTTGAAAATGGAATTGTATATTCAAAAAATCCTTTACCCGCGCCATTTACTTTTAATCCATCCAATACATTCCATTGTTTTTGCGACCAAGTCGCTTTCGTGAACTTCGAAGCTGCCACTTCCATAATAGTAGTTTTATCCTTATTTACATCACTCTTTACTACAAAGTGCATGAAGTTGGTATGCAAAACATTTCCTGAAGCATCTTTTAATTTAAATTTAATCATACCCAAGCCAGCAAACGCAGGCACTTTAAATTCAAAAGAAGGTAATTGCTTTTGCATCCATGGCTGATAATCAAACTTCACGGTATTAATGGTATATGGTGTTGTAACGCCTGTCTTGTCCATAAATTCAACATCAAATTCAATAAACAACTGTCCACCTTCTATATTCTTTCCAGACATTACTGAAATATATAAAGGCATGTTTAAAACTTCATTGCCTTTTAGGGTTTTACATATTTCATTGCCCGTAGACAAATAAAATTCAGAATGAAAATCCTTATCTGTCATACCTTTAGCGATTTCAGATAAACCTGTATATTTCATGGTACGATCAAAACGCCAATAACCATTCCACTCATTGATTACGTCATGATGTTCCGTATATAACCATCCTGCTACTTTTGGATATTTACGGAAAGTATTAATCATTCTATGATAATCCCAGCTCCAATCCACATCACCTGTACTTCCATCATAACCCCATACATTACCACATTCTGAATTGATATTAGGTTGCCCACCT
>CAIWBA010000107.1 GCA_903910765.1 uncultured Bacteroidota bacterium
ACAATGGAAGGGTGTGAAAAATATTGAAAAGGGACCCTTGTTAATTACCCATTGGGGAATCAGTGGACCTGCAGCCATTAAATTATCTGCATGGTGTGCACGTGAATTAGCGAATGATAACTATGAAGGTGAAATTATTATCAATTGGACACCTGAATATAATGAAGCAACATTAAAAATGGAGTGGATTAATTTAAGAATGGATTTAGGCCGTCGTGAAATAGGTACAAAAAATCCGTTTAATTTACCCCAACGATTGTGGCAATTTTTATTAGAACAAGCAGGTATTCCATTGAATACAAAATGGGCTGATTTAAAAAGTGTAAATCAACAACAACTCATTCAACTCCTCACTAGAACTAATTTACAGGTAAAAGGTAAAACTACTTTTAAGGAAGAGTTTGTTACTTGTGGTGGAATAGATTTAGCAGAAATAGAAGCCATGACCATGGAAAGTAAATTGATTCCTGGACTACATTTCGCAGGGGAAATGATGGATGTGGATGGCATTACAGGGGGCTTTAATTTTCAACATGCATGGACCTCTGGCTGGCTGGCAGCTGCACATATGAGTGCCGGCGCATAAAGGGGCAAAAGCAGATCCAAAATCCTTCTTTTTTACTATTGATTATCAGTAAGTTATATTTTATCTACCCCCATTTTTTAGGCCAAATTCATTCTTTTTTTCCTTCTTTTCTCCTACCTTTGCCGTCCGGTTTAAAAACGCCGGTTTTATATGAAATTTTTTATTAAAAACCTAAACGCAGACGCACAGGAATTCGACGGCGCTACAGCTGTTGAAGCAACTGCGACACCAAAAGCACCTGAACAAATTGTAACAGCCCATGATGATTTTGATTGGAGCGTTGACAAACGTAACGTAAGTCATTACGCTGAAGCTGAAAGACTAAAGTATGACAAAGTGTATGATAACACTTTCGTTCAAATTGCTGATGGTCAAATTATGAATGGATTAGTTGTTGCTTTAACTAAAACTGATGTTGTTGTAAACATTGGATTTAAAAGTGACGGATTAGTTTCATTAAATGAATTCCGTGACACCAATGGTGTTAAAACGGGTGATACTGTTGAAGTAATGGTTGTAGAAAAAGAAGACCGTGATGGTAATCTTCACTTAAGCCGTAAGTCAGCGCGTATTTATCGTGCTTGGGAAAGAATTATGGAAGTACATAAAACTGGTGAAGTTGTTACTGGTTTAGTTACAAGCAAAACAAAAGGTGGTTTAATCGTTGATGTATTTGGTATGGAAACTTTCTTACCAGGTTCTCAAATTGATGTGAAACCAGTTACAGATTATGATCAATTCGTAGGAAAAACAATGGAGTTTAAAGTTGTTAAGATTAATGAAACAATTAAGAATGCCGTTGTATCACATAAAGCATTAATTGAAAGTGATATTGAAGCACAACGTGCTGAAATCATGAGTAAGTTAGAGAAAGGCCAGGTGTTAGAAGGTGTTGTTAAAAACATCACTGACTTTGGTGCATTCATGGACTTAGGTGGATTAGATGGTTTATTATATATCACTGATATCTCTTGGGGTAGAATTTCTCATCCAAGTGAAGTGGTTAAATTGGATCAGAAAATTCAAGTGGTTGTATTAGACTTTGATGATGATAAAAAACGTATCAGCTTAGGTTTAAAACAATTAACACCACACCCTTGGGATGTATTACCAGCTGATTTATCAGAAGGTAGTGTAGTGAAAGGTAAAGTAGTGAATATTGAAGATTACGGTGCGTTCTTAGAAATTCAACCAGGTGTTGAAGGTTTAGTACACGTATCTGAAATCACTTGGGCGAATACACCAATCAATGCAAAAGAATTCTTCAAATTAGGAGATGAGCATGAAGCTAAGGTGGTAACATTAGATAAGGATGCACGCAAGATGAGCTTAAGCATTAAACAAATGTCTCAAGATCCTTGGAGTGCAATTGATAATAAATTCCCTGAGAATAGTAAGCACAAAGGTTTGGTTAAGAACATCACTCCTTATGGTGTATTTATTGAATTAGAATCTGGTATTGGTGGAATGATTCACATCAGCGATTTAAGTTGGTTGAAGCGTTTCAATCACCCATCTGAATATGTTAAAGTAGGTGAGCATATCGATATCATTATTTTGAACATTGATAAAGAAAACAGAAAATTACAATTAGGTCATAAGCAATTAGAAGAAGATCCTTGGAATGCATTGGAAGAAACTTTTGCAATCGGATCTATTCATGATGGTACTATTGTTCGTAAAGACGACAAAGGTGCAATTGTACAATTGCCGCATGGCTTAGAAGGATTTGCGCCAAACCGTCACCTTGCAAAAGAAGATGGCAAACAAGTTCAAGCGGAAGAAACTGCAAAATTCATGGTGATCGAATTTGATCGCAATGAAAAGCGCATCGTTGTATCTCATGCTAGAATTTGGGAGCAAGCTGTAGTTGAAGAAAAAGAAGTAGCTAAGAAAGAAGCAAAAGTTGAAACAGAGAAAACTAAAAAAGCAGTGAAAACAATTCAAAGCAAGGTTGAAAAATCTACTTTGGGTGACTTAGGTGCTTTAGCTGAAATCAAAGCGAAAATGGACGACGACAACGCTAATAAAGGATAGTTTACGATCCTAGGTTATTGATATGGGCCATCCCGGAACACGGGATGGCCTTTTTTATGTAATTCTTAACGCTAAAGCCTCCAATTTGGATTATTTTTAGTCATAAATTGGGGATTATTAGTTAATTTTGCCTCCCTGTATGAATAGAATAGTCGTCCTTTTTTGTATCGTTTTGGGTTTGAGTTCTTGCGCTTCAAAATTTCAGAAAATTTTGAAGAATAAGGATACTGACTTCAAAGTGAAAATGGCTGAAAAGTACTTTGCCGAAAAGAAGTACGGGAATGCACAACAGCTCTTTGAATCTGTCATACCTTTTGTTAAAGGAACTGCTCGTTATGAGGAGTTGTATTTAAAGTTTGCTAACTCGTATTATTTGGATAAAGATTACGAAAACGCAGAGAATTTATTTAAA
>CAIWBA010000108.1 GCA_903910765.1 uncultured Bacteroidota bacterium
ACAGGAACAGGTGCATTGTTGGCACTTGTAATAAGGTTATGTTGATTCGCCTGTTTCATTTAATAAGATCCTTGTTTAAGGAATGAGGTGTAAAAATATAAAATAATTAGATAAATAGGCCCCTTTTGACTTAAAAACTTGACTTTTACCCCATTTATAGAACGAATAGCCGGTAAAAGAATACTTGTTAGTTCATATGTGCCGCTTTTGAGGTGTAATTTTGTGCAATTAGAAATCTAATACAACCATCATGAGAAAACCAATCATTGCCCTGTTCATTAGTGTGAGCTTATTTATAATCGCTTGCGGTAATTCAATGAATAATCAAGCAAATACTGCAACTATTAGCGATACGATAGCTGCAATGACTACAGATACCGTAAGTGAAAAAACTTATGATGTTAAACTTTTGGACAACAAAAAAGATCCTACATGCGGAATGCCCGTAACTGCGGGTGTTAGTGATACAGCCCATTATAAAAATAAAGTCATCGGATTTTGCTCAGTGGAATGTAAAGCGGAATTTTTAAAAAATCCAACAGCGAATATTGCAGCGGCTGAATTAATAAAATAATTCGGGATTTGAATCATTAATGCATTGCTTTAATTGATCAATGAATGCAGCGAAATAATATTCGCTAAATTTATAAATGCATCCTGTATAAATTACTTTAGCTACAAATTATTTTAAAATAGTTTGTAGCTTTTTTTTAATGGCATTCGCTATTCTATAAAAACCAAGATCCGTTAAATGAACACCATCTACAGTGCCTTCCCCATCCTCCCCAATAATACCTTTCGATGGCAAGTAGTAAATATTTTTATCCCCTTCCTTTTTTAAAGTAGTATACGCTTTGTTAAAATGTTGGTTGATCAATTTTATTTTCTGATCTAAGCTTGAAATAAAACGCGCAGTCGGATATTGAATTTGCGCAACCAGTAAAATGGGAGTCGTTGGTTTGTTTTGACGAAGTAGTTTTAAAAAAGGTAAGGTTCGTTCCACCGCAAGTTCTGGTGATAAATTTGGCCCGCAATCAATCACATAACAAGCAGCATCAATATTAGACATAATCACAGCCAACATAGAATCAAGTTGCCCGTTGCCACTAAATCCTAAATTAATGGTTTCGGTTTGTAGACCGCGTTCAATGATTGCTGGATAAGCCATGCCACTGCGCATTGCCGAAGCACCTTGCACAATACTCGTTCCATAAAATACAATCGGTTTTTTATTGGCAAAAACGGAATTGGTCACATTTTGAATCATTGCATTTGAATCAATGCCTAATAATAAAGAGTCTGTGTTTTCATAATCAGGGAGATACATTAAATATTGTTTAACACTGCCATCTAAACCTTTAATGATGGACGCCTCTTGATATACCGGATTATTGGGTTTGCCAATACCCACATAATACCATTGATTATTATCCATCGCATATAAATCAACTCCTTTCACAAGCGTTGCCGCTACATGAGGAAATTGTACACCTGAACCTGTTTTCCATTTTGCACTTATTTGTGTTGAATTCGTTTCGAAACAAACTGAGATGCCTGTTGAATTATTACTGAGTTGCCATACTGGCTTACGCAATAGCGATTCCAAACTATCTGGGAATCGGCGATAGGTAGTTTGCGTTGGGAAAGCCCTACCTAAAATAGTAAGTCCTTGAATGGAATGAAATTTTATTGGCTGCTGCGCTGCACATATAAAAACAAATAATAGTGCAGAAAATAATAACGTATATTTTTTCATAATTAAACTTTGCAGTCTAAATATAATAAAAAAATATGCGAATTACGATCAAATAAAAGGGCGCAAGCAAATACCTAACTAAACAGATAGGCAATATCATCTTTGGTCAAAGATTTTACAAAACCATCCTCATCTGAAATCAAATCCTTTGCCAAGGAACGTTTGCGATCCTGTAGTTTTAATATCTTATCCTCTACCGTATCATTACAAATCATACGATAAGCAAATATATTTTTC
>CAIWBA010000109.1 GCA_903910765.1 uncultured Bacteroidota bacterium
ATTATTCAGAACATTCGCGAAAGAGGTGCTTGGATCATCTTTACTATTATTGTAATAGCCTTGGTTGCTTTTATATTACAAGATGGCGTTGGGCGTCAAAATAGAGGCGGTAATACTAATACCCTTGGAACCGTTAATGGTGAAGAAATTAAAAAAGTAGATTTTGAAGAGAAGGTTGAAATTCAAGTTCAAAACTATGCCTCACAGGGAATTAAAAGAGAACAAATCATTGGTTTCTTATGGAACCAAGAAGTTGATCTTTTGTTGTTTAAATCTGAACAAGAAAAATTAGGAATCACCGTAGGCAACAAAGAATTAAATGATGTTTTATTTGGAAACGAATCTCCCTTCAAACAAGAGTTTACAGATAGAGCTACGGGAGAGTTTAAAGTTAACGAAGCACGTCAAGCAATAGCGCAACTTAAAAAAAGTAAGAATACAGATCAAATCAAGCAAATTGAAAAATTTTATATTACACCTTCTATTGAAAATAGACAAAGAAGTAAGTACCAGGCGTTGGTAATAAAAGGAATTCAATTTCCAAAATGGTTGGCTGACAAAGAATTTACAGAGTCAAATGCAATTTCAAATATTTCTTATGTTTCGGTTCCTTATAATAGTATAATAGACAGCACTATTAAAGTAAGTAATGATGAGGTATCTACTTATTTAAAAGAAAACGAGGCAGCTTACCAGGTTGATGAAACCTCTAGAAATATAAGCTTTGTAGTTTTTAGTGCAGCACCTTCACAAAACGATACCGTTAATGCATATAATCAAATTGTATCTTTAAAAGAGGGTTTAAGAACCGCGACTGATGTTTCATCTTATTTAAATAAAGTAGGTTCAGATAATGTTTTTTACAATAGTTATTTAAGTAAAAATAGAATTCAGGTTCCTCAAAAAGATTCCATCCTTTCCTTACCAGTAGGTGGTGTTTTTGGTCCATATGTTGATGGTAAAAACTTTACTATTGCAAAGGTGGTTGGAACCACGCAATGGCCCGATAGTACAAGTGTTAGACATATTTTAATTGCTACTACAAACCCACAAAACGGACAACAAATTAAAGACGATAGCGTTGCAAAAAAATTAGCGGATAGTATTGGTATTGCAATACGCGGTGGTGCTTCTTTTGATGCGCTATGTCAACAATATTCCGACGATCAGGGAAGCAAGCCCACAGGAGGAAAAATTGAAATGTTTCCACAAGCACAAATGACGCCAGCGTTTAATGATTTTTCTTTTGCGAATCCGGTTGGTACAAAACAGGTGGTTAAAACAGAGTTTGGCTACCACTATATAGAGGTTCTAAAACAAACGCCAAAGGTTCAATCTTATAAAATTGCGTATTTATCCAAGCTATTATTACCTAGCACAGAAACAATTAATGCAGCCTCTACGGCGGCGGCACAATTTGCAACATCTAGCACCGATTTAAAATCCTTTAATGCAAATGCTGTTAAGGCGAACAAACAAGCGTTGCCAGCAACAAATATTAAAGAGAATGATTTTAGTATTCAAGGTGTTGGTGAATCAAGAGCAATGGTTCGTTGGGTGTATGAAAAATCTGTTAACGATATTTCAGAACCATTTGAGGTTTTAGATAATTATTTAGTTGCAATCATAACCAGCGAAGATAAAAAAGGACTAATGAGCGTAGATGCTGCAAGACCTCAAGTAGAGGGAATTATTAGAGATGAAAAAAAGGCGACTTTAATTAAAACAACCTTAAAGGGTAGCTCGCTTGAAGCATATGCTACTGCTGGTAAAACAATCGTTCAAAAGGTAGATAGTATTGGATATGCTTTTTCAATGTTGGCAAATGTAGGTAATGAGCCAAAAGTAATTGGTGCAGCTTTTAATAAAGGATTAGTCAACAAGGTAAGTGAACCCATTGCTGGAAATACAGGTGTTTTTGTTGTAAGCGTAAGCGCTCTTGGTGCAAAACCAGCGCAACAAGATCCATCTCTATATAAAGACGAAACATTACAAAGATTAAGAAATGTAATGTTTAGAACGAATGTTGCCCTAAGAAAGGCAGCAAGCATTAAAGACAATAGATCAAAAGTGTATTAATAGATCCCTAATAATATTTAAGTACGGTCCCGATTTATCGGGGCCGTTTGTTTTTTAACCCCCTGCTGTATTTAAACAGAAGGCTATTTTATTTATAATCTTCTAATTTCGACAGTAGATATATTAAATAGTGCCTAATTTTACACCATGGCAGATGCTTTAATAAACAAGGTTGCAGAAAGCGGATTAATTAGCATTGATCTGGCTAGCTTTTTACCAAACAACACCATCGTTGTGTTTGATATAAAGCCCTACTTGTTTATGGAGCTAATTTTAAAAGAGAAGGGGTTTAGGGCCTCGCTTGCTGAAATTGATTGGAATGAATACCAAGATAAAATAGTGGGCATACACTGTTCTGCTGATGCGATTATTCCAATGTGGGCTAATATGCTAGTCGCTTCTAGTTTAAGCAATACAGCAAAAGCGATTTTCTTTGGTGATGAAAATAAAGTGCGCGAACAGGTTTTATTACAAGAGATAGCTGCTATAAATACTGCTGATTATACCGATCAGCGCGTTGTTATAAAGGGTTGTGGCGATACACCGATTAGTGAATCTGCCTATATTGCCATTACGCAAAAACTAAGACCCGTTGTGAAAAGCATCATGTATGGGGAACCCTGTAGCACTGTTCCTGTTTATAAAAAAAAGTAGGATACACCAGCAATTAAAATATTCGATGAACAATTTTTAATGAGCTTCTAGCCAATTTTTTCCAACACCCACTTCTGCCTCTACCGGAACCTCATTTGGTAATACCATTGCCGACTTCATACAGTTTAATATTAATTCTTTAAGTGCGGGTACCTCTTTTTCTGTAGCATCAAATACCAACTCATCATGCACCTGTAAAATCATTTTTGATTCCCAGTTTGATTTTTTCATTTCTGCATGAATTTTAATCATCGCTAATTTAATCATATCAGCAGCAGAGCCCTGAATGGGAGAGTTGATTGCGTTTCTTTCCGCAAAACCACGAACGGTAAAATTGCTACTATTTATATCTCTTAACCACCGCTTCCTACCCATAAGGGTTTCCACATAACCCACCTCTTTGGCGTGATTAATTTGTTGATCCATATACAACTGAATATTTGGAAATTCTTTTTTATAGTTGTCTATTATTTCTTTCGCCTCTGCTCTTGGAATTCCTAAATTTTCTGCTAACCCAAAAGCCCCTTGTCCATATATAATTCCAAAGTTGACACTCTTTGCTTTATAGCGCATTTCCTTTGTAACCGCGGATTCTTCAATGCCGTATACCTTTGCAGCGGTTGCCGTATGAATATCTTTACCCTGCTTAAACGCATCACACATATTTGGATCACCGCTTATAGCCGCAACAATTCTTAATTCTATTTGAGAATAATCCGCGCTTATTAAAACCCTGCTTGGATCTCTTGGAATAAATGCTTTTCTTATTTCTCTCCCACGTTCCGTTCTAATTGGGATATTTTGTAGGTTGGGATTTGTGCTACTTAGTCTGCCGGTTACCGCAACAGCTTGTGCATAGCTGGTATGTATGCGCCCTGTTTTAGGATTAATTAGTGCTGGAACAGAATCAACATAGGTTGATTTTAATTTAGTAAGCTCTCTAAAATTTAAAATATCATCCACTATTTTGTGCTTCGCTGCCATTTTTTGTAATACATCTTCTCCTGTTGCGTATTGTCCAGTTTTAGTTTTTTTTGCTTTGGCATCTAATTTTAAAATTTCAAAAAGCACTTCACCCAATTGCTTTGGAGAGGCTAAATTAAATCGTACACCTGCCTGTTCGTACACTCGCTCCTCACTTATTTTTGCATCCACCTCTAATACTTTACTATAGTCGCTTAAAAATTGGGTATCTACTTTTACACCCTCGTATTCCATATCAACCAAAACACGTACCAGTGGATTTTCTACTTCATCAAAAACCTTGGTAACATTTCTTTTAATAATCAATGGTGCAAAACAATTTTTAAGCTGTAGGGTAATGTCAGCATCTTCTGCAGCATACTGTGTTATTTGATCTAGCGGCGCATCACGCATGCTGCCCTGATTTTTACCCTTCTTTCCAATGATGCTTGTAATGGATACCGGTTCGTATCCTAAAAACTGTGCACTCAGCAAATCCATACCACGTCTACCTTCTGGCTCTATTACATAATGTGCCAACATGGTATCAAAAGTTTTTCCTTTTAATTCATAGCCATACCACTTTAACACCAAAAAATCATATTTTAAATTTTGTCCAATCCAGGTAACCGAATCCTTATCAAAAAGCGGCTGTAATTTTTTTAGTATATGCTTCGCGCCTGTTTCACTTTCACCATCGTCCGCGATTGGCAAAAAATAACCGGCATGTTCTTTGTATGAAAAGCTTATACCCACTAGTGATACATTATTTGCATCTACACCTGTTGTTTCGGTATCAATACAAATTTCATTTTGTTGTAATAGCGTTTCAACCAGCGCTTCTATTTCTTTGTCCCCCACAACCGATTTATAATCGTGTTCTGTGTTACCAATATTTTTATTGACCACAAGCGCCGTCTCCGGACTTCCACCAAAATCATTTTCTTCGCTATTATCCTCCGCACCCGCTGTTTCTTCTACGTTGTTTGGTTTGTTTGTTTTTTGTTTGGGTGGCTTTACATTAACTGTATTACCAAACAAATCCGTCTGTTCATGTGTGTTACCACTTGTTTCTATTTTTGAAAAAGAGCCCTCACCCTTTTCTTCACTACCACCATCAACATTACCTGTTACAGAAAATGCGTCACCCAAAATCCGTTTCCCTAATGTTTTAAACTCTAGTTCGTTAAATATTTCAGCCAATGCGGATTTATTTTTTTCCTTTAATCTAAAATCTTCTTCGTGAAATTGAACAGGCACATTTGTAATTATAGTAGCTAATTTTTTACTCATGATTGCTGACGCCTTTCCTGCGCGAACCTTTTCACCCATAGCGCCAGTAATTTTATCTGCGTTGTCTAAAACCCCCTCTAGCGTATCATATAATTTTAAAAGTTTTGCAGCCGTCTTTTCACCCACCCCCGGTATGCCCGGAATATTATCAGAGGCGTCTCCCATTAGTCCTAACATATCAACCACTTGTTCAACCCTTTGAATATCCCATTTTTCACAAATCTTTTTAGCATCTACAATTTCCTCCTTATTGCCAAATGCTGGCGGTTTCCATATAAAAACATTAGGATGTATCAATAATTGACCATAATCTTTATCTGGCGTAACCATATATACATCATATCCCATATCAGCAGCTTGCCATGCAAGGGTTCCAATGATATCATCTGCCTCATACCCATCATACTCTATAACGGGAATATTAAATCCTTCAATAATTGCTTTAATGTGCGGCAAGGAGTCTAATAAATCTTCGGGTGTTTCTTGACGATTGGCTTTATAATCCGCAAAGTCGGTATGCCTTTCTGTTGGCGCGTGTGTATCAAAACAAACAGCGATATGCGTAGGATTTTCTTTACGTATTATATCAAGCAGGGTATTTGTAAATCCGAATTGTGCATTAGTATTAATGCCCGTAGATGTAATACGCGGCGTGCGTATGAGCGCATAATAGGCTCGATAAATTAGTGCAAGTGCATCTAATAAAAATAGTTTTTTAGACATGATGCTAAGATACCCAAAAAAACCGGCCGCCAATTAAAGCGACCGGTCAAAATTTATAATAAATATTTTATTATTTTACAACAGCTTGTTGTTTTTACTTAACCCCATACTTATGTTTAAAACGCTCGTAAAGCTGAAGTTGTTTGTTGTCTAATGAAATCGCACGCCCTTGAATAAAAGCTTGTGTAAGCTGATTGCCACGCATATCTAAAATGTCACCAAGACTTATTATTATATTAGCATCTTTTCCGG
>CAIWBA010000110.1 GCA_903910765.1 uncultured Bacteroidota bacterium
CTCTGCACAACAAACTGCATTAGATTTAAAGGCAAATTTGGCATCGCCAGCTCTAACCGGGGTTCCTACAGCTCCTACTGCTGCGGCGGCAACTAACACGACTCAAGTTGCTACAACTGCATTCGTATTGGCTAACTCTGTACAAAAAGCAACTGTTAACACTGTAGCTAATACTATTTCTGATGGTATCGGTAACTTACGTTCAGTTCCGCAAAATAATCAGGTTTCTGCTTACACTATTCAAGCATCTGATAATGGTAAAAATATTAACATTACTACTGGTGGTATCACAATTCCTAGTTCGGTTTTCCAAGCTGGCGATATTATCAGTATCTATAACCAATCAGCTTCTGCACAAAACGTTGCATGGAGTGGTCCAACTGTCTACGCAAGTGGCACTTCTGCCAGCAAAACATCGCCTTTATCATTAGCGGCTCGTGGTGTTTTAACAGTTATGTTTGTAACAGCAACTGAAATTTTAGTTTCTGGTAACGTTTAATTATTACACATAATAATTAACAAAAAAGCCCCATCTTCGGATGGGGCTTTTCTTTATTATTTTTTATGTTTACATTTATCATCATGCCATCTTTTTATCATGCCTTTATTATGTGTGGTAAATGGACAGTATTGACATGTATATATTCTGCTTTTATATTCTTCGGTTTGACTAAAATGAGTAACACCATACTTTGCAAGCATATTAGATTTCATTTTTTCTTTTACTACATCAGACTGCATAGGATTTTCGCATCCGTATTTTTCCAAACAGGTTTTTTTGGCCATAGCTTTATTTTCTTCGTTTTGTAAATTGGTAATATATCCATACCGTTCCAAATTTGTTGTTTGTGCCCTTTTCAAAACCTCTGCATTTTGCATAGGATTTTCACATCCATAAGTCAATAAATTTTTCAATTTGGTTTTTTCTTTATTTTCTGGTGTTTGTAAATTGCATTCAACCCCATATCGGTCCAAATTTGTTTTTACTACCTTGTTACGTATTTCCTTATTTTGCATAGGATTTTCTACCCCATACCGAGAAATATTTGTATTTTTTATCTGTAATTGTATTTCTTCGTTTTGTAAAACATTATCCACCCCATATTTTTCACGAATTGTGATTTTACCCTTGTTGCGAATTTCTTCTGATTGCAACCCATAATCATACCCATAACGCAAATTATTTGTTATTTTCACCTTGTTCTGGATATCTTTATTCATCATTGGATTAATATAATTATATCTCACCATATTAGTTTGACGCTGCTTTTGTAAAATTTCTGGCGATTGCAAAGCACTTTCCACCCCATATTTCACCATCATTAATTTTTTAAATCCATCTGAACCAAAATCAAATCCAATATTATTTTGAAAATTGTACCAATCAGGCGAACCAGCACAATCATTTTCTATTAAAAAATTAGTTTCATAATCATAAGCGGTTAAACCATCAAAATTCGTAACAATAGATACGATTTCAAATACATCTAATCCATGCTCCGCAATAATATCATGTATAGTAGTCGATGAAGTCTTATAACCAGATTCGGTTAAGAAATCATCAGGATTTGCACCATTGCCCCATTTGGCACCGGCATATTGAATATTTGTTTTTACCTTACGAATAATATAAAAATACGGAATAGTTTGATTTTTTTCTAACATATGTATATCCTATATAAAAATCTGTACAGAATATAATATGATAAATATAATAGGTATAAATAATATATCATATGATACTTTTGTACAGTTGATTTGTAAAAAGTGTTATTGAATAGCATATTTCCAGTATTCTATTCATGTTATATTTATGAAAAAACGCCAATATTGTCTGTAATTATGGACGGCATTGGCGTTTTTATTATTGTATATATAAATCAATATATGTAAAGAAAATATAAAACATATCATTTTTTTATAAAAATTTATTGTGTGAATCTTCTTAACCCTTTCTTAACCATCATCAATAAATGGTTAAGAAAGGGTATATAATCCTTTCATATTTGCCCTACAATCGACGATAATCCTTATAGGTATACTACCGTATTAATTATTGCTAATAATCGATTATAGTGGCATTAGTAGTGATAATATGAATATTTAAAACCCTCTTAACCATTAATTTAATGGTTAAGAGGGTTTTAAATATCTATAATATTAAAAGACTATAAAAACACCCGCCTAGGCGGGTGTTTTTGTTAATTATTAAAAATAATAATTACACATTACCAGAAATAATAACTTCGGTAGCATTACCAGTTGTCCCACCATTTGGAATAGTGAACATAACTGATGCAATACCTCTAGCTTTAACAGCTACACTTCCCGCTGCACTCAACTTACTAGCCGTAGTGCCAGCGACGTAAACAGTATAACCAGCAGGGAACGTAATATTTTGGTCTACTGCAGACTGGTTATAGACACTGAACAAGTCGCCATTAGCAAATACCCCTACTGCTGGTACGGTTATTGATACAGTAGCAGCATTATAGATATTAATATTTCTACCATTATCGGCAGCAGTCAAACTGTAAGCGGCTGTCTTAGCAGCAACTGGTAATGACCGTAAGTTACCGTC
>CAIWBA010000111.1 GCA_903910765.1 uncultured Bacteroidota bacterium
CAAATTAAACAATTTTGAAGGGGTTACCGGTGCATATCCATTGGCAAATCATTATACGCATTTTACCATCATCATTCCAGCACGCAATGAGGCGGCGAATATCAAGACATGTGTAGATACTATTTTGGCGCAAAATTATCCAGTTGAATTTTATGAAATTATTGTCATTGACGATTTTTCAGAAGACGACACTGCTTTTATTGTAAAAGCAATGCAAGATAAAAATGCACAAGTACATTTATTAAGTTTATCAGATTATTATAAGGAAAATGAAATTAGTTCCTTCAAGAAGAAGGCGATAGAAAAAGCGGTATTACATGCCAAAGGTGATTGGATTATTACCACGGATGCTGATTGTATGGTACCGCCTAATTGGCTTTTATTGTATCATCAATTTATTGAGAAAAATAAACCAGTATTTGTTGCTGCACCGGTGATGTTTATTGAAGCGCCGGGGATATTAAATCATTTTCAAGTTCTTGATTTTTTAGCATTACAAGGCATCACAGCTGCCGCAGTGGGCGCTGGCAAACATTCCATGAGCAATGGGGCTAATTTGGCATTTGAGAAATCAGCTTTTATTGCAGTGGGCGGTTACCAAGGTGTGGATGAAATTGCAAGTGGCGATGATATGTTTTTAATGCATAAAATGAAAAAAACTTTATCCAATCGCATTGGTTATTTGTTTCATCCGGATGCAATTGTTTTAACGAAAGCAATGGATCAATGGAAGGATTTAATTATGCAACGCATTCGTTGGTCAAGTAAAGCGCGTTTTTATGATGACAATTCTATTTTTTGGGTTTTGTTATTAGTGTATTTATATAATTTTAGTTTTTTGCTTTTATTATTCATGGGCAGTTTTGAAACATTCATCATCTCCCTGGCTTTTAAAATATTTTTCGAATTATTTTTCTTAGAGGCGGTAGCCCGTTTTTACAATTTAAAGCCGGCGCTTAGGTGGTTTGTATTTTTTCAACCCCTGCACATCTTTTATACCATTATTGCTGGACTATTTGGCCAGGTGAAAACCTACACTTGGAAGGGTCGAAAGGTAAAATAGCCTTCTGTGGAAGCGTTTGGCCATAAAATGGGGTAATATATTAAATAAAATACGGTTTTTCAGGGGGTTATAAGCGCAAATTTGTGGTATAAATTGTTGTTTTATGCGTAAAATTTGACCTTGATTATGTAATTTCGCGTAATAAATAAGTGATAGATATGTCGACTGAAACATTAGCCCCAACATTAGCTGCGTTAACTGCAAAAGACTTTGCAACTGACCAAGAGGTTCGTTGGTGTCCAGGCTGTGGAGATTATTCCATTTTAGCCTCTGTACAAAAAGTAATGCCAACCATTGGCGTTCCAAAAGAAAATATTGTAATTATTAGTGGAATTGGTTGTAGTAGCCGTTTCCCTTATTATATGAATACTTATGGTATGCATTCCATTCATGGAAGAGCAACTGCCATTGCAAGTGGTTTAAAAGCATCTCGCCCTGAATTGAGTGTTTGGATCGTTGCTGGTGATGGTGATTCAATGAGTATTGGTGGTAACCATACCATTCATTTATTAAGAAGAAACTTTAATGTCAACTTTTTGGTGTTCAACAACCAAATATATGGTTTGACAAAAGGACAATATTCTCCCACCTCTGAAGTAAATAAAATTACTAAAAGTTCACCTGTAGGAAGTATTGATCATCCGTTTAATCCTGCTGCTTTGGCTTTAGGTGCTGACGCAAGTTTCGTTGGTCGTACCATGGATCGTGATCCTAAGCATATGCAAGCAATTATTACGCGTGCTGAGCAACATCAAGGAACTTCGTTTTTAGAGATATACCAAAACTGTAACATCTTTAATGATGGTGCATTTGAAATATTCACTGAAAAATCAACCAAGCTAGTACATGGCTTATTCGTTGAACAAGGAAAGCCATTAACTTTTGGTGCCAATGGTGAAAAAGGAATACGTTTTGATGGCATGCGTCCTGAAGTAGTTGAAATTGGCGATAAATACTCTGCAGATGATATGTGGATTCATGATGAGAAAGATTTTTATAAAGCACAAATATTAACCCGCTTATTTGATAACCCTTCTGAGGAAGGTGCGGTTTTCCCAAGACCATTTGGTATTTTCTATACCAATGACCGTCCTTGTTATGAGGATATGATGGCATTGCAAATTGAAGAAGCAATGACTAGCAAAGGTCCTGGTGATTTAGATAAGTTAATTCGCGGTAAAGAAACTTGGGAAATTAAATAGTCTCAGCGTTTTTACCAACTAATAAATAATTTAAAATGAGTCCAATGGGCTCATTTTTTTTGGCGGATACTTTTTCCGTATTTTAAATTTAACTTCATTCTTATTCAAGCAACTATTAAACTTACGGTGTTTATTTATAGGTCAATGTGATTTTGTTTTAAGGCTTTCATCACCATGGCAGTGCGCTGTTTTACATGTAGCTTTTTAAATACCCTGTCGCGATAACCATAAATGGTGTTTATACTTTTTTGTAGCGCTTTGGCTATCTCATCATAATTTAAATCCTTGGCACATTGTTGAATAAATATAATTTCATTTTGCGTGAGTGGGGTTCGATTATAATTAAGCTCCTTAATACTTATTTCACCGAGCATATTACTGGTAATTAATTTTGATTTGTCAGAAGATAAATTAAAGCGAGTCCGGTTGCGAACGGTATATTTTAAATCAATGAGCGCTTCGTCCGTAAAAAAAATACCATTTAATCCATGCTTCATTAAGTAGCATATAGCGCGCATAAACTTGCTATCCGATTTTAACATAATAAAAGGGTGATTACTTCTTGTTTTAATACATTTGATTACTTCCACAATTTCAAAATAATTATAACTGTCAGCGATGATACACAAATCTGGAATTTGTTTTTCATTTTTGATATAATCACAGAAATCGATAATGGATCCAGTGCTGAACAACACTTTACATTCTTCTTGTTTTTCAATACTGAGTTTCAAGGAATCACGCGTAACTAATTTTTGTTCCAAATAAATGATACTAAACATGGCCTATTTTTAATTGAAAACTAAAACAAACCTATTGGAGTAAAAAGGAGTAGTTTTGCACAACAGAAATTATGTTAATTAGTATTCATCCTACAAATCCGCAGCCTAGACAGCTTGCTATTATTAAAGACTGCTTGGAAAGCGGCGGTATTATTGCATATCCCACTGATACCATCTATGGGCTGGGTTGCGATATTTTTCATCCAGAAGCAGTTGCGAAAATTTGTGCGATAAAAAAAGTAAATCCAGAAAAAGCGCAGTTGAGTTTTATTTGCTCAGACCTAAGTCATTTGAGTAATTATGCGAAGAGTATTAATAATTCTTTGTTCCGAATTTTAAAAAGCACCTTGCCTGGGCCATTTACTTTTGTTTTGCCAGCGAGTAAGGAGGTGCCTAAAATTTTACAGAACAAGAAAAAAACAATTGGACTTCGCATCCCTGATAATAAAATTGCATTAGCCATTATTGAAACATTGGGTCATCCTATATTATCCGCATCCTTCCCGGGTGAAAATATTGAAGATTATACCGATCCTGAAATTATTCAAGAACATTGGGGCAAGCAAATTGATATTGTCGTGGATGGCGGTATTGGAGGCATTATTCCTTCCACCGTAGTAGATTGTACGACCGATGAATATGTTATATTAAGACAAGGCGCTGGAATTTGGGAACATTAAAATAAATTCTGTTAAAGATCTAATAAGATCATTAAACTTTTTTTTATTTTTTTTATTTGTTCGTAATTCAATCTGCTTATTTTTTTAATTAGCTTTTTATTTTCTATTGTTCTAATTTGATCTGCTAAAATATCACTGTCTAAATCAAGTTGCCCTTTTGGTATAAGAACTCTAAGTAGCGCATGATTTATTAATACGTTAGTTGTTATTGGACAAATAACCGTACTCATTGAATATTTATTTAAAATATTAGATTGTATAATGACTACTGGTCTTATTTTACCAGGTATACTTCCTTTAGCAGGATTTAGATTTGCTAACCAAATATCATATTGTTGTACTTTTTCTATGATAAAAAAGTTTATGGATTAAATTTTGCATCAAACGCATAGTCTGTATCTTCCCAATCACGCATTACTTCTAAAGATGATAAGCGACCCTCTTCAATTTCTTTTTTTATTTGCTTTTCAATCAGCAGCCTTTGATTGAATTTATTATATAGTTCCAGCGCATCATTGATATACCTGTTTCTTGCTATTTTAAGTTCTTGGGTTACTTCTTCCGTTTCTTCGAATACCTTTTCGTCCAGTTTTAAGGATAAACTTTTCATTGTAAAGATTTTTACAAAGGTATATACATTTAGTATATACTTATCAATTCCTTGTTGTTGAAGTGGTTTCATAAAATATAATGACCAATTTACAGTCTTAATTATATGATAATTAAGTATTTATACCCGGATTAAGCAGTGTAATTACATCAGAATGATCCAAAACTAGTAGCATTAAACCTTAGTGTTGCTTCGGTACTATAATAAGTCAATTTGTTGGGGATATATAATTTGGACTAACTATAAAGTTAAAATTACCACAGCTGTTTTGTGGTATCATAATAAGTCCAGTTGTGTTGGCAAAATTTTGAAACTCTTTCGATGCTCCTGGCATAAGCCATGTTCGGCGATGGCTGCGCGGTGCACAGCGGTTCCGTATCCTTTATTTTTATCCCAGCCATACTGCGGATATTTTTTATGCAATTTTTTCATCCATTCATCCCGCGCAGTTTTGGCCAGTATACTGGCCGCAGCGATGTTCGCATAGATGCCATCGCCCTTAATAATGGTTTGATGTGGAATTTTTTTATATGCATAAAAACGATTCCCATCAACTGCAATAAACTTTGCTTTTGGTTTTAATTGGTCTAAGGAAAGGTGC
>CAIWBA010000112.1 GCA_903910765.1 uncultured Bacteroidota bacterium
AATCATTGTTTGTTTGATGAAGACAGTTATTTTATTCCTGAATATGGGTTTAAGTTGGTTGATTTAGTGATTTATTTAAATCATTCTGAAACACCTAATGTACTATCTTTAAATGACGGGGAACAGTTTGAGGCATTGGTGGATATAAAAGCAGGGGAGGAATTACTAGTGGATTATGGAACAATTGTTGAATGCGATGAGTAAGTAAGGGTAAGCCTGATAAAATTTTATTTTTATCTTTTCAAATTTATTATATGAAAAAAAGTACTTTAATTTTTGCATTTGTTTTTCTTTTTTTTCATGTGCAAGCATCTTCCTTTACAGATACCTTAAAAATTAAAAAGACAGCCGATTTTGTATTGGATGGTGCTGGCACCAATGTACAATGGGATTCCGCTGCATGGGTTAACTTGATTCAATTGGATTCAGGAGTTCGTGGATATGATACCAAGTTTAAAGTACTATATTCGGATGCAGGTGTGTATGTATTTTTTACAGGAAATGATAAAAAAGTGACCTCTACTTTCACAAAGGATTTTGATAATTTATTTACGGCTGATGTATTTGAAGTATTTTTTCATCCGGAACCTAAAATACCTATTTATTTAGAGTATGAAGTGAATGCGTTAAACGCAGAACTAGTTTTATTGGTACCGCATTTAGATAAAAAAGCGATGGGGTGGACGCCATGGCATTATGATGGGAAGCGCAAAGTGATTAAAAAAGTGCAAGTGCATCAGGTTAACAATGAAATGTATAAATGGACGGCAGAATTATTTTTTCCTATTTCCCTTTTTGGGCCTTTACAAAATACGGAGTTAAAGAAAGGCGTTTGTTGGAATGCTAATTTTTACAGATTGGATTATGATGCAGGTAAAATGATCAAGTTTGCATGGTCACCTGTCAATGCAAGCTTTCATGAGTATGATAAATATGGGGTAGTACAATTTAACTAAGTAGCAACTTGTAACTAAGATAGCCCGTGTATTTTATTTCAAAGCTATTTTTTAAAAAGTAATTTAACGTTACTGTTTTCATAAATGAACAAGCCCCGTCCCGATGTATCGGGACGGGGCTTGTTGTAAGTATTATATAAAGAACTAATCCTTTGGTTCTTTCTTATGCCAGTAGGAAGCTAGGATGGATCCTGTAATATTCATAAAAGGTCCAAACACCGCTGGTGCTAATCCCATGGTCGCTGCTTTTCCTAATTTTTCAGCAAGTCCAGAAGCTAATCCGCCATTTTGCATACCCACTTCAATAGCAATGGTACGACTATCACGTTCCCCTAATTTAAAGGCACGTCCAAACCAATAACCAAATAAATAACCTGATGTATTATGTATGAATGAGGCTAATATTAATAAGGGTCCAATGGTTAAAAGACTTTTACTGCCAGCTGCTGTAATTACAATAATGATAGTTGCAATACCAAACATGGAAACAGAAGGCATTAATTTATCCAGCCAAGTGGTTTTTCCTTTGATGTATCTATTAAATAATAAACCTAATGCAATTGGTACAATTACAATTTGTAAAATATGAATAAACATATCTGTTGCTTTAATTTCAATAAACTGACCACCCAATATTTTCATTAAAAATGGTGTTAAAAAAGTAGCGAGAATGGTGCTTACAGAAGTAAGTGTCACTGATAAAGCTAAATTTGCTTTTGCTAAATAGGACATTACATTGGAGGCTAATCCGCATGGCATAGATCCAATTAAAACGATACCTGCAGCAATTTCAGGCTCAAAATTAAATAGTTTGGCAAGTGCAAAACCCATTAAAGGCATAAAGGTAAAG
>CAIWBA010000113.1 GCA_903910765.1 uncultured Bacteroidota bacterium
CTAAAAAATTTGTGTAACCGCAGCTTACTATTTTAAGGTCTTAATAACTGCTTCAGGTAAAAATGGAGAAGCATCTCCCCCATTCCTGATAATATCTCTGACAATGGTGGAAGCCACTGACGTATACTTTGGTTCCCCTGTTAAAAAGATAGTTTCAATATCGCGATCCATGGTTCTATTGGCATCAGCGATTGTTTTTTCATATTCAAAATCACTCACGTATCTAATACCTCTTAATATAAAATGAGCCCCAATAGCTTGACAAAATTTCACTGTTAATCCATCATAGGTTGCCACTTCTACCTTTGGTTGGTCTTTGTATATCTCATCAAACCATAATTTCCGTTGGTCTGCTGTAAACATGGGATTTTTAGAAGCATTAATACCAATACCTACCACCACTTTATCAAATAATGGCAAGGATCGATTAATGATATCTATATGACCTAATGTTACAGGATCAAAAGTTCCAGGAAATAAACAGATTCTTTGCATGGCTTAAAATTAGGAAAATTGCGTATAACTAAAGCAATTATGCAGGATTAGTTCGACCAGTCAACAGATATAAACAAGACATTCTTACTGCAACGCCATTTTCCACCTGGTCTAAAATTATGGAATGTGCACTATCAGCCACATCGCTATCAATTTCTACACCTCGGTTAATTGGGCCTGGATGCATGATGACTATATCCTTTGAAAGCTTATCCAACCTCTGTTTGGTGATACCATAAGCCATATTATATTCCCTTAAAGAGGAGAATAAAGGCTGATTTTGACGTTCTAATTGGATTCTAAGCACATTGGCCACATCACACCATGCAAGGGCTTTGTCAATATTATATTCAACTTTAATATCCATGGCTTCTTGAAGATAGGTGGGAATTAAGGTAGGTGGTCCAGAAACCATCACTTCAGCCCCCATTTTTTTAAGTAAGTAAATATTACTTAAAGCCACCCTGCTGTGCATGATATCTCCAATAATGGCCACTTTTAAACCAGCCAATTGTCCCAATTTTTCTTGCATGGAGAAAGCATCCAATAATGCCTGTGTAGGATGTTCATTAATCCCATCTCCTGCATTTATGATAGCCGCATCAATGTGTTTGGCTAAGTAATGTGGTGCGCCAGACGCACTATGTCTCATCACCACCATATCCACTTTCATGGACAAAATATTATTGACGGTATCTAATAAAGTTTCGCCTTTTGCGGCTGAGGAATTGGATACAGTAAAATTGACTACATCCGCTGACAAACGCTTTTCTGCGAGCTCAAATGAAATTCTTGTTCTGGTTGAATTTTCGTAAAATAAGTTAACAATCGTAACATCCCTTAAAGTAGGAACCTTTTTAACAGGTCTTTGTAAAACTTCCTTGAATTGCGATGCAGTAGATAAGATAAGTTGGATATCCTCTTTAGTGAGGTCCTTGATACCAAGAAGATGTTTGGTAGATAGTGCCATTAAAAAACAAAATTAGTATATTTTTTTCAACCTGCCTTGTCTAATATCCAATATTTTAGTCCACCAGGAGTATTACATCGTCTACCCCATCATTCTCCTTCCACCTTACTTTCACCTTATACGGGGATTCATCTATCATTTCCTTGCCTGTAAAATCGGGCTGAATGGGTAATTCTCTGCTCGGTTTGCGATCTACCAAAACACATAAAGAAACCTTTGAGGGACGACCAAAAGACAATAAAGCATCCAAAGCGGCTCTGATGGTTCGACCTGTAAATAATACATCATCTATTAAAATAACCGTTTTCCCTTCAATACTAAAAGGTAAATCAGTTTGTGTTGCTAAGTGTAATTCTCTACGAATATCATCTCGATAAAAGGTAATATCTAATTTTCCATAAACTACTTGATCCGCAGGTAATTCTTGGTGCAATGCGGCTACAATTCGGTCACTTAAGTAAATCCCCCTAGGTTGTAAGCCAACAATGACTGCGTTGGTTAACCCTGGATAAGTTTCCAAAATTTGGTGTGCCAACCTTTTAATAATGCTCGGTAGCTGTTGTTCACTGATCAGCGTCATTCCGTTAAATTTTAATAAAATTACACCCTTTTTCTCAATTTTTAAGGTGCTTAATGAAACCCTTTGTATTTTGCACACATGGTGGGGATTCAGCAACTTACATTGGTTCAATTTAGGAATTATATTCAAAAGGAATTCCACTTTACGAATCGTATTGTAGGCATCGTTGGCCCCAATGGTGTTGGAAAAACAAATGTATTAGATGCCTTGTATTATTTGTCCTTTACCAAAAGTTACTTTAGCCGACCCGATGCACAAAATGTCCATCACGCCTATCAAGGTTTAAGAATAGATGGTAAATACAATATCAACAATAATGAGGTCACCATTTCCTGTATTATCAGAGAAAATTTAAAAAAGGAATTTTATTTCGATGAAGAATTGTACCCGAAGCATTCGCAACATTTAGGTAAAATACCTTGTGTAATGATTGCCCCGGATGACGTTCAAATTATTACTGGTGCAAGTGAAGAACGAAGAAAATTAATGGATAGTTTATTGTGTCAAATACATCCCCCCTATTTAAAATATCTAATTCAATACAATAAAATTTTATTACAGCGCAATAGCCTGTTAAAAATTTCCAACGAAACAGGAAATTTAGACGCCTTACTTTTAGAAACCTTGAATGAACAATTAATAGCAAATGGAAATCCTATCCATGAATATCGTAAACAATTAATGCAGGAATGGTTGCCCGAAGTTTTAAACCTATACCAACACTTAGCCGGACAAGCAGATGATATCTCTGTTAAATATCAATCTACTTTAAGCGACCAGGATTTTAAATCTTTACTTACGCAATCATTAGCCAAGGATACTTTACTTCATCGCACTAATATTGGAATACATAAAGATGATTTGATAGTGACCATACAAAATCAACCTTTCAAACAAGAGGCATCTCAAGGACAAAGAAAAAGTTTATTGTTCGCCATACGACTTGCAGAATGGATGATCTTAAAAAAATACAAAGGATTTTCTCCAATATTATTAATGGATGATATATTCGAAAAATTAGACGAGAACAGAATGGTACAATTACTTGCCTGGGTAAGTAAATCCACTGACGGACAAGTGTTTATCACTGACACACATAAGGATAGACTAACCCAATTATTAGGCAAACATTTGACTAGTTATCAGTTAATTGAAATTTAAAATCGTAACTTGGTCTTTCGTTATGGCAACATTTAAATTAGGAGATGCTTTAAAGCAATTCGTACAAACAAGTAAATTAAAAAATGGAATTAGGGCTGCTCAAATTGAGGAGGTTTGGTCTGAAATTATGGGCGTCACTGTAGCCAAATACACAGATAAAATTTACATCTTTAACCAAAAGCTTTTTATTGAAACTAGTATCGGCCCTTTAAAAAACGAATTGGGTTTTCAGAAAGTGCAAATTATACAAAGAGTCAACGAAAAAATGGGAGAAAATGTAATTTCCGAAGTGATCATTAAATAGTTGCCGATTATTTCACTGGCGTTTCATCATACATCACTTCTCGCATTAAATCATTCATGGTAAGTATTCCCCTAAATTCAACTTCATCATACACAGGCAAGTACCTTGTTTTGTATACATTCATTAAAACCATACAGCGTTTTAAGTCCTCCTCATAACTTACCACAGGCAAGTCATGCGTCATAATATCTTTAACTAAAAGTAAATTTGATTGCTTTCCTTGTAATTTAACCTTTTGCGCATAGTCATGTTCCGACATGATGCCTAAAAATCGATCGTCTAGTTTAACAACCACATAACTTAAGTTCTCTGTCTTCATAATTGTTAATGCATCCAGCACTTTTGTCTCCGGATCCACCACATTAAAATGAGGCCCTTTCTTGATTAAAATTTCTTTGATTTTTGACATAAAAGTGAATTTAAAAGTGACTTGTTACAAGTTACCATTAAATTCACTGGCTTATTCAATTATCTTGTGATATAATCTTGGTAGGTAATTTTTTGCATGATTGTAGCGCCATTCATTACAAAAATGGTTGGCCAAACTCTGGCGGCTGTTTTAATCATTGTAATGTCCCCAATAAGTACATTTAAACCTGGTAATGACTGAGTTGCACCCGCTTTGTCCGCGGTTACAACATAAATTAACTTATATTTTTCTCTCAATTTTAAAATCATTTCATTCCAAGGTATACTGCTATCCACATAACCTGCAAAAACTAAAACATACGGTATGGGTGTTTTGAAAATATTTTGGGTCGTGTCAACGCCAGATAAAGTAGTTAAAGTAAAATCTCCAATACCTGCTTTTAATCCATTCCCTTTAAGCACCACTATTTCTTTTCGGTCAATATAAACATAGGTTGAATCAAAATTGGTAGGGAAGTTATTGGCATCAAAAAAGTATTTTTTTCCCCCTTTTTCAAACTCCATCATTATTGTAACACTATCTGCAACTGCACCTTTAGGTAATATCATTTTTTCATTTATATCATTACCTTGTTTGTAGGGCAAACAATCAATAATTGGCAAATGTGTTAACACGTGCTTTTGACCATATCCCACCAAAAATGTTGCCAATAATAAAACGCTTATTCCCAAAGCGGGATGGATATTTGCTTTTACCTTTTTCTGGGTAAATAATAATATAACAATAGAAATAAATAAAAGAATGTCTTTTATAAAACTGGTTTGCGGCGTTAAAGGAATACAATCGCCAAAACATCCACAGGTTTTGATTTTACCAGAAAATAAAGCGTACCCAGTTAAAAATGTAAAGAAGACAATCAGGCCTAATAATAACCACAAGGTTTGTTTGTAGGGAAATTTGATGAGTAATGCAATACCAGCAACAATTTCAAGGGTATTCATTACTAAGGATAATGCCAAAGTATAATCATTAAAAAACGACATGCCCCACACCTCAAAAAATTCTTGCATTTTATAGCTTAATCCCAAAGGATCATTGGCTTTAATTAAACCAGAAAAAATAAATAGCAATCCTACACACCAACGAATTATTTTAATAAAGGTTTGCATAAGTTTATTTTAATGTTTGCCCTCGCCTATTTGGATTAAAGCAAAAACAGCATAATTTAATATGTCTACAAAGTTGGCATCAATGCCTTCACTGATTAATGTTTTTCCATCATTGGTTAAAATCTGTCTGATACGCATTAATTTCATTAAAATTAAATCCGCATAACTTTCTTGACTCATATCCCGCCAGGCTTCACCGTAATCATGATTTTTATCAAGCATGGTCGTTTTGGCAAAATTGACATATTCATGATACATTGCTTGTACCTTTTCAACAGGCAATTCGTCAACTTTAGGATCCCCTAATTTTAGTTGAATTAGCCCAATAACGGAATAGTTAATTATTCCTTTAAATTCAGATTCAATATCATCCCCTATTTTTTGGGAGCCAATATCTTGAATGGTTCTAATTCTGAGTGCCTTAATGAATATTTGATCTACGACTGATATTATTCTTAAAACGCGCCAGGCAGTACCATAATCCTTGGTTTTTTTGATAAAAATATCACTGCATGATGCAATGGCTTGATCAAATTGTGTGGAAGTTTGACTCATGAAAAATGACCTAATTACTATGTTAGTTAATATCTTTGAACAGTTGCAAGATAATCAATAACCACTTTATAATAAAACTATGTTCATAAATGTCGCTCAAAACCTAAAATGGGAATTAAATACCCCTCAAATCATGGGGATTATTAATGTAACCCATGATAGTTTTTATGAAAATAGCAGGGCAAAGTCAGTGGCGGACTTTTTGGCAAAAGCGGCTCAAATGATTGCTGACGGAGCGCAAATTTTAGATATTGGTGCACAAAGTACCCGACCTGGCGCTGAAATTATAAATACGGATACAGAGTTAGCCAATTTAATACCCTATCTAGAAGCACTTAAAAATGCTTACCCTACACAATTAATTTCCGTTGATACTTTCAATCCAATCGTGGCAGAACAATCGCTAAAATCTGGCGCACATATTATTAATGATATTAGTGGTGCAAGTTTTGACACTAAAATTTTAGAAGTGGTTTCAAAATACAATGCAGGATATATTGCCATGCACATTACAGGGAACCAGAAGACAATGCATCAAATTGAACAAAGAGCGGATGTCATTGCTGCAATTATTGATTTTATGGAAATGAAGAAACAATTACTTGCCTCCTTTGGTATTACAAATTGGGTTATGGATCCGGGATTTGGATTTGGGAAAACCGTGCAAGAAAATTTTGCTATTGTTAAAAGGTTACAAGAACTAAAAGTAATTAACCTCCCCATATTATTAGGTGTTTCTAGAAAATCAAGTATTTACAAAACATTGGGCGTTGGTCCAGAAGACGCTTTGAATGGCACCACTGTTTTACATACTTTAGGATTAATGAATGGTGCTTCTATTTTAAGAGTCCACGATGTAAAAGAAGCGAACCAAATTATTCAACTACTACCCTACCTACAATAAAAAACTCCCTCCCAAAAATGGGAAGGAGTTTTTTTTATTTCTATTTTTTAAAAACGAAATTATTTTTTTGCGCCTACTGGAGAAGGAGGTGCAGATAATGATTTAGAAGTTACATCTACAATTTCAATATCGAAAGCTAAATTTTCATACGCTTTAATTTGTCCATTCGGCTGAGGGCCATAAGCTAACATTGCAGGAATATATAAACTTCCTTTTCCACCTTTACCAAAATATTGTAAACCAATATCCCAACCTTGAATCACTGAATTTGTTGCAATTTTTACATCAAAAGGTTTTGAAGCAGAATCTTTAGGATTAATATTTGTATCAAAAGTTTCCCCTTTAAAGTTATAACCTTTGTAATAAACACTTGCAACTTTAGTTGTATCCACTTTATTGTTCGCATCACCCGCTTCTTTTACTACAACGAATACACCATCTGGTGATTGTACTGCATTGATTTTATTTTTAGCTAAGTATGCTTTAATCGCATTAATTTCTCTGTTTTTTTCAGCAGCCATTTCTTTTTTGTAATCTTCGTCTACTTTTGAAACATCTGCAAAAACGTCTAAAATTTCAGCTTTACCTAAAATGATATCTTTTGCTTTAAACACTTCATTTACTTGAACTGCACCCATTTTTACTAAAGTATCAATGCTTAAAGAGAATTCAACTTTATCTCCTTTTTTACATTTTGTAATAATTTCAGTAAAAGTATATTTACCTAATCTTGTAGTATCAATAGGGAAATAAACTGGAATTACACCATAAGTACTACTTAGCACTGTGTCTTTAGATTTTAACTTGTACTCAATATTTAATTTTACATATTGCCCTTGCGCCAATGGTTTTCCATTACCACTACCATGCGTGATTTTGTAAAGCATTCCTGAAGGGGCTTTTTCATATTGATTACAACTTGCAAACAATACAATAGCAGCTACTAACTTTAAAGTTGATTTTATCATTTTTATTTTAATTGTGTTAATTGTGATTTATAGTTTTCTATTATGTTTTTAAAATCGTTAAATGTTTCATCCACTGATTTTGAAGATCTTCCTCCAGCTGCATTCGCATGTCCGCCACCTTCAAAATGAGTTCTTGCAAATATATTAACATCAAAGTTACCTTTGCTTCTAAAACTCCATTTTCTTTCTTCTTCTCTATCTATTACAATGGCCGCAAATTTAATGCCTTCTATTGATAATAAATAATTAACAAGCCCTTCGGTATCCCCTGTTTTTAACTCAAATTTGTAAATATCTGTTTTAGGAATCGCCATAATTGCTGTTTTAAATTCTGGCAAAACGGTCATCCTATTCAAAAACGCATTTCCCATGAATTTTAAACGACCTTCTGTTGAATTATCATAGATATTTTCATGAATTTTAGCGTGTTGCAATCCCAATTCTTTTAAATGGGCAACTATTTTATGAACCGACGCAGTCGTTGAAGGAAAACGGAATGATCCAGTATCTGTCATTAAACCCGTATACAAACAAGTGGCTATATCTAAATTGATTAAGTTGCTATGCCCTGATTGAACGATAAAATCATACACCATTTCACAGGTAGAACTCATTTTTACATCACTGATTCCATATGCAAATGACGGAGTATCAGGTTGTTGGTGATGGTCAATTAATATTTTTAGCGCCTTGGAATCCCTAATGATTGGTTCTAAATGCTTTGTACGATGTAGGATATTAAAATCCAAACAAAATACATAATCAGCATCAGCTACAATTTGACTTGCTTCATTCTTATTTGCTTCAAAATCAATGACTTGGTCAACACCAGGCATCCAATCTAAAAACTGCGCCCAATTAGTCGGTGAAATCACAGTAACCTCATGTCCCAGTTGTTTCAAAAAGTGATACAATCCAAGCGTTGAACCCATCGCATCCCCATCTGGTTTTTGATGTGCAGTGATAACAGCCTTAAAAGGTTGATTCAGCATTGGGTAAAATTGTTCAATTGCTTGCATAAGTGTACAAATTTAACATAAATCAGATGTTTTTCAGTAAATTTGCGCCTCCAATTAAAAACTTTCAACAAAATATATATGAGTAACAGCACATTTACAATGATTAAACCTGATGCTACATCAAAAGGTTACACAGGAGCAATTTTAGATCAAATTATCAAAGCCGGCTTTAAGGTTAAGGCAATGAAATGGACAAATTTGACGCCAGCACAAGCTGGTCAATTTTATGAGGTACATAAAGAGCGTCCTTTTTACGGAGAATTAGTTGATTTTATGAGCAGCGGCCCTATTGTAGCGGCTATTCTTGAAAAAGAAAATGCAGTCGCTGATTTTAGAACATTAATTGGCGCTACTAACCCTGCACAAGCTGCGGAAGGTACAATTCGTAAGAATTTTGCTGCTTCTATCGGAGAAAATGCAGTTCATGGAAGTGATAGTGATGAAAATGCACAAATTGAAGGCAATTTCTTCTTTTCAAAATTAGAAAGATTTTAATACAAGTTTTAATAAAGTAACAAAGTAAAGCACCTCAATTGGGGTGCTTTTATTTTTTAGCCCCACGAGTTTTAGGCTTGCCGTATTTTTTTTGCATATCTTCTTTGTGATTCTTTCGTTTATTCACTTTGCTATTTTTTGCAGACTTTTCATGAAACGCAGGTCCTGATTCCTCTTTCTTTGGAACCTTGGTTTGTATGATCTTCATTCGAATCTTAGGCTTTTCATCTTCGGTTAAAATAGCTGAAATTTCAAGTTCCTCGGGTAATGCCAACATTGGTATGTCTTGTTTCATTAGGGTTTCAATTCCCTTTTGTAAAACCTTTTCTTTTTCTGTAATAAATGTTATCGCTATTCCTTTTTTATCTGCACGACCAGTTCGACCAATACGATGTATATAATTTTCAGGTACGTCAGGCGTGTCAAAATTAATTACATGGGTAACTTCCGCAACATCAATACCCCTAGCCATTACATCAGTCGCAATGATATATTTAAATACCCCAGCTTTAAATTGTTTGACAGTATTGAAACGGTAATTTTGATCTTTATTGGAATGGATCACCCCTACTATTTCAGGAAACTTTATTTCAAGTTGTTCAAATAGTTGATCAGCCAATGCCTTAGTGGCTGCAAATATTAATACTTTGGTCATTGCCTCATTCGTTGACAATAACAAGTTTAATAAATTTACTTTGGTATTAAAATTAGGAACATGATAAGCAGTCTGAATAATATTTTCTAAAGGGGTTCCTGTAGGAGCAGCCTCCACAGTGATGGGTGCATTAAAATAGTCATGCATTAATTTTTCAACATCTTCAGTTATTGTTGCAGAGAAAAGTAGGTTTTGTCTTTTCTTTGGTAATAATTCTAAAATATTGGTGATCTGTTTTCTAAAACCCAAATTCAACATCTCATCCATTTCATCAATGACCAATTTTTTAATCATCTTAGTTTTAAATGCACCATTCATGATTAAATCAAATAATCTTCCTGGCGTAGCGACTAATACATCCACCCCTTTTTCAACTTCAATTTGTTGCGTATTTATATTCACACCTCCAAAAACACCCACGGTAATTACACTCATGTAAGTCGTTAACTTTTTAACCGACTCTACCACTTGCACCACTAATTCACGGGTTGGGACAATGATTAAAATTTGAGGATCTTTATTTTTGTCATATTTCCATTGTCTTAAACAAGGAAGTAAATAGCCGAATGTTTTTCCTGTTCCAGTTTGCGCAATACCACATACATCCGCCCCTGACATCACTATGGGAAAAACACGATGTTGAATGGTGGTAGGTATTGAAAAACCTGCATCTTCTAAGGATCTTAATAAAGGAGTATTTAGGTTTAAATCTTGAAATGTCATAGCGCTTAAATATGCCACGAAGGTAGTTTATTAATAGCGCTTAAATCATTAAATAATTGGTTATTTGGCGCCTAGAAAGACCCAATTTTACTAAAATTCAATATTTTATAAATATTTCGTAGGAGTCGTATATGATTGCTTTAAAAAAATTATATTTAAGTATTGATAGTATCAACGATCCTATAATATAAATTAAAAAGAATAAAATGAAGAACGCTAAAACTGAAAAATCTATGTTAACCAAAATAATAAAATGTGCAACCCTATTTATTATTTTATTTCAAAGCACTGTTTTATTTAGTCAAAACGATGACAATATTAATAGCAGGGATATTTTATACCTTACTTCAGGCGGAAAGCTCATTCCACAACAAGCAATTATGGATATCAGGCATTATAGCATTACTTTAGAAGTGGATATGATGAAAAAGTCAATCAATGGTTCCACAGAAGTTAGTTTAAACTTATCAAAAAAAACAGATACCCTATTACTTGACTTAATTCATTTGTATGCAGTTACAAAAGTAAAAGTGAATAATAAGCCCGCAGCCTTTTATCAACACGATGATAAAATATTTATTACTAACACTACTGGATTTGAAATAGGTAATCAAAAAGTTTTAGTAGAATATAATGGGATTCCGCCAGTAGCGATTAAACCGCCTTGGGATGGTGGTTTTACCTGGGCTAAAGATAAAAATGGGAATGATTGGATGTCTATAAACATACAAGGAGAAGGCGGAAAAATGTATTATCCATGTAAAGATCATCCGAGTGATGAGCCCAACGAAGGTGCTGATTTGAAAATAACCATTCCATCAAATTTAATGGTAGCAGGCCCAGGTTTATTGATGGGGGTCACAACAAAAAAGAACAAAGCAACCTACCATTGGAAAACCAATTACACGATTAGTAATTATTGTATTTTATTCAACATAGGTAAATACAAAGTGATTAAAGATGAATACACTACTGTTTTAGGCAATATAGTACCCATTGAATATTATGTTTTAGAAGTAGATACGATGCATGCAAAAAAAGTAATTGAAACTAAAAAAAGAGATAGTAAAATATTGGAAAAATATTTTGGAGAATATCCCTGGGCAAAAGAAAAAATTGGCATTGCAGAAGTGCCTAATTCAGGAATGGAACATCAAACCATGATTACTTTTGATAATAAGTTTAGTTATAAAACGATTGGTGGGCAAGAATACTCCGCAAATTTGTTTCATGAATATGCACATGAGTGGTGGGCCAATAAAGTAACCAACAAGGACTGGGGGCATATGTGGATACAAGAAGGTATTGGAACCTATGCGGAAGCATTAGCCATGCTGGAAATTGGTGGCGAAGCGGCTTATGATGAAATCATTGCCGGACATCGCAAAAATTCAAGAAACAGAATGCCAATTGTTCCAGCAGTGGACGAAGCAACTGAGGAGCAAGTATATTCTGGCGGAGACATCTATGGCAAAGGCTCCTTTTTCATGCATAGTTTACGCTATGTCATTGGAGACGAAACGTTTTTCCCAACATTGAAAAAATTAGCTACGGATACAAAATATACTTATGATAATTTTGTGACGACTACCGATGTTGAACAATTATTTAGTACAGCTTCCAATAAAAATTTAAAACCATTTTTTGATTTTTATTTGAGAACAACCAAAGTTTTGGATATAACAGTTAAGGAAGTAGGATTTCAAAAATTCCAAATTAAAGTCAATAATTTCTTCATGGATTTGCCTTTTGACATTGTGGCAAATGGTAAAGAAACTAGAACCATCATCCCAAATGAAGGAATAATCGTGAATAGTGCAACACCGCCACAGGTTGACGCTAAAGGTAATTACTTGAAAAAAATAACAATACAATAATGAATAAGTTAAACAAATATTTTTTCAATCTCCTCTTATATACCCTACCCTTATTCGCATGGGCTGACCAATACCCTATTAATAAAAGTATTGACATAAAACACTATTCTTTTCAAATTAATTTATCGGATAGCTCCAATGAAATAACTGGGAATGCAACTATTAAGCTATTATTTAAGCAAGCTGGCGTAAATAATTTCCGATTAGATCTAGTTAATAAGACCAATGAAAAAAAGGGCAAAGGAATGGTTGTTGATGCAGTACTGTTAGGCAATCAAACTTTAAAATTCACGCATCAAAATGATGAACTCATCATTCAGCTACCACAACCAAGTGTCCTATCAGCTGAATTAGAATTTTCAATTCAATATCATGGGATCCCTTTTGATGGATTAAGAATTGGCGCAACCAAATTCGGAGATCGCAGTTTTTTTAATGAAAGTTGGCCTAATAGAGCAAGACATTGGCTTCCAACGATTGATCATCCCTATGACAAAGCAACTTCAGAATTTATTGTAAAAGCGCCATCACATTACAAAGTAATATCCAATGGATTATTATTAGAAGAATCTAATATAGGCAACAATACCACATTAACACATTGGAAGCAATCCATTCCTGTTTCTAGCTGGCTATTTGTTTTAGGTGTTGCTGATTTTGCAGTACAATATGTGGATGATTTTGAAGGTAAATCAATTCAAACCTGGGTGTATTCAAAAAACAGAGAAACTGGATTTTATGATTTTAAAGAACCTACCAAAAAAGTGCTAGCATTTTATAGTAAATATGTGGGCCCTTATGCGTATGAAAAACTTGCTAATATACAATCTGCTAGTGTAAGTGGTGGTATGGAAACTTCTTCAGCTATTTTTTATGCGGAAAATTTAGTCAACGGCAAAAGAGACGAACGTACTAGGAATGTGGTGATTCATGAAATTGCCCATCAATGGTTTGGCAATGCAGTCACTGAGACCACTTGGGATGATGCCTGGTTAAGTGAAGGGTTTGCTACTTTTTTTACTTTATTATTTATCGAGAATGAATATGGGCAAGCGGAATATAATAAAGGAATCGTAAAGGCAAAAAAATCAGTCATTGACATGACGGTGAAAATGCCCGATTTCAGTATTGTGGCTCCTAGAACAGCGGAGAAGGATCCTGTAACTACGGGACTAACTTACCAAAAAGGTGCATGGATTTTACATATGTTAAGAGATAAGATGGGAGAACAAAATTTTAAAAATGGGATTCAAGCTTACTATAAAAAGTTTTACAATGCGAATGCGACCACAGATGATTTTAGAATTGAAATGGAGAAAGCTTCTGTCAAGGATTTAAAAATATTTTTTAAGCAATGGTTGTATCAGCCCGTTAATCCTAGCATTGATGCAATTTGGAGTTACGACGCTGTCAATCATAAAATCAATATTAATATAACGCAAACACAATTAACTGATTTTAATTTTGATTTACCTATCGAAATCGGCTACTATACAAAAGACAATAAATCACCCCAATTATTAAAAATCAATTTGAATAAAAAACAAGTTAGTCAATCATTTAGCGTAAAGGGATTACCAGAAAATATTGAAGTAGATCCGAGAAATGTTTTATTAAGTACCAATACGATTACAAAAATGTAACAAGTAAAAATTATTGATTGAATCATGTTTCAACTTATTTAAAACCAATATGCTTAAAAAAATTATCCTACTTTTTCTACTACTTTTTAATATGCTGTATGTTAATGCCCAGCATACAAAAAGACCGAATATCATTTTATTCTTGATTGATGATATGGGATGGATGGATAGTTCAGTTCCTTTTGGGGATAGTATTGGATTATTAAATAAGCAATTCAAAACACCGAATCTTGAATTATTAGCGAAACAAGGGGTTAAGTTCACAAATGCATATGCAAATTCAGTTTGCACCCCCACCCGAACAAGTATATTGACAGGAATGAATGTAACTCATCATGGTGTGACCAATTGGACTTCTCCGGTAAAAAATAATTCCACCGATGCTAAGGATGATCAATTTAACCCTGCACCCTGGAAACTAAATGGGGTTGCTATAAATACAATTACTACCTATCCACAAATTTTAAAACAAGCAGGATATTATACGATACATGTGGGAAAAGCGCATTGGGGCCCAGCAGGAACAGCGATGTCCAACCCTTTGAATTTGGGATTTATGGTAAACATAGCGGGGCATGCAGCAGGGCATCCCCAAAGCTACTATGGGAAAGATAATTATGGAAATATTCCTGGGAAATCAACCTATCAGTCTGTGCCTGATTTAATGAATTACCATGGAACTGATACTAATTTAACTGAAGCACTTACACTTGAAGCCATTAAAAGTTTGGAAGAACCTATTCGATTAAAGATGCCCTTTTATTTAAACATGGCGCATTATGCAGTCCATGTTCCAATACAACCCGACGTTCGATTTTATCAATCCTATTTGGATGAAGGTTTAGATACGGCGAATGCAAAATATGCAAGTATGGTTGCTTCCATGGATAAAAGCTTGGGGGATATCATGAAATATCTTTCTGCAAAAAATATTGCAAATAATACCATTATCATATTCATGAGTGACAATGGTGGATTAAGCTTAAGCGGCGCTAGAGGTAATATAGCGCATGTTCAAAATTTACCATTACGGGCTGGCAAGGGATCAATGTATGAAGGTGGGATTCGTGTACCCATGATTGTAAAATGGCCTGCAATCGCAAAAGCAAATACATCGAACAAGCAATATATTATTGCAGAAGACTTTTTCCCTTCCATCCTTGAAATGGCAGGAGTCGCTTCTATAAAAACGATTCAAAATGTGGATGGGAAAAGTTTTGTTCCATTAATAAAGAATAATAAATTGTTAGATACCAATCGTGTTTTGGTTTGGCATTATCCAAATAAATGGATAGATGGTGATGGGCCTGCGATTAACTATAAATCAGCCATCAGGCAAGGAAGTTGGAAATTGATTTATGATTTAAGAAACGGCCATAAAGAATTATATAATTTATCAAATGATATTGGTGAACACTTTGATTTATCATTGCTACAACCTGCAAAAACGAAACAATTAACTATAACCCTGAAGGAGATATTGGAAAAAAACAATACCCCAATGCCTAGTTATAAGATTAATTCAAAAAAAGTGGAAATATTAATGGATTAATTAACTTTGTCCTCATAAAAGTAAGCATGCGTAAAAAAGACAATCAAGGTTTAATTAGTGCAATTATAACTGTACTCTATTTATTGGTACATTTTGTTTCTGATTTTGGTGGCGCAGATGTTATGGGCGCACAATGGTTATATACAAGCACCCTTGATCTTGCAGTTTTAGTATATATTTTTATAAACAGAAATACCTACCAAGAAGCAATAACTGAAATATTTAAATATAAATTCACCCTCCTATTTTCATTATTGGTATTGTGGGCGATGGGTTCCTATTTTTATGCAATTAATCCCACCGAAACCTTAGTTACACTTGCAAGATTAATTTCGACTTATTTGATATTCATTCAGGTATCTATTTTATTTTATAAAAAAGACATAAAATATATATTCAATATAGTTTCTTTCGCAGTTGCATTTTTATTGCTTTGGGATTCTTTTTATATTTTAAAAGGATTTTCTAAAAATATAGAAACCATGGACTTGGATGCAAACATTGTAAGCCTTTCAGGTAATCATGGCAACAAGAATGTCATGGCAGCAAGTTTATTGATCAAATTCCCATTTGTTTTATGGTTAATCATCAATCACAAATCATTTATTAAAATATTAAATATCGGGGTTTTGTTTTTTGGTGTGGTTGCCTTATTTATTATGAATACAAGATCTACCTATGTAGGGTTAGGGATTATATTTTTAATTTATTCAATTTCCACAGCCCTTTTTGTTGGTCTTACAAACAAAACAAAAGCTACCCTACAAGTAGCCTATTTTTTAGGTCCAATCATTGTTGGGTTTTTTGTTGCCAATTTACTTTTAGCGAATGCTGTTGAACTGCAAGGCTATCAAGGAGGTTATGGTACCGTTACAAAAAGAGCAGGTGATATTACCATTCAAAGTGAACAAGGTAGTCGTATTCATTTGTGGAAAGGTGCCATTGATTATGCAACAAAGCATCCTTTTGTAGGTGCAGGATTTGGCAATTGGAAACTAGCTTCCATTCCTTACGAAAAAGAGTTTACGAATGATTTATTTGTACCCTATCACTGTCACAATGATTTTATTGAAATGTTTGCAGATTTGGGCATTATAGGTGGTATTGCATTTGGATTCATGTTTTTATTAGTCCCAATTTTTACCATTAAAATTTGGCGTAAAAAAGAATTCAAGCCATATCAGCTAACTGCTACTATTTCTTTTATGGCAGTTACTTGTTATGCAGTGGATGCATTTTTAAACTTCCCAGCCGAACGAACAGCCATGCAAACCATGTTGGCTGTTTCTGCAGCATTGGTTTTTTTACCCATCAGTCATTTGAGTAAAACAAAAACACCGAATGGCAGTAGTAAAAATTTAGTTCCGGTCCTATTTTTTTTAATTTCTCTTATATTAATTATACCATCTATTTATGTCGCGAAACAAACGTATGATTCTTTAAAAATTCAAAAGTATGTGATGGGCGAAATTGATGCAGATCCTAAAATGGCATTGGATGAGGTCAAATCTTCCTTCCCTGCAATTCCTAATTTATCAACCTCTACCCTTCCAATAAAAGGTTTAATTGCACGATATGAATTTAGAGACAAACATTACGACGAGGCATTACGTTTATTAAAAGAAAGCGAAAACGACAATCCTTATTTGCACTACAATGATTTTATAAGAACTGCGATTTACGCTGACAAACAGAAATTTGATAGTGTTGCCATTTTTGCAAAAAAAGCTTTTTATAATTGGCCAAGAGCAACCAGCTATTATAAAAATATAATGTTTAGCTCTGCAAAAAACAAAGATTCTAACGAAGTTAAAAAAGCGTATAAGGAGTATAATAAATATCGCCCTGGCGCTGAAGCAAATGCGCAATACCTACTTGCCATGTATGAAGTGAAGGGTGCTGCTGATAAAAATATGATAACTTTACTTGATTCAACCAATGCGAGATTTCCTAAGGATAGTGCCATCTTAGCAAGAGTGAATAGCATATTTTCCAGTAATAAATCAGGTGTTCAAAGCACAGATGTAGTTACTAATCTATTAAACAACGGGAAGACTGCTTTTATTAATCGGAAATATGTTAAAGCCGCACAGTTTTACTTACAAGCGGCACAATTGGATCCTGCCAACTATACGCATTATGAAAACGCAGGTATTAGTTATTATTCTGGAGGCGATTTTATAAAAGCCATTCCTAATTTTGAAAAAGCTGTTCAATTCTCAAATGCAAATACAGGAAAGTCGGAATTTTTTATGGCGATGAGTTATATAGCTTTAGGAAAAAAAGAGAAAGTATGTGCCCCATTAAATACAGCAAAGCTTAAGGGATACCCTGGGGTGGATAGTTATTTGAGTCAATACTGTAAATAAGTTGGTCTGTAATCACCTTCGGATTACCTCACTGCGTTCGGTGATCCTTTATTCTCCTTTTTGCAAAAGCATAATATATCAGCCCATTCGGATTGCCGTCGTTTCACTCCGGCATCCTGTATTCTCCTTTTTGCAAAAGCCGGATTACCTCACTTCGTTCGGTGATCCTGTATTCTCCTTTTTGCAAAAGCATAATATATCAGCCCATTCGCTTCGCTATGGGCTATGAGTTGTTTCAATTTACTCAAAAATTCAAGCAAGCTTGATTTTCTCGCTCTTGAAACAACTCAGCCACAACTTCGTTGTGGCTGATATACCTTTTTTGGTCGGGTGAACAGGATTTGAACCTGCGACCACACGCCCCCCAGACGTGTACGCTACCGGACTGCGCTACCACCCGATTGTTGAATGCAACTCCCTTTAGTATTAGACATCAATCTAAATACACCTAAAAATGGCCTATTTGACTGATTTTGAACCTAAAATATCAGGAAATCGGGTGTAAATATAACCCTAAATAGAAAAATCAAGGTATATTGCATTAAAATTTTACAGACCCGATGACAATTCTTCTAAGTCAAGTTAAAATTGCAGATACGAGGTCACCTTTTAATGGGTTGGTTAAGGATATTTTAATAAAAGACCAACAAATTGTTTCCATTACAGATCAATATAAAGGAGCGGCTGATCAAACCATCGATTTAAAAAATTCATTCGTTAGTCCAGGATTCATAGATCCATTTGTTCACTTCTGTGATCCAGGCATGGAACATAGAGAAACTTTAGCTACAGGTTCTAATGCAGCAATTCAAGGTGGTTTTACCACAGTTTTTGTAATCCCTAACACAACACCTGTTATTGATAATAAATCACAAGTGACCTATGTTAAGCAGCATAGCCAAGAGTTACCAATTCATATCTTACCCATTGGTGCACTCTCTAAAAAAATTGAAGGAAAGGATTTAGCAGAAATGATTGATATGAATTCAAATGGCGCAATTGCTTTTAGTGATGGACTATACCCTGTTCAATCAACATTATTATTTTTGAAAGCATTACAATATGTAAAAGCTTTTGATGGTGTGGTTATACAAATGCCGATTGATAAAAGTTTGGGAAGTTTGGGTTTAATGAATGAAGGAATATTATCAACTAAGTTAGGCTTACCAGGAATTCCTGCAATTGCTGAAGAATTAATTATCTCCAGAGATATTGAGTTACTAAAATATACCAATTCACAATTACATATTACCGGTGTAAGTACTGCAAAAGGAATTGCCCTGATACGTAATGCTAAAAAAGAAGGTTTGAAAATTTCTTGTAGTGTAACTCCTTACCATTTATTCTTTACAGAGGAAGATTTAAAAGATTATAATACATTATTAAAAGTATTCCCGCCACTTAGAACTAAACTAGATCAAGCAGCTTTATTTAAAGGGATTGAAGATGGCACGATTGATTGCATCAGCTCGCATCATATGCCGCAGGATTGGGATGCCAAAACAATTGAATTCGAAAATGCGAAAGCAGGTATTGCAAGTATTGAAACCAGCTTTGCTACTATTCAACATTTATTTCCAAAATTATCTGACAATAGAATTTCAGAATTATTCTCACTAAATGCAAGAAGCATTTTTAAACTAGATAACGCTGGAATTACAGAGGGCGCCGTTGCTGATTTGACTTTTTATAACAAAACAGAAACTACGCTACTATCACAAAAGGAATCTAAGAGCAAATCGGCCAACTCTCCTTTTTGGGATATTAAATTAACTGGAAAAATAAAAGGCATA
>CAIWBA010000114.1 GCA_903910765.1 uncultured Bacteroidota bacterium
GGATAGTCGTCAATTAAATGGGGGTGTGATATTAACTGGTGGTGGATCTCAATTAAAGCACCTGATTCAATTAACTGAATACATCACTGGTTTAAATGCAAGAATTGGATTGCCCAATGAGCATTTAGCGCCTAATCATATTGATGAGTTGAAAAAGCCAATGTATTCAACTTGTATTGGATTAATCTTGAAAGGCTATAACGATTTTGAACAAAATTATAAGGTGTTTGCTGAAAACTTTAAAAGAGTGGAAGTGCCTAAATCATTGACTGTAAACAACACCAATGGGGCAAATACTTTAACAAGTCAAAAAGTGGAAAAACCTGCACCAGCAACAACTTTGACCGTTGAACAAATTGAAAGAAGAAAGAGCAAATTCTGGGATCGATTTAAGAATAACTTGATTGAAATATTTAACGAGGAACCTGACAAACCTTTGTAATATTATTTACCCACATTGTGGTTATAAATATCAAGTAGAATAAATTCTAAAATTGCTAATTTCGACATAACTAACTAACAACTAACCTACTAACTAACCCATTTAAAAACAAAAAAATGATTCAATTTGACTTGCCTAAACAAAAATCATCTATCATCAAGGTCCTCGGCGTAGGCGGTGGCGGTAGTAATGCTGTAAACTTTATGTTTAAGCAGGATATTGAAGGCGTTGATTTTATTATTTGTAATACAGATTCTAAGGCCATTGAACAAAGCGATGTGCCAAACAAAATTCAATTAGGCCCACATTTAACACAAGGACTTGGTGCTGGAGCAGATCCTTCAGTGGGTAAGTTGGCAACAGAGGAATCATTAGAAGAAATCAGAAAAATTTTAGAAGTTAATACGCGCATGGCCTTTATCACAGTGGGTATGGGTGGTGGTACTGGAACTGGTGGCGCGCCAATTATTGCAAAAATTTGTAAGGACCTAGGCATATTAACGGTGGGTATTGTTACCACGCCTTTTGGATTTGAAGGACCTCGTCGTCAAAAACAAGCTGAGGAAGGAATCAATCAATTAAAACCATTGGTAGATACATTGTTGGTGATTTCAAATGATAAATTACGTGTTCAATATGGTAATTTAAAAATGAAAGAGGCATTTACGAAAGCAGATAATGTTTTAGCAACTGCAGCTAAATGTATTACTGATGTTATTAATAGCCGCGGTCACATTATTGTTGACTTTGCGGACGTTTGCACGGTGATGAAAAATGGCGGTGTTGCTATTTTAGGAAAGGCTGAAGTGGAAGGGGAGAATAGAGCAGAAAGAGCCATAGAAGAAGCATTGAATTCACCATTGTTAAATGACAATGATATTAAAGGTGCAAAATGGATTTTATTAAATATTAATAGTGCGGAAGGGGAACATGAGTGCACCATGGATGAATTAGAAACCATCAATAATTTCTTAAGAGAAAGAACTGGCGAACATTCTGATGTAATTATGGGTATGGGTTATGATGCTACCCTTGATAAAAAATTAGGGATCACATTAATCGCTACAGGTTTTGAAGGTAAAGATCCTTTTAAAACTGAAACACCAAAAAAAGCGGAGGCTCCTATTGAGGAAAAAATAGTAATGAC
>CAIWBA010000115.1 GCA_903910765.1 uncultured Bacteroidota bacterium
ATCCTGTGTAAAACTTACGCCCACACTTTTTGCCATTGCAATCATATGTAATACTGCATTCGTGCTTCCACCCAATACCATAATAACCGCTACTGCATTTTCAAATGCTTTGCGTGTCATAATATCTCTAGGCTTAATATCGCGTTCTAATAATAATCGAATGGCTGCGCCCGCATCCTTACACTCTTGCTTCTTTTCCTCACTCAATGCTGGGTTGGAAGAAGAATAAGGTAAACTCATACCCAATGCTTCAATAGCTGATGCCATTGTGTTTGCGGTATACATACCCCCACAAGCGCCAGCGCCAGGACATGCATGTTTTACGATGCCAATGAAATCGGCTTCATCCAATTGTCCCGCCATTTTTTGTCCTAAGGCTTCAAATGCAGAAACAATATTTAAGTCCTGTCCATTGTAATGTCCTGGTGCAATAGTGCCACCATACAACATTAAGGAAGGACGATTTAATCGACCCATCGCAATTAATGAACCTGGCATATTTTTATCACAACCTGGAACGGTAATTAATCCATCATAATATTGTGCGCCACAAACTGTTTCAATACTATCCGCAATTACATCGCGACTCACTAAGGAAAAACGCATACCAGGTGTACCATTACTCATCCCATCACTCACGCCAATCGTATGAAAGGTTAACCCTACTAAATCATTTTCCCAAATACTCTTTTTTACATCGGCAGCTAAATCATTCAAATGCATATTACAGGTGTTACCATCATAACCCATGCTCACCACACCTACCTGTCCTTTATGCAAATCAGCATCTGTTAATCCAATACCATAAAACATCGCTTGCGCTGCTGGCTGGGTTGGATCCAGTGTAATTATTTTTGAATATTTATTTAGTTCCATAATGTATACTTATAAAAGTGTCTATAAAATTAATCTTGTTTTACTTCTAAACCTTAAAACAATCGTTCGTTAAACGCTTATTTAGGTTTGTTCTCATTCTATTTTAAATAATGGTTGATTTATGTAAACGTTCGTGATGCACATGCCCTTCCCCCGTAATATGTCGTTCAATATATTCAGAAATCAAATCACCTATAACTGAAGTACTATAACTATTAATAGGATCAATATCTTTAGAAACAAATTTGTTACTCAAACACCAATCGGCTGCTTCACGAACAATGGCTGCTTCGGTGGTTAAACCAAAATGATCCAATAACATAGCAGCAGATAAAATAGAGCCCATTGGATTTGCAATATCTTTTCCTTTTGCTTGCGGATAAGATCCATGGATTGGTTCAAATAAAGCAACTGTATTTCCAACAGAAGCTGAAGGTAACATGCCTAATGACCCTGCCAACACAGATGCTTCATCACTTAATATATCACCAAATAAATTTTCAGTTAACATCACATCAAACTGTGCAGGATTTAAAATGATTTGCATCGCTGCATTATCTACAAATAAATAATCCACTGTTACGTCCGCATATTGTGCGCACATTTTTTGTACCACTTTTCGCCACAATCTTGATGTTTCTAAAACGTTTGCTTTATCAACTAAAGTTAATTTTTTTCTTCTTTTTTGCGCATGCTGAAATGCAAGATGTGCAATGCGTTCAATTTCACTTACAGAATAAGAACAATTATCTGTAGCTACAGTGCCATCATCACTAATTGTTTTTGCACCAAAATAAATTCCACCCGTTAATTCACGATAAATAACAAAGTCAACGTTCTCCAACAACTTGGGTTTTAACGGCGTTAAATGTTGTAAGGCATCATAGGTTTTTACCGGTCGGATATTGGCAAATAATTGTAGCTCCTTTCTTAATTTTAATAAGCCTTGCTCTGGGCGTACTTTTGCATTGGGATCATTGTCATACTTTGGATCACCAATAGCACCAAATAAAATAGCATCACTCGACAAACAAATTTTTATAGTTTCATCCGGTAAAGGATTTCCAGTTTCGTCAATAGCGATTGCGCCCATTAAACCATGCTCATAGGTGAACTCATGTTGATAATGCTTGGCAATGGTATTTAATACCTTGATTGATTGCTGGGTTACTTCAGGACCAATCCCATCTCCTAATATGACTGCTATTTTCTTTTTCATTTCTATTCTATTTATATTTTAGCGGCTAGCTTTTTCAAATGCAGCTATCTCTTCTTTCATACTTAATAAAAAATCAATATCATCATAACCATTTAACATGCATGTTTTTTTATACGCATTAATGTCAAAGGTTTCGCTTGCGCCTGTGTTGTCAATAGTGATGGTTTGTTTTTCCAAGTCAACTGTTAAGGTAGCTTCAGCGCCTTCGGCAAATATTTGTTGCAAGAATGCATCGGTCACTGTTACTGGAAGCACCCCATTATTCAAGGCATTGTTTTTAAAGATGTCAGCAAAAAAACTAGACACCACCACTTTAAATCCATAATCCTGTATGGACCAAGCTGCGTGTTCGCGTGATGAACCGCATCCAAAGTTTTTAGCTGCAACCAATATATCGCCACTAAATTGTTTTTGATTTAATACAAAGTCAGCTTTTGGTTTTGTTTCGTCATCATTTTCATAACGCCAATCCCTAAATAAATTTTTTCCAAAACCCACTTTAGTAGTGGCCTTTAAAAAACGCGCAGGTATAATTTGATCCGTATCCACATTTTCAATGCGTAAAGGAATAAACCTACTTGTTATTTTTTGTAATGATTGCATGTATATTTTTAATTTAACATTGTTCTGATATCACTAATTTTTCCAGTCAACAAAGCCGCCGCTGCTGTGAGTGGGCTCACCAACATAGTTCTTGCACCTGCACCTTGACGCCCTTCAAAATTTCGGTTACTAGTACTAATACAATATTCACCTGCAGGAATTTTATCTTCATTCATACCCAAGCATGCACTACATCCCGCTTGTCGTATTTCCACACCCGCTGCCGCAAATATTTTATCCAAACCTTCCGCAATAATTTGTTTGGCGACCGCTTGCGATCCAGGTACAATTAATGTTTTTACATTCGGATATTTTTGTTTGCCCTTTATAATACTTGCCACTAATCTAAAATCCTCAATGCGTGAATTAGTACATGAGCCTATAAATACATTTTGTACTGGCATCCCTAATAAACTTTGTCCTGGGGTTAATCCCATATATTTTAATGCCTTCTCAAAATTTTGTTGCTCCGTTGGATCCGTAATACTTTCAAGCGTAGGTACACTTCCTGTGACAGCCAAGCCCATACCAGGATTGGTTCCATAAGTAACCATGGGTTGTATATCAGCAGCGTTGATATTTATTTCAACATCAAACTTTGCATCTGCATCTGTAAATAATTGTTTCCACTCGGCTAATTTTATTTCCCACTCCGCATCCTTTGGCGCGAAAGGGCGTCCTTTGATATACGCATAAGTAGTTTCATCCGGTGCAATAATGCCACCACGTGCACCCATCTCAATACTCATATTACAAATGGTCATTCGGGCTTCCATGCTTAATGCACGTATAGCAGATCCTGCATATTCCACAAAGTAGCCTGTGGCACCACTTGCAGAAATTTGTGCGATGATAAATAAGATGATATCTTTTGACACCACGCCATTTTGTATGGCTCCCTCAATATTAATACGCATTACCTTAGGCTTGGATTGCATCACACATTGCGATGCAAATACCATCTCCACTTCACTCGTGCCAATACCAAAAGCAATAGAACCAAATGCGCCATGGGTGGAAGTGTGACTATCGCCACAAACTATGGTCATACCCGGTTGTGTAATTCCTAATTCTGGTCCAATCACATGAACAATACCTTGGTGCTCATGTCCTAATCCGTATAATTCAACACCATGTTTTTTACAGTTGTCAATTAAAGTATCTACTTGAAATTTTGATAATTGATCTGCAATAGGTAGATGCTGATTCATCGTAGGTACATTATGATCGGCAGTAGCTACAATTTGTTTTGGACGAAATAATTGTGCGCCTCTTTTTTCAATACCACTAAATGCTTGCGGACTGGTTACTTCATGAATTAAATGTTTGTCGATATACAATACCGATGGACCATCTTCAATGATCTTTACCACATGCTTGTCCCAGATTTTATCAAATATTGTTTTACCCATGATCTAAAATATTATTTGTCGCTTTTTTATTTTGTATATGCAGTTGCTATTTCAACTAGGTCGTCATGTGATACTTCTTTTTTCCTATCTGCTAATTGTAAAAAGATAGGATATAAAACATCAATGTCATTTCTTGTATACGCATAACCCAATTTATGTAAACGATGCGCTAATGCACTAC
>CAIWBA010000116.1 GCA_903910765.1 uncultured Bacteroidota bacterium
AAAACTACACCACCTTCATCTTATCTATTTAATTTCTCTTACACTACTAGTACCTTGTTTTGATAAATGGTTATGTTTCCATAACCATTTATCAATAATTACATAAATTAATTGCATAAGTAATTGATAATCAAGCTCATTCATATCCTGTCTTCCCGACCAAAAAAGTCAGTAGCAATACTGACTTTTTTTATGCCCCCACCTCAAAAGGATTTGCCGAAGGCAACGAGTGGGATAAAATTTGCAAAAATAAGCTTGCTTAGTGTTTGCAAATTTTATGCTGCGCGTTTCATTGCGGAGCAATGAAATCCTTTTGAGTTAGGGGCATAAATACTATTGTCGGGAAGACAGTACTCGAACTACTACTGACGCATTTTGCACTGAGGCTCTTAGGATGCCGGAGCGAAGCGACGGCCATCCTAAGAGCCTCGAAAATAATTTATCTTTTATAAATTATTTATCACACACTACCTTCCCCCCAACTAGTTTTGTAGTATTTTTAAGTAATAATAAAATCATGGGCGCAAATAAAGTAATCAAAATTCATCCTAAGGATAATGTATTAGTCGCTTTAACTAATTTGAGTAAAGGAGATACAATTCAATACCATGATGCAACCTATATATTAAAGGAAGATATTGAAGAGAAGCATAAGTTTTTCATTCAGGATTTGTCCAAAGGGGCCATCGTTATTATGTATGGTATTACTGTCGGAAAAATTATAGTGAATCAAGTTTTGTTGGGTGAACGCATGTCGGTGGAAAATACCAAACACGAAGCGGATGCTTATGCTTATCGTGGAAATGATTATGTGTGGCAAGCACCTAATATTGAAAAGTATGCGACTAAAACATTTAATGGTTATCACAGAGCAGATGGAAAAGTAGGAACTGCCAATTATTGGTTATTTATTCCAACTGTTTTTTGTGAAAATAGAAACTTAGATGTAATTAAAGAATCTTTACACCACGCACTAGGCTATACGATTACTGATAAGTATAAAGAATTTACAGAACAATTAGTTATTACCTACCAGCAAACAGGTGCCATGGGCATTGAGGAACATACTGCATTGGCGCCCATTTCACATCACCGTGTATTTAAAAATATAGATGGCATTAAATTTTTAAATCACCAAGGGGGATGTGGGGGAACCAGACAAGATGCATCTACCTTAAGTAATTTATTAGCCGCATATGCCGATCATCCTAATGTGGCTGGCATTACTTTATTGAGTTTGGGTTGTCAGCACTTACAAGTATCTGAATTTAAAAGTGATTTGAAAAAAAGAAATCCAAATTTCAATAAACCACTGATCATTTTTGAACAACAACAATCTCAAAGTGAGGAGCAATTAATTAAATCAGCCATTCAACAAACATTGGTTCATTTGGTGGAAGCGAATAAAATTGAACGCAGGCCTGCACCTTTAAGTAAATTATGTATTGGCGTTAAATGTGGTGGAAGTGATGGCTTTAGTGGAATTTCTGCAAATCCTGCAGTGGGACACACGGCTGATTTACTCATTGCATTAGGGGGGCAGATTTTATTAGCTGAATTTCCTGAACTATGTGGTGCTGAGCAAGAATTAATTGATAGATGCGTTAATGAAAAAACTGCGAATAAGTTTGTGACATTAATGGAAGAATATAATAAAATGGCGCACGCGGTGGGTAGTGGATTTCATATGAATCCTTCCCCGGGTAATATAAAAGATGGATTAATTACAGATGCAATAAAAAGTGCAGGGGCATGTAAAAAAGGCGGAACAGCACCTGTGGTAGCAGTGTTGGATTACACGGAGCCTGCTGAAATACCTGGACTACATTTGGTTTGCACACCAGGTAATGATGTGGAAGCAACAACGGGTAAGGCGGCTAGTGGTGCCACCTTAATTTTATTTACCACAGGATTAGGCACACCTACTGGCAATCCAGTTTGTCCAGTGATAAAAGTTGCAACGAATACTAAGTTAGCAAATCGCATGTCCGATATCATCGATATTAATACAGGAGATATTATTGATGGCTTAGCGACAATAGAACAAATGGGAGAAAATATTTTGGATTATTGTATTAAAGCTGCAAGTGGAGAAATTATTCCGAAAGCAGTGCAGTTACAACAAGATGATTTTATTCCTTGGAAACGAGGCGTGTCCTTGTAAAATATTTAAATGAAAGGGCCCCGAGAATAGACTGCCCCCAAAAAGTTAGACACTTAATGGGGGCATTTTTATGAATAAAAAAATGCGTTTATTATTATTGTATCACCACATAATTCCACTTATAAATGGTACTTGCATTTAGTGCAGTTGCATTGGTGTTGATTGCAAAATTTCCAGTAGCAATACTTACCCATACTGCTTGTGCGTTTGTTAAACTTGCTGTTGCAGCATTAGCTGGTGTAATTACTACAACTGGTGCAGTTGCAAAAGCACTATTATAAGTGATTGTAGCAAGAATTGCATTCATTGAAGGACTTGTGCCAGTGGTTAATGTTACCACGCCACTCATGTCAGTTCCTGCAACAGATATTGCTGATGGCGTAGTTCCAGCCCCAGTGGAAGCGGTAATACTAAGTGCTCCTGAATTTCCTTTTAAGTGTTTTGCAATAATATCAGAACTAGTAGTAATAGCACCTGAAGTATTTACTTTAGTTACTGAAGTATTACCAAGTTGTATGCTATTTGCTGTGGCGTTTGTTGCAGATTGTCCAATTGCAATGGCATTAGTCAAACCCTCTGATATATTTGCACCATATCCAATGGCAATATTATAAGTACCTGTTGCGTTTGTTGCCATCGCATTATATCCAATACCAATATTACCGGTTCCACTTGTATTTCCAGTTAATGCACTTTTACCTACCGCAATATTATAGGAACCAATTGTATTTGTATTCAATGCACTATTCCCAATAGCAGTATTGAATGTGCCTGTACTATTTGCGAATAATGCACTATTCCCAATCGCATTATTATTTGTTCCTGTTGTATTTACTTTTAATGCTTGATATCCTACCGCAAGATTATTAGTTCCGGTATTATTAGCGGGGGTTACGGATCCCATGAGTGCTTGGTACCCGATTGCGGTGTTGTAAGTAAGAAGAGGGGTGTAACTATTAATAGTGTTATTAGCATTACTCATTGCTTGGTAACCGATGGCTGTTGAAGTG
>CAIWBA010000117.1 GCA_903910765.1 uncultured Bacteroidota bacterium
GTCAACCAAAAAAACTGGCAGGCACCTCAAATTATCAAGGAAAAAATTGCCCCATTAATTAAAGGTGGTGGCGGTGGTCAAAAAACCATTGCGAGCGCAGGCGGACAGGATAATACACAGCTTGACAAAGTGATTGAAGTAATAAAAGCCATGCTTTAAATGAACTATCTTACTCATTATCAAATCCTTATCAAATATTGATAAGGCTTTACTTTTTGGGGCAGCGCACAAAAATCTTCCAATTGACTAAAATTTAACATTTGCGAATTGTTTCGTAGTTAATTAAATTCCCTACATTTGTTGGATAAATACCTCTTTATTTAAATATAAAAATATGATCAAGCAAGTAATCAGTTTTTTAATAGCATGTGTAATTGCACAAATAAGTTTTGCGCAAACAAGTGAAAAACAAAACTTAAAATTAGATCTTAGAAAGCCAACTGTTGTTGTTGTAAAAAATATTCCGAAAGACACCAGCATTGTCGTAAATGGACAAACACCCTTATATATCGTGGATGGTAAAGAATTAAAAAACATCAATCAGATTTCCCCTAACGATATTGAAAAAATTGATGTTTTAAAAGGCGCATCTGCCACGAAACAATATGGCGCAAAAGGGGCAAATGGTGTTATCGTTATTACGACCAAAAAGAAAAATAAGGAGGCCGCAAGCAAAGATGAAAAGGAGCTAAAGGAAGTCACAGTTAAAGTGCTGACCAAAGAAGGGAAAAGCTTAAAAAATAACAAAGGGGATAAAAAAGAAAATGGTAATGATGATAAAGAAGAAATTAATGTGTTAATTGATGGAGATAAAATTACCATCAATGGTGAAGAAGTAGAAGAAAATGATCCAAGAATCAATGGCCAAGGCAAAAATGGCGTGATTTTAAAAAGAATGGGAACAATTGGTAAAACTAGTAAAGGAAATAAATTGGTGGAGGGTAAGCCATTGGATATGAATGGTGAGTTAGATACGAATGGTTTAACTTTTGCAACACCTGCTCAAAGCAACGCAGCATTTTTGGGTGTGCTTTCAGAAGACAATGAATTGGGTGCTAAAATTAATGAAGTTAGTGAAGGAAGTCCAGCAGAAAAAGCAGGCCTTAAAAAAGATGATATTATTACGAATGTTAATGATACAAAAATTACAGGACCAAAAGATTTGTATGAGGCTATTGGTAAATTCAAGCCATCAGAAAAAGTAGAAATTAGTATTTTAAAAGATGGCGCTAAAACAAAGTTGACAGTTGAATTAGCAAAAAATGTACCCCAGTCATTTAGTTATACTACGCCTAATGGAGGTATGACTATCGAGCCAAATTGGGTTCCAAACGCACCTAGAGGTAGGGGTAATAATGGATCACAAAGATTTGGTTTTGAATTTCCACAAATACCTGAGTTAAATAATATTTTTGGCAATATCGAAAAACCAAAATTAGGTATTAGTGTAGAGGATGTAGAAGAGAATGAAGGCGTGAAAATTTCATCAGTGATTGAAAATTCACCAGCTGCAAAAGCGGGACTAAAGGAAAATGACATTATCACAGAAGTGAATGATAAAAAAGTAAAAGATGTGGATGGCATTAAGCCAATCATCAAAGGAGCTACTGAAGGAACCGTATTCAAATTTAATATTACTAGAAATGGTAAAAAAACTGTGATTGAAGTGAAAATTCCTAAGAAGCTTAAAACAGCTGATTTGTAAGGCCGTATATATAAATCACGCACACACCCCGATGCTTACTAATATAACAGTAAGTTTCGGGGTGTTTTTTTAGTTCACTTTAAGTAAAATTAAGCCCTAAATAATTGTACTTTTGCTTCATGGCAAATGCGGATAAATATGAGGCAGTCATTGGATTAGAGATTCATGCACAATTAGCAACACAAAGCAAGTTATTTTGTGGTGATGCTGCTTCCTTTGGCGCTGAACCCAATACCCATATTAGCCCAATCACCATGGGGCATCCTGGAACCCTACCTAAAACAAATGTAAAAGCAGTTGAATATGCCATTAAACTAGGTATTGCTTGTGGTTCTCGAATTGAAAACAACAATTACTTTGCGCGTAAAAATTATTTTTATCCCGACTTACCTAAGGGCTATCAAATTACACAACATACTACACCTATTTGTGTGGGAGGTGCAATTACGATTAAAGGAGAAGCTGGCGATAAAATAGTGCAGCTAAATAGAATTCATTTGGAGGAAGATGCCGGCAAAAGTATTCATGATGCATCAGAACTAGACACTTACATTGATTTAAATAGAGCAGGCACTCCACTAGTTGAAATGGTAACAGAACCCTGCATTCATTCTGCACAAGATGCTTTTTTGTTTGTTTCTGAGGTCCGTCGTTTAGTAAGATGGATTGGCGTTTGTGATGGCAATATGGAAGAAGGTAGTTTAAGATGTGATGCAAATATTTCCATCAGGTTGAAGGGTGATAAGAAATTAGGTACCCGTGTTGAAGTCAAAAATTTAAATTCAATACGGAATATAAAAAAAGCGATTGAATTTGAAATTGATAGATTGATTCAAATTACAGAAACAGGGGGCACCATATTACAGCAAACAAGAAGCTTTGATGCAAATAATGATACAACTTTTTCAATAAGGGACAAGGAAGACGCTAATGATTACAGATATTTCCCTGATCCCGATTTGGCGCCATTCCAATTAACACAACAATATATTAAGGACATTGAAATTACGATGCCTGTATTACCAGGGGTATTGAAAAATACATGGAAAGATACCTATGGCTTATCAGCATATGATGTGGAGCAGCTATGTGAAAATAAAGAAGAAGCTGATTTTTATGCTGCATGGACAAAGCAAACTAATCAATACAAATCAGCAGCGAACTGGATATTAGGACCCATCAGAGAATACTTAAATGAAACCAATACCAACTACAATACACTCCTACCCTTTATCCCCTATTTGGTTGAACTATTAGATTTAGTGGCAAGTAATGAGTTAAGTTTTTCAGTGGCAAGTGGTAAAGTTTTTAAAGCAGTGATGCAACAGATGCAGTCTCCTAGGGAATATGCTAAAAATAATAACTTATTACAATCTAATTCAACGGGTGAAATAGAAGTATGGGTAGATCAAGTGTTATTAATGCATCCTGAAAAAATAATTGAATATAAAAAAGGTAAAAAGGGGCTGATTGGCCTATTTACTGGCGAAGTAAAAAAACTCAGTCAAGGAAAGGCAGATCCTAAAATTACCATGCAGCTTTTAGAACAAAAACTGAAATAATAAAATCATTTATAAAAATAACAATATGCTTTCAAAATTAATTTTCACAGGTATACTTGGTTGCACCCTATTGATTTCAGGATGTAAAACGAATGAAAGTGGTGGCAATTATTCTGTATCTGGGAATATAAAAAATGCAGAAAATCAAAAGTTACTTTTACAGGAAGTGCCCTATGGCGGCAAACCGATTATTACCTTAGATTCAATCACCATTGACAAAACAGGAAATTACGAATTTCAGTTTATAGCAAAACAAGAAGGCATTTATCGTTTGGCTACAGACAAGGAATTTGAGATCATTTTCATCAACGATGATGATAATATTAAAATAAGTGCAGATGCTACTAATTATTCCACTTATAGTGTGAAGGGATCGAATAGCACTTCCAATTTATTTGAATTTTTAAAACAATACAGACAAAAAGATTCCTCTCTGTTTGCAACACTATACAATTTAGATGCACTTCAAAAGCAAAAGGGAAAAGACAGTACTATATTTTGGTTACAAAAACAAAAAGTAGATAAAATCAAAAACTTAAATGATTTTGTAGAGACAAGCATCACAAGTGCAACTAGCCCAGCATTTATTTACTATACCTTAGGATTGGGATTAAGATCCATGGAATCGGCGAAAATATTGGCATTGGCAAAAGCAGCAGCTGAAAAAACAAAAGCTACCCCACTGATTGAATTTGCAAATTTAATAAACGCACAGGTACAAGCCAATACGAAAGCAAGTCCATTAAATGCTGGCGAAATGGCCCCTGAAATTGCGATGCAGGATGCCAATGGTAAAATCATTACCCTCAGTAGTTTAAAAGGTAAATATGTATTGGTTGATTTTTGGGCGAGTTGGTGCGGACCATGTCGTGCTGAAAACCCAAATGTAGTGTTGGCATATGAGCGGTTTAAAAATAAAAATTTTACCGTTTTAGGCGTATCCTTAGATGATAACAAAGCAGATTGGTTGGAAGCGGTCAACAATGACAAATTGAATTGGTTACAAGTAAGTGATTTAAAAAAATGGGAAAGTAGTGTTGTAAATACCTACCAAATAGAAGGGATACCATTTAATGTTTTAGTAGACCCTACCGGGAAAATTATTGCGACAGAATTAAGAGGACAAACCTTACAAGAAACATTAGCTAAGTTATTTCCTTAAAAAATAATTCATCGCTAATTAATTAAGTTTAAGTGGATGATTACTATTGCAATAACAAATAGTAATCATCCACTTTTTATTTCTGCTTAATAAAGGTTTTTATTAAAGCGGGTAATAAGATTAAATTAGTGAGTGTACTTACCACTAATGTTAATGAAGTAAGCCAGCCTAATGCCTTTGTGCCGCCAAATTCACTAAAACAAAATATCACAAATCCGGCAACTAATACCATGGAAGTATAAATAATGCTGATGCCTGTATTTTTAATCGTTTGTATTAA
>CAIWBA010000118.1 GCA_903910765.1 uncultured Bacteroidota bacterium
GCTATCACAGCCTTTTCCTTTATCCCAGGTGCCACCACGTTCTAATTGAAATGCGCGTTCGCTTACATCATTATGTAATACATAGCCTGCAACATAATCCATGGCATCGGCTTCACTTACATAACTTGCTTTTTTGCCAATCACAACTGCCAGTTCCACTTCCCAATCTGTTTTTTCAGAATTCTTAGGAATAATAATATTGTCAAATGGTCCAGTTAAGGAAGTGGTTGATTTCATAAACAAGATGGGCTCTGTTGGAATTGCTGCCCCGGTTTCCTTTGCATGTTTCGCATAGTTTAATCCAATACAAACTATTTTGGAGGGTCTGGCGATCGGTGATCCGATGCGCGCTTCTGGCGGCACTTCAGGTAGGTTGCCTTTTTGAACAATGGCTGCTAATTGTACTAATCCATTTTCTCTAAAAAAAGATTCATCATAATCATACAAATGTGCACTGACATCATAATTCTTTCCATTGATATGCACGCCCGGTTTTTCCTGTTCACTTGTTCCAAATCGAATTAATTTCATTGTTGTCTCTTTTTATTTTTTCTTTAAAGCAAGTAGCTTGATAGATTAAGTTACTTTTTGATGTGTTTGATGCTGTAGCAATTAATCACTTTTCAGAAATCAACTATTTAATGTGCTTTAATTTTTTATTAATTATGATACTTAACTATTTAAGGTGATAAAACCGCCATCAATACTAAAGTCGCTTCCTGTAATAAAAGCAGCTTCCTCGCTACATAAGTATAAAACTTGGTGCGCCACTTCAATCGGTAAGCCCATGCGTCCAATAGGTTGTGTTTTTGATAATTTTTCAAACATCTCTGCTTCCTGTCCAGGATAATTCTTTTTCAAAAATCCATCTACAAATGGGGTGTGAACGCGACCCGGCGAAACACTATTGCATCTGATATTGTCTTTTATATAATCCTTTGCAACACTCATGGTCATTGCATGTACCGCGCCCTTACTCATACTATAGGCAAAGCGATCCGATAACCCAACCTTAGCTGCAATCGAACTTATATTCACTATAGTTCCACCACCACTTTTCTTCATGATATTTACGCCTGCTTGTAAACAGTTGTATACGCCTTTGACATTTACTTGAAATACTTTTTCAAAATCAGCTTCGATGGTAGATGTTGCACTTCCTATATGTGAGATACCTGCGCAGTTAACAAGTATGTCTAAGCTTTTTAATTTTTCAAAAGAAGTAGTAACTGCCCCTTGATTGGTAACATCTAAAGTAAGGGCTTCTGCCGTGTTTCCGTTTGCAGTAATTTCATCAACCGTGCCTTTTGCACTATCCGCATTTAAATCCACCACAATTACATGCGCACCTTGCTTAGCTAATACTTTACAAACCTCCTTCCCAATCCCACTTCCCCCTCCAGTGACGAGTGCTATTTTATTATTAAGTTGAAACATAATGCTTATTTTATTTGCTACTTTTTTATAATAATCAGTTGATTATTTTGAGACTACAATTTAATCCAAACTATTAAAAAATCCTACTAATGACATATAAAAGCGCGTAACTTTACCC
>CAIWBA010000119.1 GCA_903910765.1 uncultured Bacteroidota bacterium
AAGTATTGCGCAAATTTTAAATGAACAAGCTGGCTTATATTTGCCAGGTAGTTTAAGTAATGCAGGAACGGTGCCAAGTATTTACATGCGCGGCGCTTCCAGTGGTCGTACTTTAATTTTAATTGATGGTATGCCCGTAGGTGACCCTTCTATGATCAGCAATGAGTTTGATTTAAACTTAGTACCCTTGAATTTGATTGAGCGCATTGAAATTTTAAAAGGTGCACAAAGCACCCTGTATGGTTCAGATGCTATTGGTGGTGTGATTAACATTATCACCAAAAATAAATCTATTCCAAGCTTCTCGGCAGATATGAGTACTGGTAGTTATGGTACAAGAAAAATAAATGCGCAACATACTAGCACCATTGGAAAGTTGAATTATGCTATAGGATTCGGCAATGAATCTGCAAAAGGATTTTCTTCTGCTACTGATGTGACGGGTAAAAATAATTTTGACAAAGATGGCTATCGCAATAATAATTGGTTTGCCAATATCAATTATGCTTTTAACGAACATTGGAATTTAAAAGCTTCCACGCACCAAACAAGTTACAATGCCGATATTGATTATGGCGCATTTAAAGATGATAAAGACGAAAAATTCAATAACGCTACCAAATTGACAGGTTTCGTATTAAAATACAAAAAAGAAAAAACTATTTTTCAATTGCAATATCAATTAAGCACACAGGATCGTCAATATAAAAACGATAGTCTTGATAAAACTTATACCATTTTTGAAGACAATCAATACGCTGGAAAATCTCATTTTGCGGATGCCTTTTTTTCAAAAGGTATTTCAAAAAATTTTCAATGGATTACTGGTGTTGATTTTAGATACGGATCTTACCATCAAACTTATATCTCCATAAGTAAATGGGGACCTTATAATGATAAATTTAAAGATACTTTTCAATACCAAACTGCCTTGTATACCTCTTTATTAATCAATGACGCTTCCAATAAGTGGCTACTAGAATTAGGAGGAAGAAGTAATAAACATGATCGCTACGGCTCCAACCAAACTTTCACGATTAGCCCTTCTTATAAATTAAATGAAACCATTCGATTCATGGCAAGTGCTTCCACTGGATACAAAGCGCCTTCGCTCTATCAGTTGAGTTATAATGACGCATTGAAACCAGAGCAATCATTCAATACAGAAATAGGGATGGAATACAAAACTAACCCCATATTTTTTAGAGCCGTTTATTACAATAGAACCATTGACAATGGGATAGACTATAATTATATTGATTATAATTTTTTCAATTATATCCAACAAAAGGTAAATGGATTAGAACTAGAACTTAATTGGAAAGCCAATGCAAAAAATAATTTCTCTGCTAACTATACTTTAATGAATGGGCAAGAAACCAATCAAAACAGAGTGACTACTACCGATACAATAACGTATAACTACTTATTAAAACGTCCAAAAAATACCGCTGGTATTCAATGGACTTATGAAGTATCCCCTAAATTAAATTTTAGCATGGCAGCCAGATATATAAGCGAACGATATGATGTGGGTGGCTATGCAGCAGCGGATGTTAGTTTAAAAAGCTACACCCTAGTCAATGCACACATTCAATACAAGCTCAATAAGCACCTATTATTGTACGCCGACGCGCAAAATATTAACAATGTGGCTTTTCAGGAAATCAATGGATACAATGCAATGGGGCGCATGCTCATGCTTGGTCTGAGATTGAAATAATATATTCATAACTGCTCAGTTTAAAAAAGCTTTGTATCTTCATACAAAGCTTTTTTATGGACTTTCATTTTGACCAATTAGTTACAGTCATATTCACCCTATTTGCGGTGATAGATATTGTGGGATCCATTCCTTTATTAATTGCGATGAAGGAAAAGTCGGGCGCCATAAAATCCCTTAGAGTGACACTAATATCTGGTGCACTCATGATTCTGTTTTTATTTTTAGGAAAACCCTTTTTGCAAATTTTAGGTTTAGACGTGAAGTCATTTGCGGTGGGCGGATCTATCGTCATATTTTTATTAGGCCTTGAAATGGTATTGGGTCATGAAATTTTCAAAGGCGATAAAAATGCACATTCAGGCGCAGTAGTTCCGATTGCATTTCCCATTATAGCAGGAAGTGGAACACTTACCACTATTATGTCCTTAAAAGCAAACTTCGAAGAATACTATATCGCACTCGGCATCTTAGTCAACCTAGTCATTGTATTTGCCGTATTAAAATCACTCAACTTTATTGAGCGAATATTAGGACCCGGCGGTTTGCTCGCTGTTCGTAAGTTTTTTGGCGTCATCCTTTTAGCCATTGCGGTGAAGATATTCTCGAGTAATGTGGGGGCACTCAAAAAATAATTTCTTAATTCGTATTCAAAATTTGCAAGGCTTCGGTATCCTTGTATTCAATGATTAAAGAACGTAACTGCTTTTTTAAATCCAGGATTGTATTTGCTTGTTTTTGATCATGAATAATATTATGCATTTCGGTAGGGTCCGTTTTTAAGTCATACAATTCCCACTCATTCCTTGGTCCGTAAAATCGAATTAACTTATATCGCATGGTACGAATGCCAAAATGAGGCGGTACTTTATGCGGCTGTGGATACTCATAATAATGGTAATACATTCCGGTACGCCAATTTTCAACTTTCCCCGATTTTGTCACTAAAGGTAAAAAGCTTTTTCCTTGCATTTCAACAGGCGCTTTAACTCCAGCGATATCCAAAAAGGTAGGTGCAAAATCAATATTCACCACGATATCATTGACTACAGTGCCCGGTTTAATGTGTTTGGGGTATTTTAATACAAAGGGTGTTTTTAAACTCTCTTCATACATAAATCGTTTGTCAAACCAGCCATGTTCTCCCATATAAAACCCCTGGTCGGACGCATACATCACCACGGTATTTTCAGCCAATCCTGATTTTTCCAAATAGGCTAATATGCGACCAATATTACGATCCAAGGATTTGGCCGTGGCTAAATAATCTTTTAAATAGCGTTGGTATTTCCATTTGATTAATGCTATTGAGTCCGATTTTACTTTCTCATATTCCAATGCAATTTTTCCATAATAATTTTTATAGGCTAATTTTTCAGCGGGTGTTAAACGTCCAAACATACCCGGCTTGTCATAATTAATATTCATCTTTAAATCATCCCCAATGGTCATCGTTTTATTGACCGTCATATCTTGTTCAAGCGCTGCTGTTCGACCTTCGTAGGTATCAAAAAAGTTATCAGGCATGGGAAATTGTTGTGCATCATACGCACCTAAATCTTCTACTGCAGGCATCCAATTACGATGCGTTGCTTTTTCACCTACCACTAAAAAGAAAGGCTTGCTTGTATCGCGCTTATCCAACCAGCCCAATGAAAAATCACTGATTAAGTTGGTGACATACCCACTGTATCTAACGGTATCCTTGGACATTTCAACAAAATCGGGTTGAAAATAATTTCCTTGATCAGGCAATACCTTCCAATAATCAAAACCCACTGGCAAAGATTGTAAATGCCATTTTCCAATCCATGCAGTTTGATAATTAGCTTGGCTTAATAGTTTTTGAACCTGAACCTGACTGCCATCAAAATTTCGTTTAGGACTATTATCAACCAATCCATTCACATGGCCATATTTACCCGTCAGTAACACTGCCCTACTGGGTGCACACAAAGAATTGGTTACAAAAGTATGGTTGAAAATAGCGCCTTGTTTGGCTATTTTATCTATGTTCGGCGTTTGCATCAACTTGCTCCCATAAGCACTAATTGATTGATTGGTATGGTCATCTGAAAATATCACTAGGATATTTGGACGCTTGCTTGTTTGCGCAAAACTTTGACGATACACAAGTAAACACATTGCACCAATAACTATAAGAAAGTATTTTTTCATATAAATAATTTTAACGACTGGCTATTACCTATTTATTACGCCAGTTTTTCTTTAGTAATGAATAATAATAGTTTCAATTGTCTTTTAAATTTAACAAAATAAACAGGAATAACAAGTAATATAGACAAAACAACATAAGGGTATGTCAAAACCTCCCCCCTTTTTATACTAATAGGAGATTAAATTATATAATTAAATGAGCTGAAGATGACTTAGGTCAGTTAAGCCAAAATAGGGCTTAATTTCTTAAATAAAAGGAGTAATTATCCATTATATTAAATAATTTTACAGCCCATGTTACACTTTATATATAACCCCAACGCAGGCAATAATAACGCAGCGCGTAAGGCGAATATTTTAAAAAAATTATATGCAGTTCCAAATAGCAAGGTATGGGAAACCACCAAGGCTTTGGAAGCGAACTATTTTACAAAAAAAGCAATTGAAGAAAACGCAAGCAGGATTATAGCAGTTGGTGGCGATGGCACTGTGAATGAAGTGGCCTGTGTTTTAACTGAAACAACCATCCCATTAGGAATTATACCTATTGGCTCCGGGAATGGATTAGCTAGACACTTACATATTCCACTAAAATTCGAAGCTGCACTTGATAAAGCTATGCATGGTCATGAAATTGGAATTGATGTAGGCTTACTAAATAATAAAATGTTTTTTTGTACCGCGGGAATTGGATTTGATGCGAAAGTGGCACAGCTTTTTGCAAAAAGTAATCAACGTGGTTTTATCAATTATATTAAAGCCACCTTGTCGGCTTTAACCATGTACAAACCGATTGAAATCAGTATCAATCAAGGTCCAATGCAGAAAGTTTATTCACTCACATTTGCCAATGCCAGTCAATTTGGGAGTAATGCTTATATATCCCCCTTTTCAGATTTGCAAGATGCCTATTTGGAGATGGTCAAAATTAATCCCCTCCATCTTTTAAATGCCTTATTGTTAGTCATACAGCTTTTTAGTAAAAAAATTCACCGATCAAATAAAGTAAACATCCAATCTATAAAATCAATCACTATTAAATATAAAGAAAAGGAACCCTTACATATCGACGGAGAAGCGCTTTTGACTGATCATGCAAAGCTTGATATAAGTATTGACCCCCTTGCCTTATTGGTTATTGTATAATACATTTATTAGATATTTGAAGCTTTTTAAACAAACAAAAAACTATACATCTAAAAAGCACAATTAATTGGCAAATGCGCCACGAAATTTATCATAAGAAACTACCTTTACACCCTAAATCCATTTTAATGTTTGAAACAAAAAGCCCCCAAGCTACCTTCCAAAAAATTTCTTTTCTTACCTTATTATTTTCTTTTGCATTCTTTTTTGCGAATAGCCAAAGTAATTTTAAAGCCAAAGTTACTTCGCTTGCTGGAAAACCAGTTATTGGCGCAACAGCTAGCTTATTAAATACCACATTTAAAGGAATAAGTGATAGCGCTGGATATTTTAAATTTAATAATGTTTCTGCAGGAAATTATGAATTAGCAATTACGTCATTAGGTTTTGCAACAAGTATTACATCAATTACTATTGCCGCTAAACCAAATGCGAATGAAATAGAAACAATTTTATTAGGCGACGCATTAATTCAATTAGAAGATGTAATTATCACAGCACAAAAAAAAGAAGAACTATTGCAAAAAGTGCCTATTAGTATCACCGCTTTCAATAGTGCACAAATTGAGAAATTCAAATTTTGGAACAATAAAGATATCAGTGGATTTATACCCAATTTATATAGTGCTGATCCAGGCGATAACCGCGATGTAGTATCTATAAGAGGTATCGCTACAACTTCCTATGATCCAGCAGTGACCACTTATATAGATGGCGTGAACCAATTTAATTTGGATACCTATATACCGGTATTGAATGATATTGAACGTATTGAAGTTTTGCGTGGTCCACAAGGAAGTTTGTATGGACGAAACGCAATGGGTGGCGTTATCAATATTATTACCAAACAACCAAGTAATAAATTGACTGGTAGTGGTGAAGTGAATGTGGGTAATTATGGCATTCGTAGATACAATGCAAACATTAAAACACCCATTATTAAAGATAAATTATTTTTTGGAGCATCTTTATTATATAATGAACGAGATGGTTTTTACACAAATAAGTTTAATAAAAGCAGCTACGACAAACAATATGCTTTTGCTGGAAATTATTTTGTAAAATTTATTGCTAGTCCAAATTGGCAGGCTACCTTAAATGTAAAACATTATAGTGGCGAGAATAAAGGTGCATTCCCGCTTGTATATGGTGCTGAAAATGCAATTAACAACCCATACATGTTAAACCAAAATGGCATAACTACGATGTTGGATAATACACTGAATAGTTCCTTATCCATACAACATACCGGAAGTAAAGTTAATTTTAGTAGCATTACTGCTTACCAAAAAAATTATAGATACTATGGCCTTCCCATTGACGGGGATTTTTCACCTATTGATGCAATAACAGTTATAAATAATTATGGAAAAAGTTGGAATACCATTAAAGCATATACCCAAGAATTTAAGTGGAGCTCATCACCTAGTGCATCAAATCGTTTGACATGGACTACTGGCGCTTATCTATTTTATCAAGAATCCCCAGTGAAACAAGGAACTCGATTTGGCAAAGATGCAAATTTAATGATGATCGGCGATTCCTTATTCACTTTAGTAAATAGCACAAGTACAACAAAAAAAGGAATTGCATTTTTTGGACAAGCAACCTATGCCTTAAGTAATAAAGTAAATCTGACTGTTGGTTTAAGAAATGATTATGAGCAACAAAATCAAACAGTAGCAGGTTTTTATCAGCACGATCCTTCTCCTAAATTTTATCAAATTGTATCTGACACCAGTGCAAGTATAAATTTTAATGCATGGTCGCCTAAAATTTCATTGGATTACAATTTAAATCCTGCTTCCTTAGCCTATGTTATGTATAGTAAAGGATATCGTACTGGGGGATTAAGCCCACTAGGCTCCGATCCTTCTCAACCACCATTGATTGGCTACCTTCCTGAACATAGTAACAATTATGAGGCGGGTATTAAAAATACATTTTTAAATAATACTTTAAAATTGAACATCGCCCTATTTTATATTCATGTGAAAGATGCACAAGTACCTACCCTAGTGTTACCTGATGCAATTACTATTATAAAAAATACAGGCGTATTAACAAGCAAAGGGATTGAAACTGAAATTACGTATGCGCCATTAAAAGGATTAGTCATTCAATATAATGGCGGGGTAACAAATGCATTAATTGAAGCAAATAGCAAGCGCCCAGTATTTACACCTGATTATACAAGCGCAATAACTGTTCAATACAACAAAGCGGTCAATTTAAAGATGAACGGATTTATAAGAACTGAAACCAAATTTATTGGTACAACTTATTTTGACAGTGGCAACACAATTAAACAAAGCCCCTATTGTATAAACAATTTTAGCTTAGGTGTAGATATGAAAAAAGCAACTGTAGTTTTATGGTCGAAAAATATATTGAACCAAAAATATATCTCCTATGCTTATGATTTTGGTGCAATACATATAGGCGATCCAGCTACGCTAGGCATAAGTATATCCAGTAAATTTTAATTATATTTATTAAATAAAACAATAAAAAATGATACCTGTTAATTCATATGCTGCAATGTCTTCCAATACACTATTAGAAGCATACAATTTTGAAAGAAGAGCTGTAGGCCCAGATGACGTACAAATTGATATATTATTTTGTGGCGTTTGCCACAGTGATTTACACCAAGTGAAAAACGAATGGGGTGGATCACAATATCCCATGGTACCCGGACATGAAATTGTGGGTAAAGTTTTATCCGTAGGAAGTAATGTAACTAAGTTTAAAGTGGGCGATCTTGCTGGTGTTGGTGTGATGGTGGATAGTTGCAAAACTTGTAAAACCTGCGCGCAAGATTTAGAACAATATTGCGAAGAAGGTTTTGTTGGCACTTACAACAACAAGGAAAGAAATAGTGACAATATCACCATGGGTGGCTATTCTACAAAAATTGTGGTGGACGAATACTATACTTTTAAGATATCTCCAACATTGCCATTAGCTGCAGTTGCACCTTTATTATGTGCTGGGATAACTACCTATTCCCCGTTGGTTTATGCAGGTGTGAAAAAAGGAATGAAGGTGGCAGTGGTAGGACTAGGGGGCCTAGGACATATGGGCGTAAAATTTGCAGTGTCATTTGGTGCCGAGGTAACAGTAATAAGCACATCTCCATCAAAGGAAGCTGATGCAACAAAACTAGGTGCTACCCATTTTTTAGTAAGCACTGATAAAGAAGCAATGAGTAAGTATAACAGTTATTTTGATGTTATACTTGATGCCATTTCAGCAAATCATGACTATACCACCTATCTAAATTTATTAGGTATAGATGGTAAATTAATGGTAGTAGGACTACCTATTGAATCACCTAAGGTGCAACCTTTTTCATTAGTGACCAATAGACGTAGTGTAATTGGCTCATGCATTGGTGGCATGAAAGAAACTCAGGAGATGTTGGACTATTGCGCAGAACATAATATTGTGTCTGAGATTGAAGTAATTCCTATGCAAAAAATTAACGAGGCATACGATCGAATGCTTAAAGGAGATGTCAAATATCGCTTTGTCATTGACCTAGCTTCCTTGAAATAAGGTACCATTTATAAAATATCTAAAGGCTTCATCAAAATGAAGCCTTTTTTTTGTCATAATTGTTTAGTTTTGGCTCCCTACATGAAATATCAATTTATCATCATATTTGCTTTGCTATGGACGATCAATGGAATTGGTCAAACTACATTGAAACCAAAATTTGTAGGTAACCTTTCGGGAACCATACAAGATGCAAAAAGTGGGAAGCCCGTTCCTGGATCCACTGTTTTGTTGTATGCTAAATCAAATGCGAAAAATAATAAAATAGTTACCTCCGATAAAAACGGAGAATTTTTATTTGAAAAAATTCCTTTTGATTATTACCAAATTAATATAAAAGCACTTGGTTTTTCTTTATTTACCATTGACAGCATATTATTGAGAGCAGAAAAAGATGAAATCTATTTTAGTGAAATTCAATTGAAGGATTCTTCAACCATGTTACAAGAAGTAGTGGTGTA
>CAIWBA010000120.1 GCA_903910765.1 uncultured Bacteroidota bacterium
GGGTATGTTTTAATTAATGAAAATATCTAGTGCGCAATTTGGTGCGCAGTTGGGACCTAACTATTTAATAATCAATAATAAAATACCTTATAATTAGTGTGGTCCACACTAATTACTTCTCACTCTAATTCCTCCTCAATCACGCTCAACAGCCTTTAAGCCTGTTTTTCAACCAATTTGGGCTAAAAACACCCCTTTTTCACGCTTTTTATAACCATTTAAACCGTGCGTATGCAAGTGCGCAGTGTAATTTTACTAATATATGCATGAAAAATACTTAAAAATTCATGCAATCGAAATTACTTCTTACCTTTGTCATTATTTATATGAATACGCTTTTCAAACATATCAACCAGGGGGAGGTTTACCGACGTTCGGACCTAGAATATTATACAACGGCCATTGATAGGCAGTTGGCACAATTAATAAAGGGCGGGAAGCTTGTTAAACTCAATCAAGGTTTATATTATGCTCCTATGCAATCTAAGTTTGGCGTTGTTCCACCAGATGATCATTTATTAGTTGAGCGATTTTTAAAAGATGAGGACTTCCTTCTTATCTCACCAAATGCTTTTAATACTTTAGGACTTGGATTAACACAATTGTATAATACTATGTGGGTTTATAATCACAAGCGTAAAGGTGAATTTATACTTAATGGGAAATCTTTTGATTTTAAATTAAAAAATTCTTTTCCTCAGAAAATAACCAGAGAATATTTACTAGTTGATTTATTAAACAATTTTGAAAGCTTGGCAGAAGATAAAAAAAATATAGTTGATAAACTTACAAGAAATGTACTTAGTTTTAATATGGATGCTTTGATGAAAGCTACACAGCAATATGGCAATGGAACAGCAAAGCGAATAATAAAATTAATTGTACGTAAAGTACTTCAACATGCTTGACTTTATACATAACGACCAAGAGTTTAAACAGATATTATCTATTGTTGCATCTAATAAAAGCATTGACATTACTTTAATTGAAAAAGATTATTGGATCATGCATGCACTTTACTCATTGCATCAACAAGGGATTGATTTTGAGTTAAAGGGAGGAACTTCTTTATCTAAAGGATATGGAATCATCAATCGTTTTTCAGAAGATATTGACATTCATATTCGTACAAATTTTGGATTGCAAACTGAGGGTAAAGATGATAAGCCTGAAATAAAAAATGCGCGAAAAAACTTTTATGATGTATTGGCAAAGTCTATCGTCATTAATGGAATAGTTTCTGTTGAAAGAGATTACGAATTTGATGATTTGGATAAGTATAGAAGTGGAGGTATAAGGCTAAATTATATAAGTTATACACCAACATTAGAAGGCCTAAAAGACGGAATCCTATTAGAAGCGGGTTTTGATACGGTAACTCCTAATAATCCATTAACTATTTCTTCTTGGATATGGGATCACTTAGTAAGCTTGAATTTGCATAACAACTATATCGACAATACTGCAGTTGGTGTTGCTTGTTATCATCCAGGGTACACACTAGTTGAAAAGCTTCAAACTATTATACGAAAATTTAGAAATAGCAGTAATCCAAATGTTACTGATGATAAAAATTTCATGCGTCAATACTATGATGTTTATTGCTTACTTGGTAATTCTGATATAATTAATTTTATTGGCAGTCCAGAGTATCTTTCACATAAAGCAGCAAGAATTAAAGGTGCTGATAATGGCATTCCACTCACTGAACACCCAGCGCTATGTTTGAATGATCTTGAAATTAGAACTTCATTTAAAAATCGCTATTTAAGTACAGCAAAACTTTATTATAATGGCCAGCCTGATTTTGAAGATGTTTTAGAAAGAATTAAAACGTATTTGCCTAGATTGTAACAAACATTATTTACTTCCCCAGCTTCGCCACTTCCCCTGGACTCAAGAATCTGGTATGATCTAATAGTTCAATGAGCGCCATGGTCTTTTGTGTTTTCATATCACTTAAGCCTTTTACAATGGTATAAGAATCTTTTAATAAATAAAACACATTGGTGCTTAGGTTGATGGTTCTGTTTGATGCATACATTGTAGCTGCTATTTGCTTTTGGTAAAAGGCATCTATTTCAGTTAGTGTTTGAGTGTAGGTGCGGATGGATGGATTTGCGTTGGGTATTGCTGCGAGTTCTGCCGGCTGTTCCAAACACCATAAATTTAATAAGCGCATTTTGCGAGGACTGTTGGCGGCGACAAGGTCGCCGCTTATCTGATATACCAATCCATCTACTTTCCAGCGCAGGCTATTGTAAATAGCCAAGGCGGAGTCACGTGATTCTCCTCCTTCTTTTAATTTACTGCTTAAATACAATTCTGAAGTATATTTTATTTCTATAAGTCGAGTTAAGAGGCCCTTTGGGATAGGGGGTTGTTGCGGCTGCGCA
>CAIWBA010000121.1 GCA_903910765.1 uncultured Bacteroidota bacterium
ACTTTTGACAATAATACATTCGAAGCATTATTTAAGAAATACATATAAGTCCACTCTGGCAAAAATGCATTTGATGCACCATATGCACGGTCGTTTCTTAATTGTAATTCCGCTTTTTGTCCAGCACCAATTGGATTTAAAACTTTTGTTCCATTATCTAATGTAACACTGATCGGATTGTCAGCAAATTTGAAACTATTGTTTCCCCATGGCACGAATACATTGTCTCCCATTCCTTCATGAAATGCTTGAACAATCAATAACATACCCATGCCAAGTCCATCATCTAATGAACTTACATATTGATCTCCAAATCCGATTTTATAAAATCCTTTTGCGTATCCAATAACACCTGACTCTGAATTTAACACATCCAAAGAAGGCTGATTCAAGTTGGTCACTTCCAACTCGGTTTTTTGACATGACTGAAATCCAAAAAGACCAGTCGTTAATGTGATGATAAATAATATTTTTTTCATGCTAATTCTTTTTTAGTTTAAACCAATGTTAATACCAATTTGATATGATTTAGTATTCGGGAAAGACCAATAATCCAATCCCTTTTGTACTGTTGTTTGTTGTGTTCCTGTTGAACCAGCACCAGTGGTGTTTTGGTTTGCCTCAGGATCCATACCAGTATACTTAGTCAATGTCATTAAGTTGCGACCGCTAAATACAATTTGTAATTTGTTGGTAAAAGGAACTTTCCAAAATTTTGCAGCATCAAATGACAATGAAACATTTCTTAATCTAACAAAAGATGCATCTTCTAAGAAATAATCTTTAGTACCATTACTTTCAGAAGCATCGTAGAAGCTTTTATAATAAGCAGTCCAAGGAGCTGATACACCACCAATCGTAACTGGCTTATCAAAATCGCTATGCAAACCCTCAGAATACATCCACTCTTTGGTTTGGTTATATTGTTTTGCACCACCTACAACATCTACTTGGAAACTTAATGATAAGTAATTCTTGTAAGAGAATGCGTTTGTGAAAGACATATTAAACTTAGGTGTTGTATTACCTAAAAGATATTTTTCAGCTGTAAATTGCGCTTTTTTAGAAGCAGTTTCAACAACTCTTCCGTCTACAATTTCATAATTTTTAGCATCAGATGCCGCTATATATAAATTACCAGAAGCATCTTTTTGGCTAATGCTAGTTAAAGCTTTGTAACCATAGATTGTACCAATTTGCTCACCTGGACGTAAAGTATAAGTAGCTGCGCTACCCCAAACCAATGGGATATCTGTAGCACCGTGAATTGCGTCAGTGTATGATTTAGAAGTACCAAACACAGAAGTCAAATTCCAGTTAAAGTTTTTAGACTTATAAATACTCGCATCTAAACTAATTTCAAGACCCTTTGATGATAAATCAACTGCGTTTGTTTTAACTTCTGATGCACCACTTGAGATTGCCAAAGGCACTACCCAAATAACATCAGTTCCTTTTCTTGTCCAACTAGTTGCATTCAAATTAATATTTGAAAACCAGTTTGACTGAGTAGGTTTAAAATTCATGTCCACGCCAATTTCAGTTTCTCTTGAACGCTCCACCGTTAACAATGGATTAGCCACTCTTGAAGCATTGTAAAAAGCAGGGCCATTATCAAAGTTGATATTGTTCAAGGTGATGATACGATCAAATACACCTGGTTGAATTCCTGCCTCACCAAATGCACCTCTAATTTTGAAGTCATTGAACCAGCTTGACACTTTGTCCCAGAATTTAAAAGAAGATACCCTTAAGTAGGCATCCCCTCTAGGAAATGATTGTGCTTGCTTGGTATCACCAAATGTGGAAGAGTAATCTGAACGCATACCTGCAGAGATACCTCCAAAATCACCATAATCAAATCTTTGATTCACAAAGTATCCGAAAGTGGTAAATAAATCATCATATACACCAACTACATATTTCGTAGCTGCTTGGTTTGCATTTGCATCATATAAAGGCAAACCTACATAACTATTGCTCGTTGAAGTGTACTTCTTTTTTCTGTAATCATACGCCGCAGTAGTTGTAGCAACGATTGGAAGTTTAAATCCAAAATCATTCGCTAAATCAAATTTAAGATTTGCAGTTGCTAATGAGTTCTGCGTTGTATATCTGCTGATTGAATTATAAATACCCCCTGTTAAACCTTCACCTGCATAACTATTAAATTGCTTAGAAGAAATGTTGGTAGATTGGTTAGCAGATTTACGATAGTAATCATTATTATTTTGATTGATTGAATATTTGTAATCCAATTCAAGAAATTTGTTCACCTTATAGTTTGCATTAAAACTAGGAATTAAATCCACTGTTTTACTCATATAAGATTGATATTGCTTATAATACTCTGGGTTAGATGAGTTTGCACCAGCACCCCCCATTTTTCTTGTGCTATTACCATCTTTATCTTTATACATAAAGTCAGCAAACGGATACGTATATAAAGCAGAACTTATTGCAGTATTACCAATGGTGCTTTCCGTATATATAATTTGATTAATTGATCTTATTTTAAAATCCTTAAACACTTCCACGCCAATATTCGCAGTTAGGTTGGTTCTTTTTAAAGCACCATCAATAATACTTTCTTGGTTTAATTGAGATAAGTTAATTGCATAATCAACTTTATCCTTTGATCCAGAAATAGAAATATTTTTATTGGTTGTCATTGCTGATCTAAACAATTGTGCAATGTGGTCATAATATTGAACATTCCCTTTATATGGTTTGTCATTTTTATCTGTAGGACCTGCTAACCAAAAAGGGTTACCCCAATAGCCATATTGATCCTTAGCCAAAGGCACTGTTGCACCTGCTGAATTCTTCATTACGACATTACCACTTCCATCAACTTGGAAGGAATGATTAATCGGTTGGTGAACATTACCTAAATTAATATATTCATCTTGACTCACACGTGTTGAGAATTCAATTTGTGGTTTTCCGCCTTTACCTTTTTTAGTAATAATTTGGATAACACCATTCGCACCTTGCGCACCATAAATGGTTGCAGCAGCAGCACCTTGAACCACCTCAACTTTCTCCACTGAATTTAAATCAATTGAATTTAAAGCAGAAGCACCCATCTCAACCCCATCCACCAATACCATTGGAGATGAACCTGATTGAATTGTATTCACACCTCTTAATTGAATACTTACTGCAGCACCTGGGTTACCAGAGGAAGAAGTAACTTGCGCACCTGCAATTTTACCTACTAAGGCTTGATCAATCGAAGCCGATGGTGTAGAAGGTAATTTGTCAGCCGTAATTGACTGAACTGATATGGCTAGTTTTCTTTTGGAAACTGAAGTACCTGTACCAGTTACCACAACCTCACTCAAAGATTTTGCTTCGGTCATTAATTTAACCGTTACGTTATCCGTTGCTGGAACTGACTTCGCTTCAAAGCCTACTGAAGTCACTACTAAAGTAGCACCCTTTGCAGCTTTAACGCTAAATATTCCATTTGCATCCGCTGTTGCTCCAGTTCTAGTTCCTTTCACTTGAACGGAAGCGCCAGAAATTGGATCTCCTTTTTCATCAACCACTTTACCATTGATGGTAAGATTTTGGGCTACCGCTGTGCCAAAAAATAGGCAGGAAGCAAGTAAACTCCACAAAAGTTGTTTTCTCATACTTGGTTTGTTTAGTTTTAATCTATTTGAAATATTATTGAACGAAATTCAAAAATTACAAAGCTATTATTCTCACATATGTGTATAATATACACAATCCAGATTTGGAGCTAAAATTATGAAAATGTTAATAAATTGCCAAAAAAATGTAAAATTCAGGCAGTTTAATACTACACAAACGCTGAACTTTAGCTGGTATTGTGAAAACAAGGGCCTTTTCGGTAAATACTGAAATATATTTAATCAAGCGATTATCTTTACAACATGAGTAAGTCAAAATCGGCATTTTTCTGTAATAATTGTGGTTATGAGGCGGCCAAATGGGCTGGCAAATGCCCCGCTTGTAATGAATGGAACACCTTTACCGAGGAATTGGTTGAAAAAACAAAGGAGACAACTTCGGATTGGGAAGGGTACCATACGAACCAAAAAGGGAATCAAGCCATTTCCTTAAATGAGGTGGATAGTCAATCTGAAAAAAGAATAGACAGTTCCGATGTGGAACTGAATAGAGTATTAGGCGGTGGGATTGTTTTGGGTTCAATTATTTTAGTTGCGGGTGAACCAGGTATTGGAAAGAGTACCTTGTTTTTGCAACAAGGTTTGATGATGAAGGATCAAACTGTTTTATACATCAGTGGCGAGGAAAGTATTCAGCAAATAAAAATGCGTGCGGATCGATTGAACTTGCAAAATGAAAATTTTTATTTACTCACTGAAACTCATACTGCACAAATTTTTAAAGCAATTAAAAAATTAAAACCAACGGTGGTCATTGTGGATTCAATTCAAACATTAGAATCCAACTTAATTGACTCCGCTGCAGGAAGTGTATCTCAAATAAAACAAACCGCTGCTGAGTTTCAAAAATTTGCGAAAGAAACTGGAACCCCTGTTTTTTTAATTGGACATATCACAAAGGAAGGATCCATCGCTGGACCAAAAATTTTAGAACATATGGTGGATACGGTATTGCAATTTGAAGGTGATCGCCATTATGCATATCGCATGTTGCGCACTTTAAAAAACAGATTTGGCGGCACGAGTGAATTAGGAATTTACGAAATGACCAGCGAGGGAATGAAAGTAGTCAACAACCCCTCTGCATTTTTAATCGCACAACGCAATGAATCATTAAGTGGAAGTACTATTGCAGCCTCTATGGAAGGGATGCGTCCATTATTAATTGAAGTGCAAGCTTTGGTTACACAAAGTGTGTATGGCACGCCACAGCTCACTGTGACTGGGTTTGACCTAAGAAGGCTTCAACTTTTATTAGCTGTTTTGGAAAAACGTGGGGGCTTTGCTTTTGGCATGAAAGATGTATTTGTAAATATTGCTGGCGGTTTAAAAATTGAAGATCCTTCCTTAGATTTAGCGATTATACTCTCCTTACTTTCTTCCTATGAAGATGTGCCTTTACCGCAAGGAATTTGTTTTGCAGGTGAGGTTGGATTGAATGGAGAAATTAGGGCCGTTAATAGAATTCAACAGCGTATTGCAGAAGCAGAAAAATTAGGCTTCGAAAAAATTTATATTTCCGAGTTTAATAAAAAAGGTATCGAACAAAAAAAGTATGGCATTCAAATTATTGCCATAGAAAGAGTGGACGAAGCTTACCGATTATTTTTTTAGTTGCTACTGATTCATTTTTAATACCTCCCATGAACTTCATCAAGTATATTGCATTGCATGTAAAAAAATACTTGATTGCATTTTTACATTTAGTTTATCCGAGTATTTGTTTGCATTGTGGAAGTACTGATATAATAAAATTTCAAGTATTATGCCCCAATTGCTATACGCAACTTCCCTTCACTGATTTTTTTGAAATTGAAGATAATAATGTCGACAAAATATTTTGGGGAAGATTGGCTTTAGGTCCGAGTGGGGCTGGTTTATTTTTTACAAAAAATAGTATTGTACAATTATTACTATTTGAATTAAAATACAAACAAAATAAAAGGGCCGGTTTCCTTTTAGGCAATATGATTGGTTGGGCTTTGAAAAAAGCAAACCGATTTAATGAAATTGATTATTTAATTCCCATTCCAGTTCGAAAAAATACGGAAAGGACCAGGGGCTATAATCAGTCTTTAATTATTTGCGAAGGCATTGCACAGGCCTTCCCCATCCCCATTTTACAAGCAGTTTTATATAAAAATAAAAAGACAAACACCCAAACACGCAAGGATCGAATTGAACGAGGTCATCATAGCAACCCAGTTTTTGGGATAAAAAACACCCTGCAAATTTGGAACAAACACCTCCTATTGGTGGACGATATTATTACCACAGGCGCTACTGCCGAAGCTGCAGGCAGCTGTTTACTTCAGGCCAACCCCGCCTCCCTTCATTTTGCCGCCGCAGCTTACACCCTATCTTAAACTTTTTTGTTTTATTCTTGTTATATTTATGCAAGCAATAAACAAACGCTTTAACTGAAAAAATAACGATATATGAAAACCATTTTAAGTTTTTTATTAATGATGACCACTTTAGTTTTAAATGCACAAAGCATCCATACTTTTAAAGTAACTGGCATTGATGGTAAGCAAATTAACCTAGCTGCCTACAAAGGAAAAAAGATATTAATCGTGAATACCGCTTCTAAATGTGGTTACACACCGCAATACGAATCACTTCAAAAAGTGTATGATCAATACAAAGACAAATTAGTCATTCTTGGATTTCCTTGTAATCAATTTGGTGGACAAGAACCAGGTACGAATGCAGAAATCGTAGCCTTTTGTAAAGAAAACTATGGTGTTAGTTTTCCATTGGCTGACAAAATTGATGTTAAAGGCGCTAACATAGCACCCATTTACCAATGGCTAACGCAAAAAGCTAAAAATGGTGTTTTGGATGCGAACATAAGCTGGAACTTTAATAAATTTTTGTTGGACGAAAATGGCAAAATGATCGCTTACTTCCCAAGTAATGTTAAACCAGAGAGTGACGCAATAACCGCTTATTTAAAATAAGAACCTCCGTCGTAATTTTAAGCAGTTTTATAAAGTAAGCGCTATCTTCGTTTCATGTTATTAAGCGAAGTCATTGGGCAGGAAAAACTGAAAAAACAATTGGTGGACATGGTGCACCAACAAAGGTTGCCCCATGCATTATTATTGGTGGGTCCTGAAGGATCAGGCGCTTTACCTTTGGCAGTTGCATTTGCACAATACATTGTAAGTATCCCGAGTCAAGCTACCCCAACCGCTGATTTATTTGGTGCGCCAGCCGAGACCATAGCACAACCATTTTATACTCCAGAACAAATTGCAGATTTGCCCGCCTATTACAGGGCCAGTCAATTGATGCATCCTGATTTGCATTTTTCATTTCCAACCATTATAGAAAAGCCAGGACAAAAAAATATCAGTGCGAATTTTATTGAGCAATGGCGTGAATTTATAAATGGCTATCCTTATGGCAATGCATTTGATTGGCTCCAATTCATTAAAGCCGAAAACAAGCAAGGTAATATTAGTGCAGACGAGTGTAATGAAATCATAAAAAAATTATCATTTAAAAGCTTCGAGAGTGCTTATAAAGTATTGGTTTTATGGATGCCTGAATATTTGGGAAAAGAAGGCAACAAACTTTTAAAATTAATTGAGGAACCGCCCGACAATACCATTTTTATTTTAGTCGCTGCTTCAGAGGAAAATATTTTGCCCACCATCTTAAGTAGGTGCCAATTTGTAAAAGTGCCCAGACTTACAACCGATGAAATTGAATCTGCCTTAATCAGTCGCGCTAAACTAGCAACAGAAAAAGCAAAACAAGTGGCTATTTTGTCGGAAGGCAATTACAGAGAAGCGCTTCATTTAATCCAACATAGTGACCAGGACTATATTAGTATGATTAAGGATTGGTTAAACGCCATATTAAAAATGGGACCATTGGCCCAATTGAAATGGGTGGAAGAAATGAGTAAATTGGGTAGAGAGCAACAAAAGCAATTTTTAAAGTATTTCAACCACCTATTAGAACATAGTATTAGGCTAAAAACGATGGGGTCGGACCTGCCATTGGACAGTGATTTAAAGGATTTTGCCCTTAGGATAAACAAAATTGCTGGGGTAAGCCAGATGGAATCCATTGTAAATGAACTAGATAAGTCAATTTATCATATTGAACGCAATGCAAATGCTAAAATGCTATTTATGGCACTTAGTATCAAGTTGTATCATATCATTCAGAACAAAACCTTAATTTTGACAGAAGCATAACAGGAAAAGTGTGATGATGCGTTGAAGCTATGCGAGGGTATTTTAATTATTAACAGTTTGAATTAACGATATATGGGATGTGGATCATGTGGAACTGGTAAACCAGGCGGTTGCAAAAGCAACGGTGGTTGTAGCACAGGCGGATGTAACCGTTTAAATGTGCATGATTGGTTAAGCGATTTACCTATTGACGATATTAATAGTCAATGTAAGGTGGTTGAAGTAAGTTTTAACCAAGGTAGTCGTAAAGAATTCTTTAAAAATTTAAGCACCCAAATTTTTGAAAAGGGCGATTATGTCACTGTCGAAGGCGTGAACGGCTTTGACTTAGGTGAAGTTAGTTTGACAGGTGAACTGGTAAGATTGCAACTTAAAAAAAGAGGTATCGAAGAAACCAGCGTTGAAATCAAAAAAATTCTTAGACCAAGTAACGAAAGAGATATTGAAGCTTTTAAAATTAGTAAAAGCAGAGAGGCAGATATACTTGCCAAAAGTAGAGCACATGCAAGGTACTTTAGATTGCAAATGAAATTAAGCGAGGTAGAAATTCAGGCAGATGGTAAAAAGGGAACTTTCTTTTATACAGCCGATGATCGTATTGATTTTAGAGAATTAATAAGAATATTCGCTACTGAGTTTAAAGTAAAAGTGGAGATGCGTCAAATAGGCATCCGACAAGAAGCTGCAAAAGTGGGAGGTATTGGAAGTTGTGGTCGCGAACTTTGTTGTAGTACTTGGTTACATGATTTTAAAAGCGTCAACACCACTGCCGCGCGTTATCAAAACTTATCCATTAATCAAACAAAGTTGAGTGGCCAATGTGGTCGACTTAAATGTTGTTTGAATTTTGAATTAGATACTTACTTGGATGCGTTACAAGCATTCCCTGATTATGCTGATAATTTACAAACGGTCATGGGGCAAGCGTTTTTAATTAAAAAAGATATTTTCAAAAATTTAATGTGGTATACTTTGCCTAATAACACAAAGCATTTCCCTTTAACTATTGAACGTGTAAAAGAAATAAAAAAATTAAACCAACAAGGTGTTGCTGTTGAAGAATTGCAAGCGGTAGAGGTGACAAGTGGTAAGCCTAAAGAGGTAGAACCCGACTTTGTAGATGTAGTTGGTCAAATTAGTTTAAAGAGTTTAGAGAAAAATGATCGTCGTCGTCGCGATCAACAAAGATTCAATAACAACGATCGTCGTCCAAATAACGACAGACCGAATAATGACAGACCATTTAATGATCGTCCAGGACCTAATCGTCCAGGAGGGCAACCAGGAAATTCTGCTGGTGGAAGACCAATGAATAATAATCGTCCACCCATGAATCGTCCGAACAACGGACCGAATAATGGACCCAATAATGGACCGAGACCAAACAATAACCGTCCACCCATGAATCGTCCGAACAACGGACCGAATAATGGACCAAGCAACGGACCAAGCACTCCGCCTTCTGCAAACTAAAATGGTGATTACCCTTTAAGTTAATAGCTTTTAGCTAAGTGACTATTGGTATAATTTTTCCAATTCATCTCTTGTAAAATCCATTAAAGTTTTTACATAACTGGGTGAGAAATCAAAGGAGATACCTGCAGTCTGATAAAGTTCTGGCAGTGTTTTAGTACCCCCTAAACTTAACGCGTTCATATAATTCTCCAACGCAAGTGTTGGATTTTTTTGATACTGCATCCACATACCAATGGCCCCTAATTGCGCGATCCCATATTCAATATAATAAAAAGGTACTTCAAATAAATGCAATTGTCTTTGCCATCCAATTTCACGGTACATATCTAATCCACTATAGTCAATGCTATTGGTAGAAAATTCTTTTGCAATGGTTGTCCAGGCATGGGTACGCTCCTCAATGGAATGATTCGGATTTTCATACACCCAATGTTGAAATTTATCAATGATAGCAATCCATGGAAAAATAGTAATGGTACGTTCCAATTGGTGCTCTTGTGCGCGATTTAAATCATGTACATTATCAAAAAATGCTTGCCAATGATTCATCGTAAATAATTCCATAGACATACTTGCTACTTCCGCAATTTCCATGGGATATTCTTTAAATGCAGATAAGGGCAAGGGGTGTGCTAAAAATGAATGAATCGCATGTCCCACTTCATGTACCATGGTGGTAACATCACTCATTTGACCAGCGGCATTCATGAAAATAAATGGCGCACCTGATTCTGCCAAAGGACAGTTATATCCTCCCGGTGCTTTTCCTTGTCTACTTTCTAAATCAAAATGTTTTAAAGAATCCATTTTTTTCAAACAGTCCGCAAAAAATGGATTGATTTGTTCAAAACAGGTAACTGATTTATTAAATAAATCTTTTCCATCTGTAAATGGTCGCAAAGGCTTTGTGCCAGCAGGTTCTGCTTCCGTATCCCAGGGCTTTAAAGTTGCTAATCCTAATTTATTTTTTTTGCGTTCGTAAATTTTATCAATGATTGGAAGCACATGTGTTTTGATTGCCTCATGAAATTTAAAACAATCTTCCTTGGTGTAATCAAACCTGCCTAATTCTGCAAATTTATAATCACGATAATTTTCAAATCCTGCATTCAAGGCAACCTGATGTCTTTTTTGAATGAGCGAAGTAAACAAATCATGCATTTCTTGTTTGTCTTGTAAACGACGCGCTTGAATTTTTAAATACACTTCTTCTCTTTTTGCACGATCCTCACTTTCTAAAAATTGGGCAGCTTGTTGTAAAGTATATTCTTTATCATCCACTTGAATGGTCATTCTTCCAGCGATTGTACCATATTGTTGTTGTAAAACGCTTAACTCCGCTTGTAGTGTTATATTTTCTTCTCTAAATAATTCAATGCTTTTTTTAACGGATCTTAAATAAGTAAAATAGGCTCTTTCATCCAACTCATTGGTGAATGGACATTGGATTAATTTTTTATTTAAAGCATCTGCATAAGGCTGAATTTTGGGCTGAATCTCCATACAGAAAAAAGTAAAAGCCGCCTCCAAACTTTTATCTGTAGTATCACAAGTCATTTTGATCTGCCTCCAACAGGCATCTTCACTTACAAAAGCTTCCAATTCACTTAGGTCCTGCATCCATGATTCAAGGGTCAATTTATTGGTAATTTCCCTTTCCAACAGGGCCTTAAAATAGGGCTCCAGGCTATCCCATTGGGTAAGTTCAAAATTAGCAGGTAAAAATTGATGGGGTCTCTTTTGAATGTCAGCAGTTCTGTGCATTAGATGAAATTTTAAGTGGCAAATTTACTACTTTTACACACTTTAAAACATTAAAACTTGGCTGATACCATTCATTTACTTCCGGACCACATTGCCAATCAAATTGCTGCAGGCGAGGTGATTCAAAGGCCAGCTAGTGCCGTAAAGGAATTAATGGAGAATGCCGTAGATGCAGGGGCAACTCAAATAAAATTAATTGTCAATGATTCCGGGAAGGCTTTAATACAAGTCATTGATAATGGGAAAGGGATGAGCGTTGCGGATGCCCAAAATGCATTTGCCCGACATGCCACCAGTAAAATTAGTACGATTGAGGATTTATTTCAAATAAGAACCATGGGATTTCGCGGGGAAGCCCTCGCCTCCATTGCTGCCGTTGCGCAAGTAAGTTTAAAAACCAAAAGATCCGAAGATGAATTGGGTACTTTGGTTGAAATTGAAAATAGTAAAGTAACCGAGTGTAGTTCAATTGCACATGACACTGGTACGAGCATTTCGATGAAAAATTTATTTTTCAATGTGCCTGCACGTCGTAATTTTTTAAAAAGTAACGCAGCTGAATTAAAACATATCATTGAAGAGTTTACAAGAGTCGCACTTTCCTTTCCTGAAATATTTTTTAGTTTAACGAGTAACGGACAGGATGTATATCATTGGGAGGGCGGGAGTTTTAAACAAAGAGCCATTCAAGTGCTGGGAAATAATTATCAAACAAAGTTGGTAACCGTAGGAGAACAAACGGACTACTTAACCGTTTCCGGTTTTGTTGGCAAGCCCGAAACTGCGCGTAAAACAAGAAGCGATCAATACTTTTTTGTGAATCGTCGTTTTATTAAAAGCGCCTATTTACATCATGCAGTTGCTAATGCATTTGAAGGATTACTTCCCAAAGACAGTTTTCCTAGCTATATATTATACATTGACGTGGACCCATCACAAATTGACATCAATGTACATCCAACCAAACAAGAAATCAAATTTGAAGACGATAAAATAATTTATGCCTTTGTGCAAGCCGCAGTTAAACATGCACTTGCACAATTTAGCGTAGCACCTTCCCTTGATTTTTCACTAGATGCGAATATTCAACAACTAGACGCAATTCAAAAACCGTTCACGTCTGAAAAAATTCAAAGTACCACAAGCAACTCATTATACGCAGGCTTTACACAAAAAAATCAAGCGCATTTTATACCTAAGTCGAGTAGCGCTAATGATACGGATTGGAAAAGTTTTTTTACAAATATTCCGAGCACTTCCAACGATACTAGTGATATTTCAGATCCCAGTACTTCAACAGAGTCCTATATTGTTAAACCTTCCTCCATGGGGCTATACAAAGAAGAAGAAAGTTTAAGTGTGCTTGAAGATGCCTTGTTATTGCAATTACATAATACCTATATTATCGCTCCTACCCAAAGTGGATGTATCATATTACATCAGCAATTGGCACATGAGCGTGTATTGTATGAAAAATACCAAAAAGCAAGCGCACATCCCCATGCTACTCAAAAAAGTTTATTCCCAGTGGTATTGGAATTGAGTCCAAGTGATGCCATATTGTTAGATGAGATGTTGGAGGACCTTTCAATCATTGGATATGAAATAGAATCTTTTGGAAATAATAGTTTTATCATACAAGGGATACCTGCAGATGTATTATCAGGCAATGAAAAAAATGCCATTGAATTACTACTAGAACAATTCAAACATTTTACTGGAGAAATCAAATACAGTAAAAGAGAAAAATTAATCCGTTGCATGTCTAGACAAATGGCCATCAAGGCTGGACAAAGTTTATCCCAAAAGGAAATGCATAGTATTATACAATCTTTAAGTGATTGTGATATCCCTAATGTCACCGCATCTGGTGCACCTACCTACATTGAATTTAAGGAATCCTATTTGGATGGATTGTTTTCTAGATAAGCGACTTAATTTTTTTGCGCTACTGATTTCAAATAAGCCTCTACCGCTTTTCTTACACCCGCACTAGTTGGACTCATATGGTTAGACACCAAAATTGAAAAATATAATTTTTGGTTTTTATGCGTGTATATAAACCCACTTAAAGCAATCTGCCCGCCTAAGCTACCAGTTTTAGCATGTATCTCACCTGGAAAGTTTTTATAATACGCAGACAAAGTGCCTTCTCCGCCCGTTTCAAATATTTGCGTAACTCGTTTTTGCCCAAACTCATCTTGCATCTTTTTTAATATCGCAACATAATTTTCAGGCGTATTTAAATTATACCTACTTAAGCCACTCCCATCCACCCAACGCATTTTTTGTGGCAAGCCAGAGAAATCGGATTTAAGTAGGGTATCAATAAATGCCGCATCATCCATCCTACCCAACAATTGCTGGGAACCCATTAATAAAACTTGTTCTGCGAAAAAATTATCACTACGACGCATCATTATTTTTAATAAGGAATCTGTTGGAACTGTTTTAACAATGTGTTGTTGCCTTTTCAAATTATCATCTCCAAAATTTAGTTTTACTTTTAAAGTATCTTGAAGTAAATACAAAGGCAAATTGGGTTCGAAATACGAATCAAATGGCACCTGAAAATAAGCAGCCGTATTTTTTTGACCATTGGTATAAAATTGATTACCCACTAATTTTCGCGTCCAATTTTTCTGATACACCGTGCTTATATCACTGATGTCCTTAAAAAATACAAAGGGCTTAATTAATAATTTTCCATTGCCTTGATAAAAATGAACCACGTTGCCATATATAGGCATCCGGCTTCTTTCTGGCTGATAGTCCTCGCCATAATCATTCCAAGCCCAACCATCTCCCATATGTCCAAATTGGTCATTGGCCATTGTTGGTTGAATAACTACTTGCTTGTTGGTATTTTTAATAAGTTCAATGACCGGTTGATAGGTGAAATCGGGATGCAAAAAACTGGGATCACCCAACGGGGTTAAAAATAAAGTATCTGCATTTTCGGCAATACTAAAACCTGGCAAGGAATCACCCAAGTATTTCAACCCTACATAGGTAGCTAAAATTTTAGTATTGCTGGCGGGTGTAAAGTAATGATCACTTTGGTATTGATCAACCCAAGCCTGCTTGGTATCATTATATACAGCAATACCAATATGTGCTCCCTTGAGCGCATCAGTTTGCAATAATGTTTTTTGTGCTTTTTGAATACTACACGCACTAAATAAAACAATGAATACAATTGATAATAAATGTAAAGGAGTGATTACTCTCTTTCTAAGGCCCTTAACCATCTTTCTGGAATTTCGTTATTGGAAGCTACTAAATAATCTTTATAACTACAAGGCGCCCATTCATTATTGTGCATTTGCATCCACCATCTGCCGGTACTCTTGCTTTGTAAAAAATTGGTTTCAATATCCGAGAATGCAATATGAAATTCTTTAAACCTATCTGATTCAGTTAATGGTGCTTCTTTTTTTCCTTTTTGTACGCCATCCATAATGTACCAAAACATTTGCGCAATTTGGATGGCTGTCATATTATTTACATCTAGTTCAGCTTGATAACCGAACAATCCAATGGTACTTGTTTTCCAACTCATGCCTGCATACTGCATTAAAGTACATGACTCTTCCCCATTAAAACCATTTGGCGTAATTAAATTTGCAGGCGCTTGTGCATTTTGAATAGCACTAATATCAAAACTTAACATATGGCTGTCCCTAATCACCGGTTCCATTTCCTCAATACCTTCCCGAACCTTTCCTAATCTAAAACAATCAAATCTGAGCTTATCAATGGTTTCCAACATATGCGGATGCATAAAATAACTTTGAAAACCAATATGGCTATAATGATTCAAATGATTAGGTAAGCCTGTAAATAATTCTTCTAAAAAATGATCCCTGGGTAAACGCGCTTCTAAATCCAAATCAATTTTTGCATCCACCACTACCGCATTTACTAAAGTAGGAATAGAGGTATAGGCATGATATTGGGCTAGGGTTAAATCATGTGCCCCGCCAATAATTACGATTTTTTTGTTTTGCAAAAGCAATTCAGATATGACTGTTCTTAGTGCCGCATAACTATCTTGAATACTTTGCCCAATTTTCACATTACCAATGTCTACTACATTTACCTGCGCATGCCAGTAATACAAATCATATAAGGCAGTCCGAACTGCATTTGCAGCAGTATGGCCGTGTAAGGCATATCCTGCCCCCCTGCATTCTCCAGCCCCAATGATTACAATATCAGCATCCGCGATGTCAGGCAGGCTGTCCTCGTTTACTTTAATATGCTTTCCTAGCTGCGTATCCCGATATCCCTCATCATTCGATATATGCGCTATATTAATAGGCTCTAAAAAATCTTTAATGGACGACAATGACATGCTGGTAGTTTAACTACAAGTATTAACGAAAAAAAGGGTCGCAGATTGCATCCTTAGTGATTAATCTTGAAATTTATAGCCGATGCCACGGATGGAGATAAAATGCAAGGGCGTTTTACTATCTAATTCGAAATACTTTCTAAAATTTAGAATAAAATTGTCAATAGTACGGGTGTTCGGAAAAACATTATACCCCCATACAGTTTGCAGGATCCGCTCCCTCGTGATGATGGTATTTTTATTCTCGATGAGCAACTTTAACAGCATTGCTTCCTTTTTGGTTAAATTAATTTTTTCGCCGTTGTAAAGTATGGCTTCCTGTAAATTAAAATTTACTGTATTACCCGAAAAAGAATAATGTGCAAGATTATGTTGAACTGCACTGTTGACACCTGATTTTTGTATTAATTTAGATACCCTTAATAGAAGCTCTTCCAAATTAAATGGTTTGGTCATGTAGTCATCCGCGCCAATCTTTAAACCTTGCACCCGATTTGCACTTGTATTTTTTGCACTTAAAATTAAGATGGGTGTATTATTGTTATGAATCCGAACGGTTTCAATTATCGAATATCCATCAATGCCTGGAAGCATGATATCTAAAATAATTAAATCAAAACTAGCACCTTGAATTTGAAGTAAAGCCTTAGGACCATCAAAAGCGGAGCTAACTTCATATCCCTCCAATGTTAGGTTTAATTTAAGGGCCTCATGTAAATGCAGCTCATCTTCAACCAATAAAATTGTATGTTTTATTGTACTCATCTAATTGGAAAATTTATTGTAAAAATACTTCCGTTGGTAGCATTCGCATCGACAGTAATGGTTGCATGATGAAATTCACATATTTTTTTACATAAATATAACCCCAACCCTGTGCCCTTCGTTGTTCGAGTTGATTCATCTCCAATGCGATAGAATTTTTCAAATACTTTTGTTCTTTCGTCCATAGGAATACCAACCCCTTCATCTTTAATCATTAATTGAATTTGATTTTCTTGGGTGCTAAGCAATATTGTAATCGGACTGGTAATGTTTGAATATTTATGCGCATTATCTAATAAATTATTAAGCAGTAATTGTATTAACAACGGTTCTGCTTGTAAATATACAGCGGGGGCAATAGTGGTGATTAATATGCGATGTTCAAATCGCTCTTGAAAGGAATGGAGAATTTTTTGTACAATATCAGATAAATCTATGACTTGCATATTCGATTCATATTGCCCCATATCTAATTGTGAGGCTAATAAAATATTATTACAAAGGGCATCTAATCGGTGTGTTTCCTTTAATGTATTTTCAATGAGCATTTTTTTCTGTGCTGGATCTAATTCTCTTTTAAGTAAAGTTTCAATATTCAACTGCGTAATGGCAATAGGCGTTTTTAACTCATGCGTTACGGCCATCATAAAATTTTGTTGTTGATTCGAATACCTTAATTGTTTTAATAACGATCTGTAAACATAAATCGCACCTAGTAAAAATAAAAAAAGAAAAGTTATGCCTTCGCCTAGATACTGTTTTGTTTTTCTTAATTCAAAGGCTTCTATGGTTTTTACCTTTTCATATAAAGCAGGGTCGTCTGTTCGAATTGATTGAAATTTAACTGTGGCTATTTCACTATTTTGTTTTTCCAATGAAACATACCACCAAATAAATGCAGCAATCATATAGGTAAGAAAAACCCAATAAATAAAATTGACAAATTTTAATTTGCTGATATTAAACCATCTCATTTTCATAAATGCACTTTTTCAACACGCAACCCGGTAGCCAGTATACCCAATAACGGATCCTCACGCATGGTATGATGCACACTAAAATGATACAGGCCTGGTTTTAGTTTCGTTGGGGTCGCATTGATCGGGATACGTTGGTCAAAAATATCATCCATCCCAACACCTAACCAACCTTTTTGGTCATCTGCTAACTGCAAATTAAGGGTTTGGGTAACCACCGTATCTGAAGGAGATTGGGTATTTACCTGCAGCCATATATTTTTATAATGATAGGCATTATGATGTCTGATAACAAAATAAATTTTATATAAGGAGCTTGTATCAGTAATATTAAATTGGTAGTTATTTACCTGTTTGCTGGACCAATCATGTGTAGGATAAGTAGTCGTTTGTTCATATAGCTGAATAGGATCGCAACTTGTTATAAATAAAACAAGAAAAAGATATAAAATATAAATGTTGGATTTAACGCCTGCCATCTTACAATACGTTTAAAATTTGCTCTTTTGCTTTTTCAAGTTCATCCTTCATCATGATCACTGCTTTTTGAATATCAACATCATTGGCTTTTGATCCTGTGGTATTTATTTCTCTTCCTATTTCTTGTAATATAAAAGATAATTTTTTACCCTTACATGGATCCGCGTCATTGAGCATTGCTTTAAAATAATCACAATGATTTTTTAAACGAACTCTTTCTTCCGAAATATCAATTTTTTCGATATAATAAATCAATTCTTGCTCTAACCTATTTTGATCATATTTATCAGCGCCTACATGTTGTTCTAATAACTTAACCATTCCGTCCTTGATTTTTTCACGACGATTAGGTTCATGGATTTCAACGACCGCTTGCTGTGCTTCTATAGCAATAATTTTTTCAAGTAAATCTTTTTCAATGGACTTTCCTTCCTCTGCTCTATGTTTAATTAAATGCTGAATGGCTTGATTTAATAAATCGAAAATCAACTTCCATTCCTCCTCCGTCAATACTTCATTAGAAGAAGAAACTACATCTGGCATTTTTAAAATGGTACTTAAAATATTTTCAGTGCCAATGCCTAATTCGTTAGCGAGTTCCGCAATAGGCTGATAATAAGATTTGGCTAATTCTTTATTGACACTTACCGGCTTACTAACGCCATTCGATTTAATGGATATGGAACATTCCACACTACCCCTAAATAAAGTCTCATTTAATTTGTTTCTGATTTCAACTTCATAAGGTTTTAACAAAGAAGGGCAATTTAATCGAACATCAAATTGTTTACCGTTCAAGGATTTCACTTCAATAAGGCATGTTTTGTCCTTTAAAATAGCCTCCGCCCTTCCATACCCTGTCATTGAATATAACATAATAAAGCCGCTTTTAATTAGAGCGTAAAGGTATCAAATTATAGGCAAGCCTACACCTTTTTTAAAAATCTATACCAAACCAATTTTTCTTACGCAATTGGTATGCTTTAAAGTCAAAGGAATACAATTTGCCTGGTCGATGTGTCACCTGCGTTTCCATTTCGTTAATGTCTATTAAGAAGCCCATGCTCGCAAATTTCTTTCTAAAATTTCGCCTATCTAAAGCTGTATTCAAAATGGCTTCATAAACATTTTGCAACTGCCTTAATGAAAATTTAACAGGCAATAAATTGAAGGCCAAAGGGTGTTCTTGAATTCGCTTTTGTAACCAGGTATGGCATATGTCCAAAATTTCCTTATGATCAAAAGCCATCTCTTTAATATCTTTTACCACATGCCAACTTAATTCATTCTCCAAAATTTTCAATTCATGGTGTTTGATATTAAGCAAGGAGGCGTAGACCGCAGTTACTACCCTTCCGCCTGGATGACGATCCGGCTTACTAAATGTATGTACTTGCTCCAAATAAACGTCTTGCATACCTGTTCGCTCTAATAAAACACGATTTGCGGCATTGTCTAGATCCTCATTTGATAAAATAGTGTCTCCCAACAATGATAACTTTTCATCAAATTGCGGCAAATCACTTTTAATGGTAAGTACTTTTAAGGAATTATCATCAAAACCGAAAATCACACAATCCACGGTTAAGGGGACTGTTGGATAGGTTTGTACCAGCTTAAGGGCATCTTTTTTAATCAAATTCATACACTAAATCATCATTTTTATTGTCCTGCAATGGCAAGATGAACAAATTGGAATTATAGTCCCAAAATACGAAATAAAAGATTAAAACTATTTGTATTTTAGCAGACATTTTACCTCATGTACCCCAAAGATCAAATTATCGCATTTCAGGCTTTAGCCAAAGAATACTTGAAAAATCCACATACCATTGAATTGGATAGTTTGAAAAAGCTACTAAAATTCAATGAGTACCAATATTATGTTTTGAATGAACCATTAATAAGCGATTACGAGTATGACCAATTATACCAACATTTAATTTCCATTGAATCTGCAAATACTTCTTTAATTACACCGGATTCACCAAGCCAACGCGTAGGAAATAGTTTGAATACTAGTTTTGTTACCATTCCACACTTGGTACCCATGTTAAGTTTGGAAAATAGTTATAATGCGGATGACTTAATTGATTTTGATCGTAAGGCAATTGAAGGTGCCGGAAAAGAAATATTAACCTATTGTGTTGAACCAAAATTTGATGGGGCTAGCATTTCATTGGTTTATGAAAATGATTTACTCATTAGGGCCTGCACGAGAGGAGATGGTGTTGCGGGAGAAGATATTACACAAAATATCAAACAGATCAAATCAATTCCATTAAGTATACCGATGGGGGAATATGGAATAAAGCAAATTGAAATTAGGGGTGAAGTAATTATGAGTAAAAATTCATTTGCTGCGTTTAATGAAAAATTGAAATTAAAGCAACAAGCACCACTTGCAAATCCACGCAACGCTGCCGCAGGTAGCTTACGCATGAAGGATCCTAGGGAAGTGGGCGAACGAAATTTAGATGCATTTATTTACCATATTAGTTATGTGCTACCTATAACTGGAGCAAAACTTACGTCGCTGTTGCAAAGTCATAGTGGCACACTTTCCTTGTTATGGAATTTAGGATTTAGATCACCACAAAAAGAAAGAAAAATTATTGAAGGCATCAATAACGTAATTGACTATTGTACTTCATTTGAAGTTGGACGTGATCAATTGCCTTATGATATTGATGGGCTTGTGATTAAAATAGATGATGTTACGTTACAGGAAAAATTAGGAATGACTTCCCATCATCCAAGGTGGGCGATTGCCTATAAGTTTAAAGCACGTCAAGCAACTACTATTATTGAAAACGTAGAATTTCAAGTAGGTCGCACTGGCGCAGTAACCCCTGTTGCCAAACTACAACCCGTTGCATTAGGTGGCGTAACGGTATCTAGTATTTCCATGCACAACGAAGAGTACATCAAAGAAAAAGATATTCGATTAGGAGATACTGTTATTATTGAAAGAGCAGGTGATGTAATACCTCAAATTGTTCAATCTATTAGTTCCTTACGGAAGGGCACTGAAAAAATGATTACTTTCCCTACTACTTGTCCCGCATGTAATGCTCCATTAGAAAAAGAAGAAGCCGAAGCGGTTTGGCGATGCATAAGTCCATTGTGTAAAGCGCAAATTGTGGAACGCATCATACACTTCGTTAGCAAGGATGCCATGGACATCAAAAGTTTCGGGGAAGCCAATATCCGTAAATTTTACGAAATCGGGATTCTCCCCAATGTTCCTGCAGTGTATACCTTGGATTTTGATAAAGTAACCCAGCTAGAAGGCTTTGGAAAAAAGAGTATTGAAAATTTACAAGCTGCGATTGCTAATTCAAAAAATCAACCACTGTTCCGACTTATCTATGGCTTGGGCATTCGTTTCGTAGGCGAAACAACGGCCAAAACGGTGGCTTCACAAATTCAACATATTTTAGACTTGACCGATCTCTCAGAGGAACAATTACAATCCTTCGAAGATGTGGGTGTAAAAGTGGCAAAAAGTATTTACCAATATTTTCATGAGGAAAGTAATATTGCAATGATTCGAGAACTTGAATCATTGGGTTTAAATATGATTCAAACAAATACAACTGCAGTTGATGGAAACTTAGCAGGATTAAATTTTTTATTTACTGGCACCCTCACACAATTAAAACGTGCTGATGCTGAAGCGATGGTAGAAGCAAGAGGCGGGCATATCCTAGGCGGCGTAAGTAGTAAACTAAACTACTTGGTCGTTGGAGAAGATGCTGGAAGTAAATTAGAGAAAGCAAAAAAAATAGCCTCGATAAAAATTATTACCGAGGCGGAATATATTGACCTTATAAAAAACTAAATAATCCCTTTTGCGGACAGATATTCTGCGATTTGAATGGCATTTGTCGCGGCACCTTTACGTAAGTTGTCACTTACAATCCACATATTTAATGTTTTCGCTTGTGTTTCGTCTCTACGTAAACGGCCAACAAATACCTCGTCCTTTTCGTGTGCCCATAAAGGCATTGGATAAAATTGATCCCCATCATTTTGTTGCACAACTACACCAGGCGCAGTGCCAAGTAATGCGATCAATTCATTCAAATCAAATTCATTTTCAAATTCCACATTTACGCTTTCACTATGCCCACCCATTACTGGAATACGGACAGTAGTCGCTGTCACTTTAATATTATCGTCCTGCATAATCTTGCAAGTTTCTTTGACCATCTTCATTTCCTCTTTGGTGTAACCATTCTCTAAAAAAACATCAATTTGCGGAATGGCGTTTAAATCAATGGTATACTTATAAGCCATATCTGCAGCAGCCATTTGACTTCCTTTTCTTTCCTCCATTAACTGATCCACGGCTTTTTTACCAGTACCCGTTACACTTTGGTAAGTACTTACCACCACTCTTTTAATTTTGTATTTCTCATGCAATGGTTGCAAAGCCACGACCATTTGAATAGTGGAACAATTCGGATTCGCAATAATTAAATCGGTAGCAGTTAATACAGACGCATTTACTTCAGGCACGACTAATTTTTTTGTGGGGTCCATTCTCCAAGCAGAGGAATTATCAATCACACGAATACCTGCTTCTGCAAACTTTGGTGCCCATTCCAATGAGGTACTACCTCCTGCTGAAAATAAAGCAACGGCTGGTTTTGCAGCTATCCCTTCCTCCATCGTTACCACCTTATAAGGTTTACCCTTAAATATTATTTCCTTACCTGCCGAACGCGCTGATGCAACTGGAATTAATTCAGTTACGGGAAAATTTCGTTCCGCTAATACTTGCAACATTTTTGTTCCTACTAGCCCTGTGGCGCCTACAACTGCAACTTTCATTTTTTTATTTTTTACGTTAACATTATGCTTGTCGAAAACCTCAAAGTCTTTTTTAGGACTTTAAAATTATCAGTATTTTCTTTTTCAAGTGTTCTGTTTTACAAAGACTTAGCAAAAGAAAAAAGCCTTCCATTTTATTGGAAGGCTTCTGAGTATATTTATTCGCATACTAACAATCAGCACCTTCCTATTATAGGGGTTTCTTAATTTGTTTTGTATGTTTATTTTTCATCATTGTTTAACAAAATTAATTGGATGTATTGATTTTACCAAATTTAAACCAATTCAATATCAAAATTAACCAACTGAACGAACGATTGTATGCGCTCTTTAATATCAGCCTCGTTGATTTCAGTTAATCTTTGTGTGCCAAATTTCTCCACACAGAAGCTAGCCAATGCGCTACCTACGATAATAGCAGACTTCATATTGTTAAATGAAAAATCTTTCGTTTTAGCCAAATGTGCTACAAAGCCACCAGCGAAAGTATCACCGGCGCCGGTTGGATCAAACACTTCCTCTAAAGGTAAAGCTGGAGCGAAAAATACTTCTTGACCATGGAACAACAAAGCACCATGTTCTCCTTTTTTAATGATTAAGTATTTAGGACCCATGGCCATAATTTTTTTAGCCGCCTTAACCAAACTATATTCTCCACTTAATTGACGCGCTTCACTATCATTGACCATTAAAACATCGACCAAGCTAATGGTATGTAATAAGTCGTCCATCATAATTTCCATCCAAAAATTCATAGTGTCCATTACAATTAACTTTGGACGCTTTTTCATTTGTTTGATTACGCTACTTTGAACACCTGGCACTAAATTTCCCAACATTAATATTTCACAATCCTGATAACTATCTGGCACTACCGGTTCAAAATTTTCTAATACATTTAATTGTGTTTCGATGGTATCACGTGTGTTCATATCTAAATGATACTTCCCACTCCAAAAAAATGTTTTTTCATCTTTTTTAATTTGCACTCCTTCTAAAATCACCCCTCTATTTGCTAAGGCATCTAACTCGGATTGTGGGAAATCACCACCCACTACTGAAATTTGCTTAACCGTGGTAAAATTGGATGCGCACCAAGCAATATAAGTTGCTGCTCCGCCAATAATTTTATCACTTTTACCAAAGGGTGTTTCAATGGCATCAAAGGCCATGGATCCAACTACAACTAATGACATGTGTATTGTTTTAATTTTCAGCTGCGAAACTACGATTTTTACTGTTAAGTAAATTGGGTTAAGCCAAAAGAGAAAAAGCCAATTTGTAATTGCTTGATAATCAGAAAACTAACAAAAATGGCATTTTATTTTAAAATGATGCCGATTTTAAAGAATTAAATCTATAATATTGTACTAACGAATTGATCAAAAATTTATAAAATGGCTAGAATTAAGACAGAAAAAAACGGATCTAGAAAGGATGTTATTGTGCGTAAAGCTGCTACCCTATTTAGAGAAAAAGGATATAAAGCTGCGAGTATGCGTGATTTAGCAGAAGCTGTTGGTGTGGAAGCCGCTAGTTTATACAACCATATAAAATCAAAAAGCGAGTTGTTACACGAATTGGTATTTAGTGTCGCAAATAAGTTTGTATTAAAAATGGATGAAATAGAGTCTGAAAATATATCCTCCCTTGAAAAAATGGAAAAATTATTACGCTTTCATATTACCGAAATGATCAATAATTATGAGGAGGTTTATGTAAGTGACAGAGAGTGGAAACACTTATCTGATCCTTATTTATCCAATTATCAAAATCAACGAAGAGTATATCGCAAAAGGATTGCAGCCATTATTGAAGAAGGAATTAGAAATAAAGAAATTAAAACAATTGATGCACCAACGGTGGTATTAATTTTTTTACACGCTGTGAGTGGTATTGAAAGCTGGCACCGTTCCACTAAAAAAATTACCGCAAACGAATTGGAACAAAATATGGTGACCATTTTAATAGATGGTTTAAAATTAACCAAATAAAGTAGCGCAAAAGGTTTCATTTAATAAAAAGCAACCTCAACTAGGATTGTCTTAACTTTGCGTCAAATACATCCCTGTGTCTGAAAGAAATAATTTTATTGATTACATCCGCATATTTTGTCATAGTGGACATGGTGGTGCAGGTGCGCGGCACTTAATGCGCAATAAACTAACTGCTAAAGGTGGGCCTGATGGCGGTGATGGTGGTCGTGGAGGTCATATCATTTTAAAAGGGAATGCCCAATTATGGACCTTATTACATTTACGTTATTTTAAAAATGTAATCGCGGAAGACGGTGAAGGTGGTAGTAAAAATAACTGTACCGGAAAAGATGGCAAGGATATAATCATTGAAGTGCCATTGGGTACAATTGCAAGAGATGAAGAAACAGGCAAAGTGGAGGCGGAGATATTAACAGACGGTCAAGAAATCATATTAGCCAAAGGGGGTCGCGGTGGTTTAGGTAACTCTAATTTTGCGACACCGACCAATCAAGTTCCCGAACATGCGCAACCTGGAGAAGATGGTATTGAAGGTTGGAAACAAATTGAATTAAAGGTATTGGCAGATGTTGGCTTGGTTGGATTTCCGAATGCAGGAAAATCAACACTGCTTTCAGTTATAACGGCTGCAAAACCTAAAATTGCTAATTACGCTTTTACCACATTAACACCGCAATTAGGCATGGTGGCGTATCGTGATAACCGATCATTTTGTATTGCGGATTTACCAGGTATTATTGAAGGCGCTGCTGAAGGCAAAGGATTAGGCCATCGCTTTTTAAGACATATCGAACGAAACGCAGTTTTACTTTTTATTATTCCTTCCGACAGTAATGACCATAAAAAAGAATTTGAAATTCTTAAAAATGAATTAGCAGAATTCAATCCAGAACTTTTACAAAAGGAATTCATTATTGCCATTAGTAAGTCAGATTTGTTAGACCAAGAATTAACGGATGCTATTGTTAAGGAGCTTCCTAAAAATATTCCACATATATTTATCTCCTCTGCTACGCAAAAGAATTTAGTAGAGTTGAAGGATATACTTTGGAAGGCATTGAATAAGCCTATTTAAAATAAAACTAATTCCGCATTGAAAATATTACTCCAAAAAAAAGAGTCCCGATAAATCGGGACTCTTTTTTTATAATTCATAAAGAAGAATTTAAAAAATCATAATGATTAATTCGATGCAGCTTTCGTTGCCTTGCTTCTGTTATTTTCGTCTAAGATTGATTTACGCATACGAACTGATTTAGGCGTTACTTCAATACACTCATCAAATTGAATGTATTCCATACACTCCTCTAAAGTAAATTGCACTTTAGGGGTAATTCTTACGCTATCATCAGATCCACTCGCACGGTGGTTAGTTAATTTTTTCATCTCGACCGCGTTGATATTTAAATCACCTGGCTTAATGTGCTCCGCCAATACTTGACCTGCATAAATTTCCTCACCTGGTTCTATAAAGAAACGTCCTCTGTCTTGTAATTTATCAATAGAGTAAGCAGTGGTTGTTCCACCAAACTTCGCAACCAATACCCCATTACTCCTTCCAGGAATAGGTCCTTTCCAGGGCTTGTATTCATTAAAGCGATGTGCCATTACAGCCTCACCTGCAGTTTGCGTAAGCATTTGTGATCTAAGTCCAATCAATCCTCTTGAAGGAATATCAAACTCTAAATGTTGCATAGTTCCTTTTGATTCCATGATCAACATCTCGCCTTTCTTTTGGGTAACTAAGTCAATGACTTTACCACTAAAATCAGCAGGTACATCCACCACTAATATCTCAAATGGCTCATGTTTTTTACCATCAATTTCTTTCACCAATACTTGCGGATTTCCGACTGTTAACTCATATCCTTCACGACGCATGGTTTCAACCAATACACCTAAATGCAAGATACCACGGCCAAATACCAAGAAGCTATCAGCACTATCTGTTTCTTCCACACGTAATGCCAAGTTCTTTTCAGTTTCTTTCATTAAACGATCACGAATATGTCGAGAGGTTACAAACTTTCCTTCCTTACCAAAGAAAGGTGAGTTGTTAATACTAAAGGTCATACTCATGGTAGGTTCATCTACACTAATGATTGGTAATGCTTCTGGATTTTCTGGATCAGCAATTGTATCACCAATATTAAATTCTTCTAAACCAACTACAGCACATAAGTCACCAGAAACAACTTCTGTAACCTTACGCTTTCCCATTCCTTCAAAAACATATAATTCTTTTACTTTATTTTTTTTGATGCTGCCATCTGCTTGCACCAAAACTATATTTTGACCTTCTTTAATGGTACCTCTTTCTACTTTACCTATCGCAATACGACCTAAGAAAGATGAATAATCCAATGAAGTGATTTGCATTTGTGTATGGCCTTCCTTAACATCAGGTCCTGGTACATATTTCAAAATACCATCCATTAAAGGGAAGATATCTGTACAAGGGGTAAGGCTATCATTGAACCAACCATTTTTACCACTACCATAAAAAGTAGGGAAATTTAATTGGTCTTCTGTTGCATCTAAATTGAAAAACAATTCGAATACTGCATCATGTACTTCGTCAGGACGACAGTTTTCCTTGTCCACTTTATTAATAATTACAATTGGTTTTAAATTCAACTGTAATGCTTTTTGCAATACGAAACGCGTTTGAGGCATTGGCCCTTCAAAAGCATCCACTAACAAACAAACACCATCTGCCATTTTTAATACACGCTCCACCTCACCACCAAAGTCACTGTGACCTGGGGTATCAATTACGTTAATCTTAACGTCCTTATAGGTTACTGAAGCATTTTTACTTAAGATAGTAATACCTCTTTCACGTTCTAGTTCATTGCTATCCATAATCAAGTCCCCAGTCTCCTGGTTATCTCTGAATACTTTTGTAGCGTGTAAAATTTTGTCCACCAAGGTAGTTTTACCGTGATCAACGTGGGCGATAATAGCGATGTTTCTTATTTCCATGTACTGTTTTGAGGCTGCAAAGGTACAAGGTTTAAGGCTCCTAAAAAAACAAATGGGGGAAAATGGAGTAATAAGATTTACACCCTGATATATATCTTATATTTATTTAATATATAACCCAATAACCAGCATATCAACATCGCTGTAAAGGCGAATCCCATGGAACCCCAATAAGGGGCTAAATTAGCAAAGGTATTTTGATAGATCCAGGTATATAAGGGTATGCCATTAGGCCCATGGACTAGATATAAAGTAGCCACCAGCAGCTCTGAAAAAAGGTAAATCACCAATGGGTTTTGTCCAAAAACAGTAAAAAAGCTGGAAAACTGTAATTGTCTTTGTAATTCGACACGATAAATAATGGTGGCAATAATAACCATATCAATACCCACCGTTAACATAACAAAGGAGCTTGTCCATAGCTTTTTATTGATCGGGAATTGGTAATTCCACATAAAAGCTAAAAATATAAAACCAGCACCCCACATAAATAATAGCGCTAGTCCCTCATAGGTTTTTCCTTGTTCTTGGATAAACTTACCTATACGATAGCCAATTAATACATTCACTATGGAAGGTATCGTGCTTAACCAACCCTCTGGATCAAAACCGAATCCTTCACCATGGTATAAATGTGGTTCGCCCATTAACCAAGTATCTAATTTTAAACCTGCATTACCATGTATACTATAAGGATCACCAATATCTCCAAACTTAAATGAAACATACCAATAGATTAATAATAATAAACCAGACATGATCATCACCACACGCTCATGCATATAAAAAGCAATCAAGGATGCGAAGCCATAACAAAGTGCAATGCGTTGTAGAACACCCATGATACGCGTATTCGCAACACTACCCGTGAAAGGAAACCAATACATTAAAAAACCTAATAAAAATAAAAGGGCAGTTCGTTTTCCAATTTTCAATAAAACGGAACTATTATTTAATTTTGCCCAAGTAGGTTCAGTAAAACTTAAAGAATTTCCTACCGCAAATAAAAAGGAAGGAAATACTAAATCAGTGGGCGTAAAACCATGCCAACTCGCATGTAAAAAAGGAGCAAAAGTGAGCGAAGGATCACCTGGTGTATTTACAATGATCATCAAGCAAATGGTCATTCCTCTAAAAACATCCAAGGCTAAAAATCGTTGATTTGACATAAGTTTCCTTTTGGTATTATAAGATACACAAAATCAAACTTGAATTGCATTCAAATTTAATTCCCACCAATCATCGTAAATTAATCAATTTTTCGTTTATGCTTACTTGAAATATAAGTGTATACTGCTGGAATCACAAATAAGGTAAGCACTAATGAAAACATCAATCCACCTACGATAACTGTCCCAAGCGGTTTACGACTGGTAGCTGCAGCGCCAATACTAATTGCAATTGGTAGTGCCCCTAAAGCCGTTGCCAAACTTGTCATTAATATAGGACGGAATCTTTGTGAGGCAGCAACTAGCACCGCTTCCTTCAACTCCAAGCCAGCAGCTCTTTTTTTATTGGCAAACTCCACAATTAAAATTCCATTCTTGGTCACCAGTCCAATCAACATAATAATTCCAATTTCTGAGAATATGTTTAATGTTTGTCCAAAAAGCCATAAAAATATTAATGCACCTGCAATCGCTAAAGGAACAGTAATCATGATAATGAAAGGATCTTTGAAACTTTCAAACTGCGCTGCAAGTACTAAATAAATTAAGATCAACGCTAAAATTAATGCATAGGCAATATTAGAGGAACTTTCCTTATAATCTCTTGATGGACCACTTAAAGCTGTTTGGAAACTTTCATCTAATTTTTCTTTTGAAATACGTTCCATTGCAGCCACACCATCGCCAATCGTTTTTCCTTCGGCTAATGATGCAGAAATAGTTGCTGAATTAAATCTGTTGTAATGATATAAACTTGGCGGATTACTATTTTCTGTAACAGTTAATACACTTGAAATAGGAATACTTTCACCACGATTATTTCTTAAATATATTTTATTAATATCTGCAGGAGAGTTACGATCCGCTCTTGGCACTTGCGTAATTACTTCATATTGACGATCGTTCATAATAAAATAAGCGGATCTGGCGCCACTGAATGCAGATTGCAAAGCTTGAGAAATATCAGCAGTGGTTAAACCTAAATCGCGCGCACGCATACGATCAATGTTTAAATCAAATTCAGGTTTGTTGAATTTTAAATTCACATCCACATTTTGAAAAGTTTTATCTTTTCGAGCCGCATCTAAAAATTCAGGAATGACGTTGCGTATTTTTTGGAAATCCAAATTCTGAATAATAAACTGCACAGGTAATGAACCTCTAGAGGAAATACCTACTGAAATAGTTTGCTCTTCCACCACAAAAACTCTTACATCTTTGAATTTTTTTACCTTTTTATTTAAATCATTAACAATTTCTGTTTGACTTCTTTTTCGCTCGGATAAAGGCACAAATCCAATCCTTCCGGATGCGCTACTACTTCCACTTGAACCGCCATATCCCGGAACACTACCCCAGGTAAATGCATGTTCGGGAACAGAGTCCTGCATCAATCTTATAGTTCTTAATAAATTACTACGCATGTCCTCAAAACTAGTTCCCTCCTGTCCTGTCATCGTAACACGAACGGTCCCCTTGTCCTCCATTGGCGCTAACTCAGATTGAATGGTAGTTCCAATTAAAACGATTACCCCAACACAGGCTAACACAATCACCCAAGCCATCCAACGTATTTTTAAAAATTTAGCCAATAAATTTTTATAACCGTTTTCCATCCCTTTGAAAAAGGGTTCTGTTTGCTCATAAAACTTTCCTTGTTTGCCATCCTTCCGATTTAAATAAACATTCAGCACTGGCGTGATGGTCAAGGAAACAAATGCAGATACCAAAACGGCACCGGCTACTACAACGCCAAACTCTTTAAATAAGGAACCAATAAACCCTTGTAAAAATATAACTGGCATAAATACCACGGCCAGCGTTATAGAAGTAGAAATTACAGCGAAGAAAATTTCCTTACTACCTTCTCTAGCTGCATCTTTTAAAGGCAAGCCTTCTTCTAATTTTCTAAATATATTTTCGGTGACCACAATTCCATCATCCACCACTAACCCTGTTGCTAAAACAATGGCTAATAATGTAAGTACATTGATAGAGAAACCTGCAAGGTACATAATGAAAAAAGTCGCAATTAAAGAAATAGGAATATCTATAAGTGGTCTGATTGCTATCAACCAATTTCTAAAAAAGAAAAATATAACGAGTACCACCAACGCAAATGAAATAAAAATTGTTTCCTTCACTTCCTCTAAAGCCCTACGTACATTTTTTGTATTATCAATAGGCACATCAAATTCAATATCCGTTTTATTTGATTTTTTAATTTCGTCCAAACGCTTATAAAATTCATCGGCAATTTTAATATAGTTAGCGCCAGGTTGTGGTGAAAGTGTTACCATAATGGATTGCGCACCATTAAAATAAACAGCTTGATCTTCTTGCTCTGGGCCTAATTCTACTTTAGCAACATCCCCTAATCGAATAATTCCAGTGCCATCCTGCTTTAATATGATATTTCTAAATTCAGCCTCTGTAGATAATCGACCTAATGTTCGAATAATATATTCTGCTTTAGTACCATTAATTTTTCCTGCGGGCAATTCCACATTTTCTTTGTTCAACGCCACTTGAATATCATTAAAAGCAATACCAAATGCATTCAACAAATCTGAATTAGGAAATATACGCATTGAATAACGCTTACCTCTAACACTCACATTACTCACTTCATCTATCGTTTGAAAACGCTGTTGTAAAACATTCTCCGCATACTCCGTTAATTCATAAATGCTTTTTGATTTACTTTTTAAAGTCATCAATACAATGAAATCCGAACTTGCATCTGATTTAGAAACAACGGGTGGACTACTAATATCTTCAGGCAAACTGCGAGAAGCCTGACTCACTTTATCACGAACATCATTAGCCGCAGTCTCTAAGTTTACCCCTAAATTAAATTCAACAGTAATATTAGATGATCCAACAGAGCTAGATGAATTAATTGTTTTAATACCTGGAATACCATTGATTGATTTTTCAAGTGGCTCCGTTATTTGACTTTGTATTACTTGCGAATTCGCACCTGAATAATTGGTTTGAACATTTATAATGGGTGGATCAATCGCAGGATATTCACGTAAAGCTAAAAATGTAAAACCAACAATACCAAAAAGTATGATGGCAATATTCATAACAGTAGCAAGTACTGGTCGTTTTAAGGAAAGTTCAGATATATTCATCTAGTATAACTTAATATAAAATTTATTTTAATGCACTACTTAGTGATATCGGTAAGCTTCACTGTTTTGCCAATTTTAACATTACTTCCTTGTCGCACAAATAACATTCCTGCAACGATAATGCTGTCACCCACTTTTAAACCCTTAGTGATTTCAACAGAGGAAGTAGTACGGTAACCAGTTTCAACATCAATTAGTTTTGCAACGCCACCTTGTACGATTGTTATTTGCTTACTACGAGAATCCGGTATAACTACATTTGCAGGCACTAAGATGGTTGGTTTTTGTGTATTTTCTCCAAGCATTACTTTTACATAGGAACCGGGTAATAATTTTCCCTGTAATACAGCACGTACTTTAATATTGCGTGTGGTTGCAATAATTTGAGGCTCGATAGCGGTAACTGTAGCACTTAATTTTGCATCACCCCCGCCAATACTTTCAATTTTTACTTTTTTACCAACTTTAATAAAGCCTTGATAAACTTCAGGTAAAGTAAAGTCAACTTTTAATTGATCTACTTTTTGAAGCGATGCAATGGTCGTTGTATTATTAATAAATGCCCCTAAGCTAATTTGTCGTAACCCTAACAATCCAGTAAAAGGAGCTTTGATAATTGTTTTATCAATTTGAGATTGTGTGAATGCAATGTCCGCTCTTAAACTTTTTACTTGTTGTAATGAAATATCATAATCACTTTGATTAATCCCTTTTACATTCAACAATTGCTTATTGCGTTGTTCATTAATATTAGCTAATTCTAATTGGACCTTTATTTTTTCAAGTTGTGCTTGTAAATCAGCATCATTTAGTTTTGCTAAAACAGTACCCGATTGAACCATTTTACCTTCGGGAATTTGTAAAAACACAACACGTCCATTGGTTTCTGGATGAAGGTCAATATAATCATTGGCTAACACGGAACCATTTACTTCAATTTGTTTATCGATTTTTTGATTCTCGATAACAGCAATATCAACAGAGACAGGCGCATTCGGATTGAATTTATCTGCCGACTTCGGCTTTTTGGAACATGCGACCGCTAACAAAGTGGCGCATATGGCAAGTAGATGTAATTTTCTCAAAACAGTTCGATTTTAGCTTTAAAGATAGCCAAAAAAGCCTTTTTTTTGAAACTAAATAGATGAATGGCAGGGCTTTATCCCCCTTTTTTATAAATAGCAAACCTTTTCTCAATGAATACCCCTAATTCTAAGTCATTTAGTAGGGCTAATACCGCATAATCTGGCCTACAATATTCCATGAATTTATCTAATTCAGGGCCTTCTAAATGGGTCAATTTTTGAACGAATCTTTTGGTAAAGCGGTAGTTGATGTATTTTTCCTGCTCCTGTGACAATAACCTATTTTGTAAGAATTGCAGATTGCGGTTTCGCTTCACACGGAACATATTAATAATTTCATCTAAATCAAAGCCTATCGTTAATCCATTCGGACCAAACAAATTTTGATTATTACTTAGTTTCAATCCAGGGGCTGAATAATTAAAAAACTTAGCATAATCTGCTCTGTTTTGTATGGAATCTATTTTATAATAGGAGTTCCGAACACGCACTTCTGGTAAATCATAGCCTGTTACATGAATAATTATATTGAAGTGCTGCAAATCCTCGATAGTGTCAATGGTATACTTTTGCGTGTGTTTCCCAAATAAGGAAAACCAAAGGGAATCTTTTGCTTTTACAAGAATTTGGTAATGGCCTAGTGAATCAGTGATCGCACGATTTGCAGAACTATAAACAATAACAGACTCAATGGGACGCCTCCCCGAAATATCATATACATTCCCACTAATAGATACCGATTGGGCATTTAGATTGGCAACAAAAATGAAAATAAAAAAAATGAACGCCGCGGTCCTCTTTTGCATATTGACTGCAAACTTATGAAAGGATTTATAATAATAGCAGATGAAGGATTATAATTAACAGGTTTTTACCTTTTAAAATAATAAATATAATAGCGTACCCATACAAACACAGCTTAAAGCAATCCATTGCGGGGCAAGCTTTTGATAATATAATAAAAAAGTGCTAGCCAAAAATACAATGGGGAAAGTGATCAAATTCATAGCATCACCCAGTTGCAATTGCACTAACACATCCTTTAGTAAATAAAAAGTAGATCCAATCATGATCCCTACGATGCATGCATAAATGCCTTCCAATGAGCGATAAAAAACGGCATACTTTTGTAATTTTTGCCATAATGGGAAAAAAAATAACACAATTAAAAAACTAGGTAAAAATACGCCGATACTTGCAATCACTGCGCCCAAAACCTGTCCTGGAATTCCCTTTTCCTTTAATGCAACTGCGCCTGTATAACTTGCGATTGAAAAAACGGGACCAGGAATTGCTCTAACAAAACCAGAGCCCGTTAAAAATTCTGTACTTGTTAGCTTCAATACGTCGCGTTTATTTTTTTTAACCACCGCTGATTTCGGCCTAGTAACATATTGTTCATACATCATTGGTATTAGCACATCGCCGCCGCCAAAAACAAAACTTCCAAAACGATAATTATTTTCAAATAAGTTAAATGCTTTTCGATATTCCCAATTTTGACGAGTTGCTTGTTCAGATAAAAACCCAGCGCAAAGAAATAAGAAAATAAAAATAAATAGCCCACTCCATTTTATTTTTTTAGGTGGGGGGCCATCATTTGGAATTCTTTTGCCACTAAAATTAGTAATGATGCCTGCTAAAACAATGATAATAGGAATGGTCCAAGGCGTTTTAAAACCAATATAAGTAACGATGGTAGTTGCTAAGAAAATAAAGAAGGTTATCGTACTTTTTATCGCTTTTTTATATAACAATAAACCTGCGCTCGCTAAAAATCCAACGGCCATCGGTTGGAGTAATACCAAACTTTTTAAACCTTGCGTTAATTCAAAGTGGGTAGTAATAATTGCCAAGGAAGTCATAAAAATAGTTGCTGGTAGGATCCAAACTAATAAAGTAATGAATGCGAGTGTTGCACCCCCTCTTTTATAAGCGATTAAAGTAATGGTTTGGGTAGAGGAAGCGCCTGGCAATAATTGACAAAAGGCATTGTATTCTAGTAATTCCTCGGCAGTCACATCCTTTCGCTTTTGAACAAATCGGTTTTGCATCAAAGCAACAGCCACCTGCGGGCCCCCAAATGCTGTAATACTATAGCTAAATACAGCGCGTAAAAAAGGGATATGGCGTAATAAATACAAAAGCGTTGTTTTTCTTAAAATTAATTGTTTTTATAGAAACACCCTATAAAAAATACCCACGCACAATCCTAGATGTTGTGATTGCCATATTTATATTTAACTTTGTAAGCAGCAATCACACATTAATCCTTCATTTTATGCGTTTCCCACTTTCTTTTATCCTACTGCTCATGTTAGGCAGTTGTGCGCAAAATAATTATGTCAAATATTCCCCGACCTACGCTAAGGAAGCTTATAATGAAGTGCCAGACTATAGTAATCTAATTTACTGGGCCGCACATCCAAATAAAAAGGACCCATCGGATAGTTTACCAATTGTTTTAGCTAAGCAATACCAACCCAATGATAAAGTAGATGTATTTTTTTTACACCCCACCACTTATTTGGATTCAACAAAGCCTTACGGATGGAATGCGTCATTTAAAGATATAAAAACCAATATTCAAACTGATTATACGACCATTTTAAATCAAGCAAGCTTATTTAATATTGCAGGTCGTGTTTTTGCACCAAGATATCGCCAAGCGCATATTAAAAGTTACTCGCCCGTTGGTCATGCAGATACACTGAAAGCAATTGCTGCTTTTGAATTAGCCTATCAAGATATCAAATCGGCATTTGACTATTACATGAAAAACGAAAATAATGGCAGACCCATTATAATTGCATCTCATAGTCAGGGATCAACCCATGCCATTAGATTATTAAAAGAATATTTTGATGACAAACCACTCGCAAAAAAATTAATTGCTGCTTATGTGGTTGGAATGGCGATTAACGCTGCTGATTATACACAATTAAAGCCCTGTGCTACACCCACTTCATTGGGTTGTATCTGTGCATGGCGCACCTATAAAGAAGGTTATATTCCTGATTGGATAAATCAAGAAAAATATCTTTCTATAGTAACAAATCCATTGAGCTGGAGTGAAAAAATAACAGAAATTGATAGAGTAAAAAATAATGGATCGGTATTGTATAATTTCAAGACGATTACACCAAAGGTAGCAGGCGCTTATAATCACGGAGGTGTTTTATGGACTAAGAAGCCTAAATTTTTTGGAAATTTTTTATACAACACTCCTAATTATCACTTTGCGGATTATAATTTATTTTATTTAAGCGTTCGTAACAATGTAAGCGAAAGAGTAAATACTTATTTAAGTATTGGAGAAAACTATAGCAATAAATAAACGACGCTTCTTATATATTTTTGCCGAGCATCATTGAATGTGCAATTATAAAAATAAGCGCCTAGTTCCCTACAACGCTTAAGAATTTGATGCGCATAATTTTTAACTGTTCCCAGCTATAATCATTTTCACTTAATTCTTCCTGTGCAATTTGTAAAGAAGAAGTATCGCAGTTTTTGAAGTATTCTAAAATTTCTGCTTGATCATATTCATCTAACCATTCGTCAATAGCGTAATCCAAATTCAATTTTGTACCACTAGCCGCAATCGTTTCCATTTCCTCTAACAAGGCCTCTAATTTTAAGTCTTTATTTTTCGCGATGGTTTCTAATGGAATTTTTTTATCTACATTTTGAATAATGTAAATTTTATTATTCGATTTATTGGCAACGGATCGCATAATAAAGTCATCCGGTTTTTCTATATTATTCTCTGTTACATATTGGGCAATCATTTGAATAAAAGGTTTGCCATACTTGATGGCCTTTCCTTTACTCACGCCTTGACATCTTTCCAATTCTGCTAAAGTAGTAGGATATAATGTAGCCATATCCTGTAATGAGTTTTCTAAAAAAATCACAAAAGGAGGCAAGGCAATTTTTTTAGCTTCGGTTTGTCGTAAACCTTTGAGCATTTCAAATAATCGGTCATCCGCTGCAGCGCCAACGGTGGCTTCACTTTCGCTATCATCATCTTCTGCATTTTCATCAAATACATTGTTCAAGGTAATGTTGAATGCGGTTGGCTTTTTTAAATATTTTTTTCCTTTCGCCGTCACTTTTAGTAAACCATATTCTTCAATATCTTTTTCAATCATTTGTTCAAGCATCGCTTGACGAATCATACTATTCCAAAATAAATTATCGTAGTCTTTTCCAATACCGAATACAGCTAATTTTTCATGTCGATACAAACCAATTTGCGGAATATATTCTCCCGAAATAATTTTTACCACATAATCTGCAGCAAACCTTTCATCTAAAGCTTGTATGACTTGTAACAAATTAACCAATTGTTCTTTTGCTTCAATTTTCGCTTTTGGATGTAAACAGTTATCACAATTGCCACAATATTCTTCTGGCCA
>CAIWBA010000122.1 GCA_903910765.1 uncultured Bacteroidota bacterium
ATATTAATTACCTTGGTCGCTATTCCACTTGTTAGTAAATTTGCAAGTAAGTAGTCACTTTTTAAAATATAAAGATCATGAAAGAACATATGCGTCGTTTTGAAAAAGAAAAAAAAATTGCACTTATAGCGCACGACAATAAAAAAAAGGATTTGATCGAGTGGGCCACATACAACAAAAAAGCCTTAGCAAAACACAAGCTAGTTGCTACCGGAACAACAGGTAAATTAATTGAGGAGGCGCTGGATCGAAAAATTACAAAAGTATTAAGTGGTCCATTGGGCGGGGACCAACAAATAGGTGCCATGATTGCATCGGGTGATATCGATATGGTTTTCTTCTTTTTTGATCCGATGGAAGCGCAACCACACGATAGTGATGTAAAGGCATTGCTACGATTAGTGGTGGCCTGGAACCTACCCATGGCTTGTGATCGCACCACGGCCGATTTTTTAATTACATCAAAATTTATGCAGGAGGTTTACGAATATAAACTACCCGACTATACCCATTACTTATCAAGAAGTATAGAAAAGCCCTAAGCTTTCTATTTTAAAAATATAACCACAAAAAAAATATTGTAAAAAACGTAATTGATTCAAATGAAAAAAATATTATTCCACCTCTCGCTAATTTTTATTTCAACACTATCAACAACTGCACAAAAATCCATCACTGGATTTAAAAATGCAGATAAGCAATTAAAAATTGAAGCTGATTTTGATGCACAATTAAATGCTACGCGTGTTGGCCAAAATATAAAATTATTATCATCTGTTCCACATCATGTTGGATCAGCTGGTGGAAAATTTGTTGCGTCTGAAATTGCAAAAGTATTTAAAGACAATGGTTGGGATACGAAAATTGAGACCTACCAGTTAATGTTTCCAACGCCAATTACACGTGTTTTAGAAATGAGTGGTGTAACTAATTTCAAAGCAGTTTTAAAAGAACCTTCATTCAAGGAAGATGCTACATCGGGACAATTAGACCAACTACCTACTTATAATTGCTGGAGTGCGGATGGCGATGTTACTGCTAATTTAGTTTTTGTAAATTATGGTTTACCAGAAGATTATGAAACCCTAGCAAAATATGGTATCGACGTAAAGGGAAAAATAGTAATTGCGAAATATGGTCGTAGTTGGAGAGGTATAAAACCCAAAGTAGCACAAGAGCATGGGGCAATAGGCTGTTTGATTTATTCTGATCCTGCAGATGATGGGTATAGTGCGGGTGATGTATATCCAATTGGTGCCTATAAAAACGATCAAACTGTACAACGTGGATCAATTATGGATATGGTTATTTATCCAGGTGACCCTACCACACCCAATATAGCATCTACTGCAAATGCGCCAAGAGTAAATCATAACGATGCAGAAAACTTATTAAAAATCCCCGTACTTCCAATAAGTTACGGAGACGCTATGCCACTTTTAAAAGATATGGCAGGTCCAGTAGGACCCAAAGATTGGGCAGGTGGTTTACCAATAACCTATCACATTGGTCCAAGTAAATCAAAAGTGCATTTGAAATTAGCATTTGATTGGAAGTTAAGACCAGGCTTAAACGTTATTGCAACCATTAAAGGTTCGGAATATCCAGATCAGTGGATTGTTAGAGGAAATCACCATGACGCATGGGTAAACGGTGCCAATGATCCTATTAGTGGTATTGCTGCTGAATTAGAAGAAGCTATTGCCATTGGTGGTTTATTAAAACAAGGATGGAAACCAAAACGAACATTAATCTATTGTGCATGGGATGCAGAAGAACCAGGATTGATGGGCTCCACGGAGTGGGTCGAAGACCATGCACTTGAATTACAATCTAAAGCAGTTGCCTATATAAATTCAGACGGTAACGGTCGCGGATTTTTAGGTGTGGAAGGTTCACATGGTTTATCAAACTTCGTAACAGATATTAGTAAATCTGTGATAGATCCACAAGCGGGTGTTTCTGTATTTGAAAGACAAAAAGCAAATAGCGCAACCAATGCAAGTGCTATTAAATCTAAGAAGGAAATTTTTGAAGCAACTACCTATCCATTAGGCGCAATGGGTTCCGGATCCGATTATTCTTCGTTTATTCAACACCTGGGTGTTCCTGCATTGAATATAGGATATGGCGGCGAAAATCCTGGCGGCGAATATCATTCTATTTATGATTCATACGATCATTATTCAAGATTTAAAGATGTTGAATTTAAATACGGCGTAACACTTGCTAAAACATCAGGACGCGCAGTACTTCGTTTATCAGAAGCGGATATACTTCCCTTTGATTATACTTCCTTACATAAAACTATTAAAGGATATATTACAGAGTTGATATCAAATGTA
>CAIWBA010000123.1 GCA_903910765.1 uncultured Bacteroidota bacterium
CCCATAGGCTGATTGTCGTTCTGCATCAAACCATTTAAATACTTGTGAAGTATGATCCGCTAACTTTCTTACCAATAGCCACTGCTCTCCGACCAATTGTGCGCCTGGGATACCCAATAATTTCAAATCCCTTCGGATATCTATCACAAAATCAGCGGGAAAATACTGACCAGCCGATTTGATGTACTTAAATTCCTGAGTTTGCCTTAAGGCTGTTTGTATATACTTAAGATGGGTATGAATCCGGATATCGTTCACCAATTCCTTACCGATGGTCGTTTGACAATAGTTTAATAAAATAGTAATGATTTTATCAAATTCTAACTGAGATAATGCATTTTCTGGATATACTTTCATGGGCGTATGAGCGGGCAAATTTACTTAAATAAACATTAACCTCCTTTAAACAATTTGGGTATATTAATTGTATTATATTTATAAAAACAAGTTTATGCAAGGCCTTAAAAAAACAAGTATTTTATTATACCTATTTATATGCTTTAGCGCATGTGCCCAAAATAATACAAACAGTAAATCGAATAAGATAAATATGACTAATATTGAAACCATTACACTTGGATCTGGCTGCTTTTGGTGTACCGAAGCTTTTTTTCAACGTTTAAAAGGTGTTGTTAAAGTAACAAGTGGCTATAGTGGCGGCTTTGTTGACAACCCTACCTATGAGCAGGTTTGCGATAAAAATACAGGGCATGCGGAAGTATGTCAGGTATTGTTTGATACCACAAAGATTAGTTTAGACGAAATATTATCCGTCTTTTGGAAAACGCACGACCCTACTACTTTAAACCAACAAGGAAATGATGTGGGTCCACAATATCGTAGCGTTGTATTTTTTCACAACAAACATCAAGCCGACTTGGCTACAAAATATATCAAAGAATTGAACGCCGCAAAAGCTTGGCCTAATCCGGTGGTCACCACCGTTGAAGCATTCGAAAAGTTTTATGCTGCCGAAAACTATCACCAAAACTATTATAACAACAATAAAAATCAAGGTTATTGCAGATATGTGATTGGCCCAAAATTGGAGAAATTCGAAAAAGTATTTGCTGATAAATTGATCAAAGAATAATATCAAAATCGTATCAATAATTGTTTATTAATCACGACTAATTAAAGCGCCCTTATGAAAAACACTTTATGCATTATTGTATTGTTCTTTTTTTCATTGGCTTTAAAAAGCCAACCCGTATTTAATTTACAGGATACTTTAAGAGGAAGTTTAAATGAACACCGCGATTGGTTTGATATTCAACATTATGATATCACAGTAACTCCTACCTATGAAACAAAATCCATCATTGGACAAGTGAGTTGGACAGCAAAAGTAGTTAAGCCCGCTAATAACATTCAAATTGACTTACAACAGCCTTTAATCATTGATAGTGTCGTTTATTTTGCGCCTAATACAAAGTCAGGTAAATCCCTGACCTATGCAAGAAATTTAAATGTAGCCATTGCCAATTTCAATGAAAAATTAAATATAAACGCAAATTTTAAATTAGTCATTTACTACCATGGTATTCCGCGCGAAGCGGTTCGACCACCATGGGACGGTGGCTGGATTTGGAAAAAAGATGCCAATGGTAAACCCTGGATGTCAGTAGCCTGTCAAGGATTGGGTGCTTCAGTTTGGTATCCTTGCAAGGATCACCAATCCGATGAACCTGATCATGGTGCTAGATTAACAATCAATGTGCCAGATACACTGATGGCTATTGGGAATGGCCGCATGATTAAAAAAGAAAATAACCATCAATTGACGAGCTATACCTGGGAAGTTAAAAGCCCTATAAACAATTATAATATCATCCCTTACATTGGAGACTACATGGGTTGGAGTGAAAGTTATAATGGCTTAAAAGGAAATTTAGATTTACATTATTGGGTTTTAAAACAAGATTCCACCAAAGCAAAAGCACAATTCACGCAAGTGCCTCAAATGTTGAAAGCATTTGAATACTGGATGGGGCCTTACCCTTTTTATGAGGATGGTTATCAATTAGTGCAATCACCGCATTTAGGCATGGAGCACCAATCAGCCGTCGCCTATGGCAACAAATTTGGCAATGGATATTTAGGACGTGATTTATCAGGCTCTGGTTGGGGTTTGAAATGGGATTATATTATTGTACATGAAAGTGGGCACGAATGGTTTGCCAATAATATCACTACCAATGATATTGCTGACATGTGGGTGCATGAAGGTTTTACAGATTATACTGAAACCTTAATGACCGAATACTATTATGGCATTGAAGCGGGTAATGATTATAATTTTGGACTTAGAAGAGGCATACAAAATAACAAACCCATTATTGCACATTATGGCGTGAATGAAGAAGGTGCTGGCGATATGTATAATAAAGGTGCTAACCTAATACATAGCTTAAGGCATTCCATAGATAATGATTCATTGTTCCGTCAAATACTAATTAATCTAAACAAACAGTATTATCATAAAACAGTGAACAGTGTTGATATTGAAAATTATATTTCCAAATCTGCAGGATTCAACTTTACAAAATTCTTTGACCAATATTTAAGGAACACGCAAATTCCATCATTTATTTACCAATATGATGAGAAAGAAAAAATATTGACTTACCAATGGAAAAATTGTGTTGTTGGTTTTAATTTGCCCCTAGCATTAAACTATAAAGGGAAAAAATACCAATTAAATCCAATGGATTATATTCCACAAAAGAAATTAATTACCCAAGCGGATTTTGATATAAAAGAATTTGTAAAAATCATCAACAGATTATATTACGTAACTACATCCTTAGAAAACTAAGTAGCAATAAATTAAATGATTATTGTGGGCTAGTTCTTCCTAAACTATATAACCTTCTTTGCCAATAAGGATCGGTTAAATCACCAATCGTTACCCCTTGGCTTGTACTTGCATGTGCAAATTTATTATTGGCTAAATATATACCCACATGTGAAATGCGGCGACGTCCTTCGGTTTTAAAAAAAATTAAGTCCCCTTCCTTTAAATTATTCCATTCAATTTTTACACTTTGCTCATACTGTTCAGCTGCGGTACGTTTTAAATTTACTTTATATATATCACGCATTACATCCAAGGTGAAATAGGAACAGTCAACACCATTTTTAGAATTGCCGCCCAAAACATAGGGTGTACCCCACCATTCATCTATTTTTTGCAGTAATGGAATATTTTTAATTTCTTCGACCGCAATATCCATTTTAAGCGAATATTTAATTTGTAGCCAATTTGCCTTTTCTATATCAGACAAATTCACGGGCATCATTTCATAATTTTTATTAATGACCGCTGGCTTTTCAGTTTCAACAGCATTAGAGGCGTTATTGATGGTAATTTTTCCAGGAGTCACCGAAATATCTTCCAAAAATTCCATGGTTCTAGGGGTTTTTTGGGTTTCAGATACAACAGCTTGCTTGCCTGGTTTAATTGGAAAGGATAAGTTTTTAAGGGTACTACAGCTAGCCAATAAAATAAGTAATCCAAATAAATGAACACCTCTATATAAATTTTGTATCCCCATAGACAGGCAAGTTAATGTTTGTAGGTGTAAAAAGGGAATTTTAGTCCGTTTTTAACGATTTATTTGTGGAAAATTAAGCCCATTTATACCCCTTAATTTTACGATATTTGTACACTTA
>CAIWBA010000124.1 GCA_903910765.1 uncultured Bacteroidota bacterium
AAACGATGGTATCATTTAAAACATCCGTACTCGTATTTTCATTCCAGTCAGGTGCTTTAAATTGGATATTTATTTTTGTAGCAATACTTTCACATGCTTCAGACAGTTGCACAATTTGTTTGTGTAATTTTTCTTTTACTTCTGTTAAAAATTGTTCCGCAGCTTCACCAACCACACCTTCAATCCTTCTTACGCCTGCTGCAACAGAAGCTTCCGCCTTTAAAATAAAGTGACCAATTTCACCTGTGTGACCTACATGTGTTCCACCGCACAACTCAATAGAATAATTAGGATCCATCACAACTACACGAACTTTATCTCCGTATTTTTCTCCAAATAAAGCCATGGCGCCTAATTGAATGGCATCTGCTTTGTCCATTTCATTAATCACCACTGGAATATTTGCTTTTATTTTTTCATTCACTAAAATAGTAACCGCATTTATTTCTTCTGGGGTCATTTTAGCAAAATGAGAAAAGTCAAAACGTAATTGTTCTGCATTGACCAAGCTACCTTTTTGTGCAACATGCTTTCCTAACACATTTCTTAATGCTGCATGTAATAGATGCGTTGCGGAGTGATGAAGGGTGGTATTTTTTCTTTGCGTAATAGCCACATGTGCTTTTACATTTTCTCCAATTACATTAGGAAGGGTATCCGTGAAATGAATAAAAAGGTTATTCTCTTTTTTTGTATCCGTTACTTCTAATATCGTACCATCTTCAAAAGTTAATGTACCGCAATCACCCACCTGTCCACCACTTTCTGCATAAAAAGGGGTCTCACGCAATACCCATTGGTATGCATCCTTCCCTTTTGCTTTTACATGTCGGTATTTAATGATGGTGCTATTAGTTTCCATTTGTGTATACCCAACAAACTTAGTCTCAATATCTTCTGTTACTTGTATCCAATCACCAGTGTCAATGGCGGTAGCCGCACGACTTCTGTTTTTTTGTTGCAACATTTCCTTTTCAAAACCTGCTTCATCTACCAGTAAATCATTTTCACTTGCAATTAACCTAGTTAAATCTACTGGGAATCCAAAAGTGTCAAACAACTCAAACACTAATTTACCATCAATGGTCGCTCCTTTTGAATGCGTTTTTACAATATCATCAATTCGTTTTAATCCTTTTTCTAATGTCCTTAAAAATCCTTCCTCTTCCTCTTTCACCACTTTGGTTACAAAATCTAATTGTGCGGTTAATTCAGGAAATACTTGCTCAAATTGATTTGCCAATAAAGGCATCAGTTGGTGTAATAAGGGTTGCTTATAATCCAAGTAGGAATAATAATAACGCACTGCTCTTCTTAAAATTCTTCTGATTACATAACCTGCACCTGTATTTGCTGGTAACTGTCCGTCTGCAATCGTAAATGCTATTGCTCTAATGTGGTCGGCTAAAACTCGAAATGCAATGGCTTGTTTGCTCCCACTAAAATCATATTGTTTACCTGTGATTTTAGCCACTGCGTCAATCGTTCCAGTAAATACATCTGAATCGTAATTGCTTTTTTTATTTTGAATAACCCTTACTAATCTTTCAAATCCCATACCTGTATCCACATGCTTATTTGGAAGTGCTTCCAGGCTGCCATCTTTTTTTCGATTGTACTGTATGAATACATTGTTCCAAATTTCAATTACCTGTGGATGATCCTTGTTGACTAAATCACGACCAGGTATTTTTGCAATCTCCTCGTCGGAACGCATGTCCACATGTATTTCACTGCATGGGCCACAAGGTCCAGTGTCACCCATTTCCCAAAAATTATCTTTTTTATTGCCGTAAATTATCTTATCCTCAGATACCCATTTTTTCCAATGCATTAAAGCTTCGCTTGACGCTGGTAAATTTTCGGAAGCATCCCCTTCAAAAACACTAACATATAATTTAGCTGGGTCAATGCCATATACTTTGGTTAATAATTCCCAACTCCATTCAATTGCTTCGCCTTTAAAATAATCGCCAAAACTCCAATTCCCCAACATTTCGAACATCGTATGATGATAGGTATCCACACCTACTTCCTCTAAATCGTTGTGCTTACCACTTACACGTAAACATTTCTGCGTGTCTGCAATACGTGTATGACTTGGCACTTGGTTACCTAAAAAATAATCTTTGAATTGATTCATTCCTGCATTGGTAAACAATAAAGTAGGATCGTTCTTGACTACAATAGCAGCGGAGGGCACTATTGCATGGCCTTTGGAAGCAAAAAAATCTAAAAACTGTTGTCTTATTTCTGAACTGGTCATCATGTCGGTGAATTTTAAGCAGTGTTCATCTTAAAAAGCTATATTTGTAATGCTTTTTTTAATGACCTCAAAGGTAAG
>CAIWBA010000125.1 GCA_903910765.1 uncultured Bacteroidota bacterium
AGGGGAAGCAGGGAAAGGCTTTTTAGAAAAAATACCATTGGGTCGTTTTGGTAAAGCAGAAGAAATTGCCAATACCACCCTATTTTTAGCAAGCGATTTAAGTAGTTATATCACAGGTCAGGTGATTAGTACTTGTGGAGGATTGAATATTTAAAATGGATAGCGGCTTACGCAAGCTTTGCAATAAAAAAAGGAGTTCCGATAAATCGGGACTCCTTTTTTGTTAAGTATTTTCAACAATAAATTAAATTCTTGCGTCAATTTCTTTTTTCAAATCAGCATAAATACTTTCTACCGAACCCTCGCCTTTAATAGATACCACTTTATCAAACTGCGCATAATACTTTTCAACTGCTGCAGTTTTATCATGATACTCCTGAATTCGAGCACGAATAACGGTTTCATTGGTATCATCACTACGACCCGAAGTAGCGCCACGTCCTAATAATCTTTTTACTAATTCCTCTTCGGCCACTTCTAATGCCAATACAATATTAATTTCACTTGACTTTTCCTTTAATAAAGCATCTAATGCAACACATTGTGCAGCAGTTCTTGGGAAGCCATCAAATAAAAAACCGGTTGCTCCTGGATGCGCATCTATAAAATTACCTACCATCCCAATCACCACTGCATCCGGTACTAATTGACCTTGATCCATAAAGTTTTTTGCTTCTAATCCCAAAGGGGTTTGTTGCGTTATTTCAGATCTTAATAAATTGCCAGTAGAAAGATGTTTTAAGCCAAACGCTGCAATAATATTTTCACTTTGAGTGCCCTTGCCGCTACCGGGAGGTCCGAATAAGATTAAATTGAACATGCTAAATAATTAGGGTGCCAACAAATATACACAACTCGCCTAAAATTTTGGTCAACAAAAACCAAAAAACTAAACAATTTATCTGAATGCTTGTTAGTATTTTTGTAACTATAATCACGTCTATGTATAAATTACTTTTTTTGGTACTTTTCATCAGTCAAACCGCTTGTTCACAAACCAGCAATAAAGCCAATACAAAAAACAATACTATGTCTAAAAACATTTATTATTCTACTACCAATAAGGAAAAGGTCGTTGTCCCAGATAGTGTTTGGAAGCAAATATTATCACCTGAAGTTTATGCTGTTGCAAGACAAAAAGGAACCGAGCGTCCGTTTTCAAGCGCCTTTGAAACATCAAAGGAGGTGGGTACCTATCATTGTGTTGCTTGCGGGAATCCATTATTTAAAAGTGATACCAAGTTTGATAGCGGTTGTGGTTGGCCTAGTTTTTTTGATCCTATTACTAAAGGTGCCATTATATATACGCCCGATAATACCCATGGTATGACACGTACCGAAGTGCAATGCGGAAAATGTAAAGCACATTTAGGACATGTGTTTGAAGATGGGCCGCCACCCACTGGTTTGCGTTATTGTATTAACGGGGTGGTTTTGGCCTTGGAGAAAAAATAATACATCGCGTAAACTGTGATAAAAACACCAACAAAGGAGAGTATCATTACGCTTTGTGAAAAAAACTGCGTCCACTTTATTTGTAGACGCATGCCTTCTTTCATGAGCATAACACTTACGCTGCCTACATAACCCACGGCGTCCGCCACATAAATAAAGAAACCTGCATTGCCCTTCATGGAAAATGCAGCAATCAATCGGTCAAAGAAGATGGAATTAAAAGGAATGTACACCAAGTATAATCCAAGCCCAACCCAAATCATCCACCAGAAAGGGTCTAATAATTGTTGTGTAAAATAATACGTGGAAACGCCGGCTAAAATAAAGCCCAGCAAAATAAAAACATGTGCAACCATTAATGCTTTAAAGCTATTTTTTATTAACACAACCGCGCCAATGATCACTAAAATAAAAATGGTAATCGGGATTTCTGTTTGGGTAAAGATCGCCGGCTTTGAACCATAACCCATCTCCTTCCACATATCTGCCGAAAAATTATCTCGTATATCTCTGAAGATAGTAGCGAATAAATAAATCGCTACAAAGGCGATAATACCTGGCAAATATTGTTTTAATAATTGCTTGCGATCTAATGCAGTCATGGGTATGCGCTTGGTTCGGAGCGCCTCATCTTCTGCGGAAGGCGGCGGTACTTTTTCTAATCCATACACACATATAATTAATGGAACCGCGAATACCAATCCGGTAAAAAACGGAACCCAAAATTCGGTAACATGATATTGCGCCATTAACCATGCGCCTACCGATTTTACCCAACCGGAGGAAAAAATAAAACTCACTGCTAGTGCAGCGCCAATAAAATCAGTGCTTTTGCGTCCTTCTACATAGGAAAAAACAACACCCCATAACATACCTAATGGAAATCCATTTAAAAATAAAAACATAACATTATACGGAGCAGGAACAATCGCAAACAACAACCAAGCCAACCAAGAAATACCCGTTAGTAAAAAAATAATTTTATACCGATCTACTTTTTGTAATCCTGAAATAAATTTAATGCCATAAAACTTGGCTAATAAATAACCCAACATTTGACTAATTACGAGTGCCGTCTTAAATGCAATGGGACCAAAACTGAGTCCATCAAAAGTGCAAACCGTAAATGATTTTCTGAA
>CAIWBA010000126.1 GCA_903910765.1 uncultured Bacteroidota bacterium
ATATTATGACTACCTGCACTCGCAATTTCTAAGGCCCGTTTCACATTTTCCTGCCCCTTGACATCCGAAAAATCTGTCACCGATTTTATTTCATGATCCATTTCCATGCTAGTTCTTTTGATGGGCGATCTTGATGTAGGGTTTCCAATAAAATCAACGACTTCATTTAAATTTTCAAAACAGTAAATGTCCATATCATCTACTAATGCAGCTTCGGCTGAATTTTCATTTGGAAGTAAAATGCCTAAATAGCCATCTGCCTTTGCTTGCATCGCCATGGCAAGGACGCCTTTAATCGGGTATAATTTTCCATCTAGGCCCAATTCCCCCATCATGATATACTTATCAATTAAATGAATAGGAGTGATTTGTTCAGAAGCGGCTAATATGCCAATAGCGATGGGTAAGTCAAATGCGGCTCCAGTTTTTTTTAATTCAGCGGGCGATAGATTGATGACCAATTTTGTTCTTGGCATTCTAAAGCCATTTGCTTTAATGGCACTTTCGGTTCGGTCCAAACTTTCCTTTACCGAGCTGTCTGGTAGGCCTACAATGCAATAGCCTTGTCCCATACTTACATTTACTTCAATAGTAATGGCTACGGCGTCAATCCCAATTAAGGCACTGCCTTTTGTTTTTACAAGCATATTTTTTGCTTGAATCTACAATTGTAATGGGGCGCTAATTAAGTATTAATACTTGTTTTTAGTCATGTTATTTAGCAGGTCAACTACCCCTTCTCTCTCTAAAATTAAATAGCCCAAGCGGTCTTGACTGACGCCTTGTTTTAGTTGGTAGTGAAATACCAGTTCTTTTTGACGGACTTCAGTTTCAAAATAACTGAATTGAATATTATTATATTTTTTTAGTCCGTCACTTATTTCATATAAGTGGGTGCTAATTATGAATAAGCTATTCCTTAAATTTTGCAACCCTTCAATAACTGCAGTGCTACACTTCATAGCGTCTTGGATATTGGTCCCCTTGAAAAGTTCATCAATCAGCACAAAGTATTTTTTACCATCTATGATTTTCTCAATGGTATTTTTTATTCTTTGTACCTCATTGAAAAAGTAACTTTCCCCTTTGACCACATTGTCAGCAATAGTTAGGTTGGTGATTAGGCCATCAAATAAAGACAGGGTCAGTTTTGCTGCAGGGGCTCCAATACCAATATGTGCCAAGTAAATAACAATTCCAATGGTTTTAATGAATGTACTTTTACCAGCCATGTTGGCGCCAGTCAAAAAAAACAAATTAGTTTGACTTGAAAGTGAAATGGTATTTTCTATAGGATTTGGAACGAGTGGATGTATCGCAGCAATTACTTCAAGTTGCGGGGTTTCGCTATTAAGCCAAGTAGGAAAAACAAAATTAAATTTTTTCGCTGCCATTGCCATGCTATAATATGCATCTAGCTCGTAGAAATGTTGTAAAAGTTGAAGCGTATTATTTTTATAATGGTTCCGAAAAAAATAAGCAAGCGATAATAATTTTTGGGGGTTGGCTAAAGTAGTTTGTG
>CAIWBA010000127.1 GCA_903910765.1 uncultured Bacteroidota bacterium
AACAATACCAGCATTCGAACAGGTATTTAAAAGCGTATAGGTATTTTGGTCATCCCCCCCTACTTTAAAATGGTTAATTAATTTTAATTGTCCTTCTTGATGAATCACTACACAAAAGTTATTATTAAACATGGTCACATTAACCCCATCCTTAGGATACTGCAAAAGGTATTCTGTATAATGATGCCATTTGCCCGTTGGAAATGATCGGGTTAGTAATGTATTTAAATGATCAGGTATTGAATAAACCAACATTTTATCATTCGCGAGTGGGGCTAATTGCACTTCTTCTTCCGGGGAAACTTCATGTAATAAGGAGAGTTCATTTTTATACAATAAGTGGTCGGTGATATTATATTTTTTTGTAACCATATAACTACTGTTATTCATCACAAAATAAATATTAGCATACGTGTTTTGAATCAATTTTGAATTATTCTGTAAATAGGCCACTAATTGATTCCATCCAATATTTTCTGGATCGTTGACAAAGTATTCAAAACATTGATAGGTATTAGAAATGTTATTCTTTACTGAAAATGCAATCGCAGATTCATCCACAATAAGGTATAAATCCTCCACCTTATTATTAGCGGTGCTTTCCAATACCCCGTAAATACCAATTTTTTTCTTTGCCATGTTGTAATTCTTATGCAATATTATAAAAAAAGGGGCAGTTCATTGTAAAAACTAATTGTAGATTTGCCGATATGAGCGGCAGCAATAGCAATCCATCCTTACAGGTTACAGTTTCAAGTAAACAGATATTGGCCATATCCTTACCCATTGCTTTAGCGATTATGGTTCCGCAGGTTAATTTTGTCATTAATAATATATTCTTAGGTGCTTTAAGTTCAGAAGCCCTGGCGATTGGTGGTATTACAGGTGTGTTTTACTTGATTTTTGGGGTGATGGGACAAGGATTGAATAATGGACTTCAAGCGCTTATTTCCCGTCGCGCAGGCGAAAATCGCGTAGATGAAATTGGTGTATTGTTTAATCAGGGCGTTATTATCTCAGTATTATTATCAGTCTTTGCAATCGCATTTACCTATTTTATCGCACCTAGTATTTTTCATAGCGTATTACATAATACACAAAGAGCCAATACAGTCATTGAATTTTTGAAAATTAGAATATGGGGTGTCCCCTTTTTGTTTATTTATCAAATGCGTAATGCATTGTTGGTTGGAACGAATCAAAGTAAATTTTTAATTATTGGTACCGCTACTGAAGCCGCTTTCAATATATTTTTTGATTATAGCTTGATCTTTGGTCATTTTGGATTTTCTGCTATGGGCTTGAATGGCGCAGCTTACGCCTCCATTATTTCAGAAGTGATGGGTTTGTTTGTTATTTATTTGGTGATTCATTATCAAAAGATTGGTGCAAGGTTTGAATTATTTAAAAATTTTGAAATTAAATGGGATTATATTAAACTCATTTTAGTGCAATCCTCCCCCATCATGATGCAATACATGATCAGTATTATTAGTTGGGAAATATTTTACATTTTGATTGAACATAGAGGGGAACAATCCTTAGCAGTGTCCAATTCAATGCGGAATATTTTTGGATTCTTTGGCAGCTTTACTTGGGCTTTTGCGGCTACTTCCAATACCATGGTGAGTAATATTATTGGTCAAAATATGCAGGATAAAGTAATTCCATTAATTAATAAAATTGTTAAATGGAGTTTTGGCTTTGCTTTAGGCGTTTGTATACTATTAAATGTTTTTGCGCATCAATTCTTATCCATCTATGGACAAGGGGAAGGTTTCATGCAGGAAGGTATACCAGTTTTAAGGGTAGTCTCCATCGCCTTGTTATTAATGTCTATCGCTACTATTTGGTTAAACGGAGTGACGGGTACAGGACAATCAAAAATTAATTTAGCCATTGAATTTGTAGCTATTATTATTTATCTGGTTTATGCTTATGTAACCATTGAATATTATCAATTTCCAATTACCATTGGATGGATGTGCGAAATTATATATTGGTTAACCTTATTAATACCTTCCTATTTATACATCAAATCATATCGCTGGAAGGACAAAAAGATATAGCTCCTTGAAGTAGGAAAACTATTAGTGCATAAAATTAGCTGCGTGTTCTAATTTCTTGATTTTTCAATTTTAACGGACACATTACCTTCAAAGGAAGAAATAGGTAAATGAAGCTTAGTAATTTTTACAAATACTTTATTAGCTAAGGTTTGTGATGACAAAATATCATCTGCTATTTTACCAACTAAGGTTTCTAATAAAGGTGTTGGGATTTCCATCCATTTTTTTACAATTGCATATACCTGCACGTAATCAATGGTTTGATCCAATTGATCAATGACTCCTTGCTTGGGCATAAAGTCAATATCAATTTCAACAGAATAATTATTACCTAATTTTTTTTCTTCAGGATATAAACCATGATAGCCAACAAATAATAATTTGTTCAGACTAATACGCATGGTTTGATTTGTTGACATGGATTTTATTTTAGTGCCCTTTTGCAGTTAAATACCTTTCTGCATCTAAGGCAGCCATACAGCCACTACCAGCAGCTGTTACCGCTTGACGATAGTTTTTATCTTGCACATCCCCAGAAGCAAATACACCTGGAACATTTGTTTTAGTGGTACCTGGCTCCGTTAATATATAACCAGTTTCATCTGTTTTGATGTACTCAGAAAAAATACTACTATTCGGGTTATGACCAATGGCAACAAAAAAAGCACTTACTGGAATTTCTTGTAAAATGTTGGTTTTAGTATTTTTTATTCTAACCGCATTTACAGTTTTATCTCCTAAAATTTCATCCGTTTCGCTATTGAAATAAACTTTAATATTCGGTGTATTTAAAACGCGATCCTGCATTACTTTACTTGCACGCATTTGATCTTTACGAACAATCATGTGCACTGTAGTACACATTTTAGATAAATAATGCGCTTCCTCAGCAGCAGTATCACCAGCGCCTACAATCGCTACTTCTTTTCCTTTAAAAAAGAAGCCATCACAAACAGCACATGCACTCACGCCAAAACCGTTAAATTTTTCTTCGCTTGGAATACCTAACCATTTAGCACTGGCGCCTGTAGAAATAATCACCGCATCTGCTTCAATGATTTTTTCATCATCAATCCATACCTTTTTAACTTCCCCACTAAAATCAACTTTAGTTGCAAGGCCATAACGAATATCCGTACCCATACGGGCCGCTTGTTTTTCAAAGTTCACCATCATCTCTGGGCCTTGAATACCATCTGGAAATCCAGGATAATTCTCCACATCCGTGGTAATAGTTAATTGACCTCCTGGTTGAATACCTTGGTATAACAAAGGTTTCATATTTGCCCTAGCAGCATAAATTGCAGCGGTATAACCTGCAGGGCCTGAACCTATAATTAAAATGCTTACTTTTTCTGTTTCCATAACTTCTTTATTTCTTATTCAAATTTCTATACTATAACCTAATTTCTATGATATCAAATTATTTTGCTACTAAATACAACCTAAAAAAAAGCCCCGTCTAATCCTGAGATTGAAGGGGCTTGATAATATTTTAAACTACTAGCCCAAATAAGCTTTAAGTGCATTGCTGTATCTCGCTTTTTGTAAACGTTTAATAGCACGCTCCTTAATTTGTCTTATTCTTTCCTTCGTTAAATCGTATTTAATACCTATTTGTTCAATCGTAACGCCATTTTCTCCATCTAAACCAAAATAGGCATTAACAATCTCTGCCTCTCTAGGACTCAATGACTTAAGTACACGACGAATTTCTTCTCTTAAAGAATCTTTCATTACATCTTCGTCCGTTTCATCACCGCCTTTTAATAAATCACCCATGGCTACATCCTCTGCTTCATGCACTGGTGCATCTAATGAAGTGTGACGTGTATTTGATTGAAATATATTGTTGATCTCAGTCTCAGACATTTCCAAAATTCCTGCCAACTCCTCAGTGGATGGTTCACGCTCATGTTCTTGTTCAAAAGCCATATATGCTTTGTTGGCCTTATTATAGGTACCAATTTTGTTTTGAGGTAAACGCACCAAACGACCTTGTTCAGCCAAAGCTTGCAAAATTGATTGACGGATCCACCAAACCGCATAAGAAATGAATTTAAAACCTTTGGTTTCATCAAAACGTTGTGCTGCTTTAATTAAACCTAAATTTCCTTCATTGATTAAATCAGATAAAGACAAACCTTGGTGTTGGTATTGTTTTGCAACCGATACAACGAAACGTAAGTTGGCTTGTACTAATTTATCCAAAGCACGCTGATCCCCCATTTTAATGCGCTGCGCTAAAGTGGTTTCTTCTTCAGGATTAATCATAGAGATTTTAGAAATCTCTTGTAAATACTTCTCAACCGCTTGCGAATCTCTGTTGGTAATCTGTGTTGCAATTTTAAGCTGCCTCATGCAAAGAATTTATTTAAAGGTATAACGATGTAAAGGTCAAAAAAGTTGTGTCTAACGATAAGTAAAATAAGGAATTTTACCAAATGTTAGTCGGCAAAGGTACAATTTTGAGACTAATTTAGCAAATATTGATTGTAAAGCATTTATGCACCTATTTTCCCGTTAAAATGTCCCCAAAAGGGTAAATTTTTGAGAATATTCCCTTTCTGAGAATTATCTTCGCGATATGATTGATTTTAGATCAGATACCGTTACCCTTCCTACCCCCGAAATGTTGGCTTTTATGCACCAAGCTCCCGTTGGAGATGATGTATTTGGAGAAGATCCAAGTATTAATGCTTTAGAAGCTAAGTCGGCTAGCCTTTTTGGTATGGAAGCAGGTTTGTTTTGTCCTAGTGGCACTATGACCAATCAATTGGCGATTAAAACGCATACCCAAGCTGGTGATGAGGTGATTTGTGAGGAATTATCCCATGTCTATCAATATGAAGGTGGTGGGATTGCTTCCAATTCTGGCTGTTCAGTAAAATTATTACAAGGCAACCGAGGCAGAATTACTTCTAGCCAGTTATTAGGCGCTATCAATCCAGAGGATGTGCACAAACCAATATCCAGGTTAATTAGTTTGGAAAATACCTGTAACCGCGGCGGTGGTGCTTGTTATGATTTTAAAGAATTCGAAGAAATACAAAAAATTGCAAAAACGCATCATTTGGGATTACACCTGGATGGGGCTAGAATTTTTAATGCCATTGTACATAAAAAGGAAGATTCAAAACAATACGGCAAAGTGTTTGATTCCATCTCCATTTGTTTGAGTAAAGGTTTAGGCGCACCCGTTGGAAGTGTTTTGGTTGGAGATGCGGCCTTTATTAAAAAAGCAAGAAGATGGCGAAAAGTATTTGGTGGTGGCATGCGTCAAGCAGGTTCATTAGCAGCTGCGGGTATTTATGCATTGGATCATCATGTGGATCGATTAAAACAAGATCATCAAAAAGCATTGCTCATTAAAGATGCATTAGTAAAAAAAGATTTCGTCACAGAGGTTTTTGAAGTGGAAACCAATATTGTTATTGCAAAAATTGAAGGGAAATATAATGCCACACAATTAGCGCAAACTTTAAAAGAGAAAAACATTTTAGTCATTGCAATGACTCCTGCCCTTGTTCGATTTGTATTGCATTTGGACATCACCGATGAAATGTTATCGACGACAATAGCAACTATTGAAAAATTATAGTTTAAAAAGGATTTATAAAATTGAGCACATTAGCGGATAAAAAATAGTGAAATAGAAAAGATTATGTTAGAAAGAATTAACCCAACATCGACTCAGGCCTGGTTTGTATTAAAAAAGCATTTTGAAGAAGAAATGAACCGAAAGCAAATGAAAGATTTGTTTGCTTCCGACCCTACTCGCTTTAATCAGTACTCCATTACCACTGCAGATATTTTATTTGATTATTCAAAAAATATTGTCACTGATAAAACATTACAATTATTATTTCAATTGGCGAATGAATGTGGATTATCAAAAGCCATTGCATCACAATTTGAGGGAAAGGCAATTAATGAAACCGAACAAAGAGCGGTTTTACATACCGCCTTAAGAAATTTTAGCGGTAAACCTGTTATGGTGGATGAGCAGGATGTAATGCTTGAAATTTTACGAGTGCAGAAACAAATGAAAACATTTTGTGATAACATTCATGATGGCACACATAAAGGTTATACAGGAAAAAAAATTACCACGATTGTTAATATAGGTATTGGTGGAAGTGATTTAGGTCCAGTGATGGTCACTGAAGCGCTGAAACCTTATTGGGTGGATGGGATACAAATATATTTTGTAAGTAATGTGGATGGCACACATATCGCAGAGACCTTAAAAAAAGTGAACGCAGAAGAAACCTTATTCTTGATTGCATCAAAAACATTCACTACCCAGGAAACCATGACCAATGCGCATACGGCACGTGCTTGGTTTTTACAAAAAGCCATAGATGAAAAACATATTGCTACGCATTTTGTGGCCTTATCTACCAATGAAAAAGCGGTAAACACTTTTGGTATTAGTAGTAAAAATATGTTTGAGTTTTGGGATTGGGTGGGCGGAAGATATTCCTTATGGAGTGCCATTGGACTTTCCATTGCATTGACCGTTGGATACGAAAACTTTGAAAAATTATTAAAAGGGGCACACCAGGCCGATCTTCATTTTA
>CAIWBA010000128.1 GCA_903910765.1 uncultured Bacteroidota bacterium
GAAATTGAAGTAATCACCAAGCAGCTATGCATGATATGCCATCCAACATTCGCTTCAGATACCATTTTATTGTTTTTTAAATAAAGCGGCGCTTGCTTTTCAAAATCATTTAAAACTTGTAATAATTTTTTCATTCAATATCTTTTTAATTTAAACAAAAAAGGCTCCATTACTTTTAAAATAACGGAGCCTTTTTATAAATTCTTAGTGCTAATACTTATTTAGCATATTGTTAAATAAACATTTTAATCGGGCTTTCTAAATAGCTTTTTAACGTTTGTAAAAACGCTGATCCTGTTGCGCCATCTACCACACGGTGATCACAGCTTAAGGTCACATTCATAACATTACCAGGTACAATTTGACCATTTTTCACAATTGGTTCTTGTGCAATACCACCAACCGCTAATATACAAGCATCTGGCGGATTGATGATTGCCGTGAATTGATCTATACCAAACATGCCTAAATTAGAAATAGTGAAAGTACTTCCTTCCCAATCGGCTGGTTGTAATTTTTTATCTTTTGCTTTTTTCGCGAACTCCTTAACAGAAACACTGATTTGTGATAAGCTTAAACCATCTGCAAAACGAAGTACAGGAACCAACAAGCCTTCTTCCACTGCTACTGCAATACCAATATTTACATGATGATTCGTGCGAATTACATCACCCAACCAACTGCTATTAACTTTAGGATGTTGTTTTAAGGAAAGTGCTACAGCTTTAACGATAAAATCATTAAAACTTATTTTAACTGGAGAAGTTTCATTGACCATTGCACGTGCTTCAACTACCGCATCCATATTTATTTTCATCGTCAAATAAAAATGAGGCGCAGTAAATAAACTTTCGCTTAAACGCTTCGCAATTACTTTACGCATTTGTGATACTGGTGTATCCTCAAAACTTACTTGCCCAATAGGCGCTGATGCTGTATAATTGTTTGCACTTGCTGGTGTATAATTATCTAAATCAGTTTTAGTAATTCTTCCATGCTCCCCTGATCCTTTCACATATTTTAAATCCACCCCTTTTTCTTTGGCTATTTTTTTAGCAAGTGGTGAAGCAAAAATTCTTCCTTCGTTCACAACAGCGGCCGTTGGCGCAACTGGTGCTGCAACTATAGGAGCTGCAGTTGACGTTAGTGCTGCTTTTGATTCTTGTGCGACTGGTGCCACAGCGGCAGGACTATCTGATGAAGTTTTTACTGATTTCACAATCGCATCAATATCTAAACCTGGTTGGCCGATGATACATAACAATTGATTCACTAAAATTTTCTCTCCTGCTTGTGCTCCTTGGTATAATAAAATCCCATCTTTATAGGATTCTAATTCCATGGTTGCTTTATCCGTTTCAATGTCAGCTAAAATTTCTCCTTTCTTTACCGCATCTCCCACTTTTTTCTGCCACCCCGCAATCACCCCCTCCGTCATTGTATCACTTAAGCGCGGCATTAAAACCACTTCCTCCATCTTACTTAAATCAATATTGTCAGCACTTGCTGCTACAGGAGCAGTAGGTGTTTCAACTTTTGTATTTTCAGGCGCTGCTTTTGTTTCAGAAACTGAATTGGTATTTTGTGCGACTAATGCAGAAACATCTTCGCCTGCAGTTCCAATGATTGCCAATAAATCATTGACTTGTAATTTGCCACCACGCGGAGTACCTACATGTAATAAAACACCTTGTTGATAGCTCTCCAATTCCATGGTTGCTTTATCCGTTTCAATTTCGGCTAATAAATCTCCTTTTTTAACAGTATCCCCCACTTTTTTATGCCATGCAGCAATAACTCCTTCAGTCATGGTATCACTCAAACGGGGCATTAAGATAACTTCAGCCATAGGTAAAAGACTATTTTGTAAATGAGTGGTGAAATTACACTAAAAATGGTTTTTTTCAAGCCGTAAAAGGGAAATTTATAGTAAAAAGAAGCAATTTAAAGCCGAAAGCTTTAAATCTTATGCAACTACTGGCCTTGGGCCAAACTATACGCTTTTTTATCCGCCCACATATTAAGTACTTCTAAGGAACAAATTTTGAAATCCTTGGCCAAGGATCGGTACAAATCAATGACCTGATCCTGTGATAGTGGCGCTTCATTCACCGTTTCAAAACGGCAATAAAATTGGTTCACCAAATTAGTAAATACCGAACCTGATGGCCATACCTGGGTACCTCGATTGGTAATGGTGACCAAGGTCAAACTTTCACTCGCATGTGTTAAACATTTATCAGCAATTACTTTTGGTTGATCCGCACTTTCAATAAAAAAATCAACGCCAACAATTTTATGTTGGTCTCTTAAATCACTTTGCAACATTGGATTATGTTCCAATTTAAAATTAGTAGGTGTTACATAAAAATTTGGTAGGAATGGCTTAGGATTGTGTTTGGGTTGTTTGCCAAAGTTATCAATAATCGCTTTTGCAAATACCGTGGTGTTTACAGAAGGAATATTTTTATCGCCAAAATCGCCCGTATGCACACCTGACTCCAAAGTATATAATAAAGCATTTTCAATAACCACTGCTTGCTCCATTAATCCTAAGTGTCGAAGCATACTTAAGCCACTTAATAACAAGGAAGTAGGATTGGCAATATTTTTTCCAGCAATATCTGGCGCTGTGCCATGTACTGCTTCAAAAATTGAAATATGATCGCCAATATTTGCAGAGGGTGCAAAACCAAGTCCACCCACCAATCCAGCACATAAGTCACTTACAATATCTCCTTGCAAATTGGTTAATACAATCACATCAAACAAATCAGGACGACTCACTAATTTCATACATAAGTCATCTACAATCACATCATCTGATTTTAATTCAGGATACTCTTTGGCTACTTCTTTAAATACTTCAAGAAATAAACCATCTGTTAATTTCATAATATTGGCCTTGTGACCACAAGTAATACGACGTGCCCCTTTTTTCTTGGCCATTTCAAATGCATAACGAATTACTTGCTCACTACCTGGACGTGTTATAAACCTACGTCCCAATGCAACATCTTGCGTAAGCATATGTTCAATACCACCATAGGTATCCTCAATATTTTCTCTTACAATCGTTAGGTCAATCGGAATGCCTGCTTTACTAAAAACAGTATCTACGCCACTTAAAGTTTGAAATTTTCGGTCGTTCGCATAGGTATTCCAAGTTTTTCGTGCAGTTACATTTACACTTTTTACACCCTTGCCCTTGGGCGTTTCCATTGGGCCTTTAAATAAAATACCTAAATCTTCAATGGTTTGTTTGGCTTCGGGGGTCATGCCATTACTAAATCCTTTGTCAAAAACCCACTTTCCCATATCTACCATCACATATTCCATGGGCACTTTTGCGGCATTAAAAATAGCTATAACCGCTTCCATGATTTCTGGTCCAATTCCATCCCCTTTTGCAACTGCTATTTTCATTTTATTCGGATTTTAAGGCGAAATTCTAGGCAAAAAACCTACCTAATTGATTCGATGGCGCAAAGTTACGCGACTTAGTTGTTGTTTGAAAAAAAATTGCTTCCTATTTTGTAAAATCAGACCCATTTTACGCTATTTTTACTACGCAGTATTCTCTGCAGGGCATTTGAAGGAAACGACACAATATGGTCTCTAAAATTTCAGAAGGCATAGAGGTAAGTATCGAAACTTTTTACCAAAAAGATTATAGTAATCCTTTGCAAAATGAGTACATGTTTGCCTACCGTATCACGATTGAAAACCACAATTCATTTCCTGTGAAATTATTAAAGCGCTATTGGGAAGTGTATGATAGCAATAGTGAATTTCGTGTGGTAGAAGGCGAAGGCGTAGTTGGTGTACAACCTTTAATCATGCCAGGTCAAAATTATCAATATGTAAGTGGTTGTCATTTAAAAAGTGAACTAGGTAAAATGCAAGGACACTATACGATGGAGAATATTGATTCAAAGGATCTTATTCATGTAAATATTCCCTCATTTAAGATGGTAGCCCCTGTCAAACTTAACTAGTTAGTTAAATCGCTTCCCCTAATTTTATTAAGGCTTGTATTTGCTATCGGCAAATATTTTTTCTGCAGGCATTTGCAACAACGCTATTAAATTGGACTGATCTTTTTCAGATTGTTGCGCCATCCAAGATTTCACTATTTGACAGCCTATAAATATGCCTACATTGCCGGGTATATCATTACCAAAATAAACACTAAAAGGCCCTTCACTTAATAACTGTGATGTCACTTTGGGATCCTTGGAATAAACCAAATTCATTTTTAATAAATAATTCCAGATATCCTGTTCTGCTTTCATCGTAGCGGCATATTGCAACGAACTATATCCAAACAAATCAGCATCATTGGTTTCAGGTAATATTTTCTTTAAGATGCATTGCCTTTTCCCCATTTCAATCATTTCTATAATTAAGCCGCGTGTTAAATTACTATTCGGTGCTATATCCTGTACTAAGTTTTTTGCAGCAGTAATGGGAATAAGGCGGGGTGTAAAATTGCGACTTAAATAAGGCGGGAAGTATTTTTGAATCTGTTCCGATTTATACCAGGAAGAAGTATCACCCAAAAACATTTGCAATCCAATAGCCATATAATCCGAACCAATTGCGTTTCCAAAACCATCCAATGGTCCAATAAAATAAATTATTTTTTTAGGCAGGTTATAAGCTGGAAAATAATAGTGTACATTTTTAAAAAGTGTTTGCAATTGTGGGTGCACAGTAGCAGGTGCATTTAATTTTTGTACGGCTGTATAAATAGGTCGATATGCATTTAAAAATGAGCGCAATCCTGTTTCA
>CAIWBA010000129.1 GCA_903910765.1 uncultured Bacteroidota bacterium
ATTAGCCAAGGCAGCTATGGGTCATTTAAAGGGAACTGGTGATGCCTTAGTGAATGAAAAAAAATTGCAGGTATTTTCAATGATTGACGCTCGAAGGATGGAAATTTTTGGGGCAATTTATAATCATTCACTTGACTACCTCGCTCCTGAAAAAGCCTTTATTTTGGATGAAACCCTATTGCATGGTTTACTCAATAATGGCCCATTATTGTGCATTGGATCGGGGGTGGCAAAAACAAAAATTTTGACACAACACGCTGATTTTCAAAATAAATTACCGCTATATCTGGACAGCTCCTACTCCATTGATAATATGGCTGCCTTGGCAGTAGATAAATTTAAGGCAAATGATTTTGAGGACTTAGCCTACAGTGGCCCGGCCTATCTAAAAGATTACTACCAAAAGCCGTTCATAAAATAATTGTTTAATTATAGAGTTAATGTTAAACCTTTGACTTTCAACATTGTCCTATTTTTTTTAAATATGAGTACAACGCTCCTATTTTTAATAAAATATATATAACAAAAAAATAAACTAAATAGAATATAATTGCTAAATTGTACCGCATTTATAGTTTTAACCCCCAAATAAAATTGAATGAATCAATCACTTCCAACACTTCAACTCAGCAATGGATCCAATTCATTGAAAGTTGATTTATTGCACGCAAAAAAAGCGGCAATGATTTTAAGAGCATTAAATCATAAGCTTAGACAACAAATTGTTAAGCTTATTGATGAACAAAAGAAAGTAACTGTCACTGAAATTTATGTAAAACTAAGATTAGAACAGTCGGTTGCTTCACAACATTTGGCAATTTTAAGAAGAGCCGGTATTGTTAGCACGATTCGCGAAGGCAAGTTTATTTTTTACAATGTGGATTATGCAAGATTGGAACAAGTAAACCAATTTGTAGAAAATTTAGTAGGATAAATATGTCTTTATCTGTCGAACAATTTCAGCAATTCCTAACCCAAGAAAATGCATTCATTATTGATACTAGGGATGAAGCTTCCTTTTTAGAAGGCTTTATCCCTAGTTCAATTCATTTTAAACCTGAGATCATTCATCAGGCGGCGGCCTTAGGTTTATTATCTTTCGAACAACCTTTATTATTTATTGGCGAGCATGACAATGAAAAAATTGCCATGGCTTATTTTGAAAAATTAGGATTCGCCAATATCAAGGGCTGGCTGGAAGGTGGCTTTGCTACTTGGCTTAATGCAGACAAACGTTATGACTTAGTCATTGAAGTTGAAGCAGATGAATTAGCCATGGATATTCCATTTGATGAATTCTTGATGGTATTAGATATCAGAACCGAGGAGCAATACAATCAAGGGCATATAAAAAATTCCATACACCTCCCATTATTGGAATTCGCCGATCCAGGTAGCATGTCTGAATTAGACGAACATTTTAATATTTATATTGTAAGTGAAGATGGCGAAGCTAATACGCTCGCGGCTAGTATATTAAAAAAACAAGGCATTCATAATAATAGAGTTGTAAAAGGAGGCTGGCAAAGCATATTACAACTTAAAGATAAATTTACCATCGAAGTGACTAAGGAAAAAAAAGCGAAGGATCCTTTAGACGGGCTTTAATCAACCACTAAATTTGCATGTTTTTGAGGATCAAATTCATACTTCCATCTTTTATGACTCCATAGATAATTTGCCGGATTTTGTTTTATTTTTTCCTCCAACATTTTAACATACAATGTAGTCAATTGACCATCCTTATAATAATTGGGTGCGGTGGTCATCACTTCATATTGCAAATGATAATAACCACGTTTGGTACTATAAAAATAAGCAAACACCTGCGCTGTATTATTTAACTTGGCTCCCTTTTCAGGTCCTTTTACAAAAGGGGTGCGTCTTCCTAAAAAATTAACCCAAAATGCAGACATTGGATTACCAGGATTTTGATCGGCTGCTAATGCCATTGCATAATTTCCTTGTGTAGCATATTTATGAAACTGCGTTTTAAATTGTGTGGCAGGAATCATAATACTTCCAAAACGCTCTCTCATTTTTAAAACTATATTATTAATATAAGGATTAGACAAGGGCATATACACAGCAATAAATGGATATTTTCCATATTTGGCAACACCCCAATTCGCAAATTCCCAATTAAAAAAATGACCTGCCATTATTTGAACAGGCTGGCCAGTTTCATATAATTTATTTAACACTTCCACATTAGAAGTAAATCGCTTTTCAAATTCAGCGGTAGAGATGGAAATCAATTTAATGGTCTCTATAAATGAATCAGTAAAGTTTTGGTAAAATTTTGTTGCAATTAATTTTCTTTCTTGCACAGATTTGTTCGGAAAAGCAATCGTTAAATTTTTATCAATGACCTGTTTTCTATATTTAACTACATATTGTAAAAGAAATGCCATAAAATCACTAATGACATACGCAATACGCCAAGGCATCAAGGACAAAAGATAAAAAAAGGCGTACACTAACTTATACATATTGCTTCCTATTGTAATGAATACTATTGGGGATCCACCCAAGCATTATGCTCTTTTAGTAATTGTATTAATTCATCAACAGCAATTGTGCTGTCAATATTTCTTTTCATAATTTCCCTGCCTTTATACAAAGTTATTTTGCCAACACCACTACCAACATAACCGAAATCAGCATCAGCCATTTCACCTGGACCATTTACGATACAACCCATAATGGCAATCTTGAGTCCTTTCAAGTGATTGGTCACTGCCCTTATTCTTGCAGTGGTTTCTTGTAATTCAAATAAAGTACGGCCACAACTAGGGCAGGAAATATATTCTGTTTTGGAAATTCTAGTTCGCGTCGCTTGTAATATTCCGAAACTGATGGTATTCAAAAATTGTACAAAGGAAGTATTATTAAAATAATTACGCCCCGATACATTACTTGATTCATTATTTTGTTCTGCATTGGCAGCCACCTTAGCGCTTACACCCAAACAAATTCCATCCCCCATTCCATCTAAAAATAAAGCCCCAGTCTCAGTTGCAAAATGAATCAAATGCTCGTCTGCACTGGTCCAAGCGCTTTCGGTCATGAGTATAACAGGATTTTGAATTGTTAAATCCATGAGTCGAACAATCATACGGCGAACCGCAGGCATAGCATGTGCCAATTGACTACTCAAACAAAAAACCACCGACTTGTCATTGGCAATTTCAATAAGTTGCTCATCCCTAATGCCATTTTTTGTGCAATAACAATCTACCATGACAAAATTGATAAAGGCGCTTTTTCGAGGTGCCGCGATATAATTTCTAAAATCAAATAATGGCAAATACTTTGTTCTATCATTCACTGTTTCCCACTGTTCAGGTTTGGTGATGACGCGCAAGGTGCCTGGCAAATCAAAATCAATAACACCATTGGGTGTATAAATAAAATCAGCAGCCAAATCAGAAATCGTCCACTTATCGGTGTCCACATGATAGGTATAGCCAATGCTGATTAAATCATCCCGTGTAATAATTGATTTATGTGTAAAGTCTGCGATAACCACTGGTACCTGCTTACCTCCAATAGTTGAAACCGAATGCGTAAATCTTTTTTTAAATTCAAAAGGACTATAAGGTAGTTGTTCAATCTCTGGAATATGATGTGCCCCTTTCATTCGATTTGCTGGATATCTTTTAACCAAATCCTTGCAAACAGGAATTTCTAATTCAGGATCCTCTGTTAAACTTACCCTTATTGTATCTCCAATGCCATCCTCTAATAATGTGCCAATACCAATGGCACTCTTAATGCGTCCATCTTCTCCGTCTCCCGCTTCCGTCACACCCAAATGCAAAGGATAACATTCATTAAACTCTTGTTGCATTTGTTGCACTAATAATCGATAAGCTTGCACCATCACCTGCGGATTACTTGACTTCATGCTTAAAATTATTTGGTGATAATCCAAGCTTCGCGCAATGCGCAAAAATTCCATCGCACTTTCCACCATACCAATGGCAGTATCGCCATACCTGCTCATAATTCGATCACTCAATGAACCATGATTGGTTCCGATACGCATCGCAGTTCCATGTTCTTTACAAATTAGAACAAGTGGCGTAAATCTTTCTCTGATACGTTCAATTTCTTCCAAATATTCTGCATCCGTATATTCAATTTGTTCAAATTTTTTCTTGTCAACATAGTTGCCTGGATTCACCCGCACTTTCGCAACAATAGTTGCTGCAATTTCGGCAGCATTAGGTGTGAAATGAATATCAGCGACCAAAGGAATATCATAGCCTTGCGCGTTCAATGCCGCCTTTATGTTTGCTAAATTTTCAGCTTCTTTTTTACTAGGGGCAGTGATACGAACCAGTTCTGCGCCTGCCTTTATACATTTGATGACCTGAGCCACAGTTAAATCAGTATCCATGGTATCGGTGGTGGTCATGGTTTGTACCCGAATAGGATGGCCGTTACCAATAATGATATTACCCACTTTTACTTCACGTGTAAGTAAGCGTTGATAGGAGGTTAATGAGTTACAATAGTATTGCATAAAAGAAAAAGTAAAGATAATAATTTTAGTACAATGAGGCTACCTAGTTCCTTTTAAAAAGCCCTGTTGTAATAAAATCTTCTTTAGTAGTTTAATATTATTATCAGTTAGGTTAGCTGCATTATTCGCATTCGTGTTTAATACAAAAAAATAAGGATGTTGATTTTCTTCTACATAGCCTAATACCCATGCTGCATTTTTATTTGCTGTGGTATCTGTGCCGGTAATGTAACTCAATCGATAATTTGAATTATCTTCCATCAAAATCATTTTTTTTAATTTTTCTTGTGATTTTTTTTGAAAAAATAATTCTTTAAAATAAATTCTTTTGATTAAACCCAATTGTTCATCTGGGGTAATAATAAGTGACCCATCTTCCCAAAAATGTGTACTGTCGGCGCTTGCGATACCTTTTCCATAATGTAGGGAGTCCAACACTTTTAAAATTTGTTGGCGACCTATCTTGGCGATAACAGCTTTATACAATGCTGCCGAATCATTTAAATTTAATAGCGTATCATGGTGGTTTACAATGCCTTTGTCCAATCCAATTAATGCAGGAATAATAAAAAACGTATTTAATGGTGCCGCTGCAGAATCCTTATACTTTGATAAATTTTGAATCGTAAATTGTTCTGTTCCATTTTCAAGCAAGGCAAAACTACCTTGCATACCTGCACTATCCATGAGTTGTGCAATCGCAGTATCACTTTTAACATTGTTTGGGTTACAGGCATACACCAAAACAATAAAAATAGCTGCTTTAAAAATATTTTGAATCATTGTTAACTTTGATTTATAGAATAGGCAAATTTACCACTTAATATTTACAAAAACACCCCTAACCAGCATACACTAGTTAGGGGTGTTGAAATAATTTAATTTAAGTGTAGCTTATTCAATTCCTAATAACTCCACCTCGAAAATTAAGGTCATACCTGGGCCAATAAATGGACCAGCAGAACGCTCACCATAAGCCAATTCTGAAGGAATAAACAACTTCCATTTGCTACCTACTGTCATTAACTGAACTGCATCCTGCCAGCCTTTGATTACACCATTCAAAGGGAAGGTAATTGGCTCGCCTCTTTGTACCGAGCTGTCAAAAACAGTTCCATCAATTAAAGTGCCATGGTAGTGACATTTTACCTTGTTATTCAAAGTTGGTTTTACAGATCCCGTTCCTGCAACCATTACTTCGTACTGCATGCCATTGGTCATTTTAACGACACCTGGTTTTTTTGCATTTTCTTCTAAAAAAGCTTTTCCTACTGCTCTGTTGAATGTGATTTTTTCTAAACTCATATTATCTTGGTATTTTTTGATACAAACGTCTAATAAACTATCAGGTATAATTGACTTTGCAATAACACCCGCACTGAACCCTTTTTCAAACAAGGCCATATTAATGTCCTGTAAACCTTGTCCTTTCATACTTTGTGCAACACGAAAACCCAAAGCGTAGGAAGCACTATCTTTTGTCGTTTTTAAAACTACACTAACCGGGGTTGCTGTTTTTGACACAGCCGCCTTAGCGGTGGTTACCGGTTTTGCAGCTGCCACTTTTAATGGAGTTGCTTTTATGATTGCAGGTTTAGTTGTTTGTGCAAAACCAACCCCTACAAGGCTAAAAGAAATTAATATTAAGACAATTTTATTCATGCTATTCGTTTGTTAATGTAAAGATTAATTATTAAGATTGGGAGCAAAAATACATCAGAAATGGATTCAAAATCCAACTATCTTAGCAATATTCAGAAACTATTTCAAAAGCTGGCTTAAACAAGCCTGCACCTTCTCTGCACCCATTTTACTTTGAATACTTTTCATCTGATCTGCAATTTGACTAGTACACAAATTCCCAATACTTCCTTCATGCGTATGTTTCACTTCTGTGGTATACGCAAATTTTCCAGCTTCAATGTCTACACCAATTTTTTTGTAGGCATCCCTAAATGGCATACCTGCATTTACCAATTTGTTTACTTCCTCCACACTAAATAAATATTGGTATTTGGTATCGGCTAATAAATCCTTTTTAACCTCCATATTTTCAATCATCAAAGAAGCCATCTCAATACAATTTTTAAGTTGGCTAAAGGCGGGGAATAAATGTTCCTTCAAAAGTTGCAAATCGCGATGATACCCCGATGGTAAATTGGTCGTCATCAACATGATTTCATTGGGCAATGCTTTAATCCGATTACAATAAGAACGAATTAATTCAAACACATCCGGATTTTTTTTATGCGGCATGATACTAGAACCTGTGGTTAAAGTATCAGGAAACTGAATAAATCCAAAATTTTGATTCATAAACAAACAGGCATCCATACTTAATTTAGCTAAGGTATCTGCAATATTTGCCATGGCCATTGCGGTAATTCTTTCCGCTTTGCCCCTGCCCATTTGCGCATAAACCACATTAAAGTTTAAGGATTCAAATCCCAATAATTCAGTAGTTCTTGTACGATTTATTGGAAAGGAAGATCCATAACCTGCAGCAGAACCTAATGGATTTTTATTAACCACATTATAAGCTGCATGCAGCACGGTCATATCATCCACCAAACTTTCCGCATAAGCACCTAGCCAAAGACCAAAGGAGGAAGGCATCGCTAATTGTAAATGCGTATAACCAGGGAGCAAATCATTTTTATGTGCTTCACTTTTTGTTTGCAATAACTTGAAAAAATCATTGACAGATGCGCTTAATTGAATTAATTCCGCACGAAGAAATAGTTTTATATCAACTAGAACTTGGTCATTTCTGCTTCTGGCACTATGAATTTTTTTTCCAACATCCCCTAACTTTTCTGTCAATAATATTTCCACTTGAGAATGAATATCTTCAACGCCTGGTGCTAATTTGAAATTTCCATCTTGAACGGATTGGTATATTTCTACAAGTACTTTTTTTAATTGCACTAATTCATCTTTTGTCAATAAACCAACTTCCGATAACATGGTAATATGTGCGATAGAACCCAGAACATCATAGGATGCCAGGTATTGATCCATCGCTTGATCATTACCAATGGTAAATTTTTCAACCGCAGATGCGACTTCATTATTTTTTTGCCAAAGTTTACTCATGGTTGAAAATTGTTGAAAGTAATTGAATATAAGTGGTTACGCCTTCATTGATTTCGTTCGTAAATATAAATTCATCTGCGGTATGACTTCTTGCGGAATCACCAGGCCCCATTTTTAAAGTTGGAAAAGGCATCAAGGCCTTATCCGAAGTAGTCACTGAGCCATAATATCCTTTACCTAGCGCCAACCCTGCTTTGATGATCACATGATCCAGGGCGATACCCGAGGATCTCATCCGTAAACTTCTTGGGGTTACTTCCGATTTTACATGCTGCCCGATCGTCGCTAATACTTCTTCAAAAGTATACAATTCATTTACACGCACATCCACCACCATTTTACAATTGGAAGGCACTACATTGTGCTGTTTGTTATCTGTTTCAATAACCGTTGCCGTCATTTTTACTTGACCTAGTAAATCTGACACTTTTTCAAATTGGTAATTTCTAAACCAATCTAAATCAGCAAGTATTTTATACAAAGCGTTTTCACCTTCCTCCCTTGCCGCATGCCCTGCTTTACCAATAGCAATCACATCTAATACCATCAGTCCGCGTTCAGCAATGGCAAGCTCCAATTTAGTAGGCTCTCCTACAATTCCAAAT
>CAIWBA010000130.1 GCA_903910765.1 uncultured Bacteroidota bacterium
CCTGCAACATAGGATCTAATGGCAGTGCCTTTATTCAATACTTTTCCAATGGATTCAAGTCCTTCTGAAAAATAGATATCATCCAAGGCAGTAGGTACTGATTTAAAAGTGCTTAACACATCATTCGCCATCATGCCTTTGGTAAATGGGGTATATCTTTTTGGATCAAAAGTATCTGTATGTGCCATACCTCCGGCCATCCAAAGTAAAATAACTGTATCTGCTGTTGCTGTCAATTTTGATGAATTACAGCCACTTAACAAACCTGCTAATGGGGCACCCGCAGCTAGTGCTGCTAGGGTAGCAGTACTGCTATTTTTTAAAAATTCTCTCCGATTCCAATGACTTGACATAATTAATATTTACTTAAAATGAATTAATAAATAATTTGAAATTCCGGCAATAATAAGATTATCCAAAACAAATCTTCAATGGCATCTGTAGTAGGATCTTCCCCTAATATTTTTTTAGCAATTGTATATTCAGATTTTGTTGCTGCTCTGCCTAAAGCCTGTTCATATATTTCTTTAATGATTACATCTCCACTAATATATTTGTTTTTCCAAATAATAGCACCTCTTTGGATCATGGAGTTGAATCGATCTCCATTAGTTAATTCCAAGGCTTGCAATAAATTTGATTGCGATTCTCTACTGGTACTAACTGTTTCACGAGTAGGTCTTCCTAGCGATATTAAGAATGGATTATTGTTCACCAATGAAGCGCGTACAAATGATGCGCCAATAATTGGAGGTAATTTTTTTGGTGCCATCATTTTTCGCTCCTTTTTCTCCTTCTCTTTCTTCTCCTTTTCTTTTTTCTCACGCGCTATACGCTCCTTTTCTTTGTTCTTGTCCTTCTTTTTCTTCTTTTCCTCCGCTTTCTTTTTCTCCTGCCTTTCTTTCTGTTTTTTAATTTCTTCGAGTACCGCTTTTTTATCTACATAGGTAATGGACATGGAGTCGTAAAAAATGGGTGTAATGATAGTACTAGCTGCATCTGCAAATTGTTCTGCTGACATTCGCTTGCGTAATCGGCCTTTGAAAACATATTGCGGGGATATTATTTTACTTGCATCATTAAAACTTACCGAAGGAAGTTGGTAGGTGTTTGAAGAAGTAATTAAAAACAACAACTCTTTTATATCGGATTTATTTTTTTGAAAATCAAATGCCATCCAATCCAATAAATCCTGACTCCACGCTTCATTGTCCATCACATCCACTGGTTCAATTAATCCACGACCCATTAATTGCGCCCAAATTCGGTTGACAATGGTGCGATAAAATCTACCATTGGAAGCTTGTACCATATTGGTGGCTAATTGCGCTAATTTTTCTTCTCTTTTTGCACTGCTATCGATAGCGCCTAATTCTTTCCAAAGCATACGTGCACCAGTAAATTTACCCGTGGGTTTGTCGCATCTATTTATTTCAAGTGAGGTGTCTGCAAAAATATTTGCAAATGCATAGGCGTCTGTCAATTTCCAATCACTTATAAAACTATTATGGCAGGAAGCGCATTTTAAATTAAGTCCTAAAAATACTTGTGATACATTTTGCGCCGCTTGCATTTCGGTACGTTGGCTTGCATTCACTACGCCACGCCATTTAATACCTTCAATAAAGCCGTTGGATTCGTCTGTTGGGTTTAATAATTCTTTTACAAATTGGTCATACGATTTATTCGATTTTATCGCATTAAATAACCAATAAGTGATATTGCGACGACCGCCAGTAATGTAGCCAGTCCCTGTATAATCATTTCTTAATGCGTCATTCCAAAAACTTAACCAATGTAAACTGTAATCATCCTTCTGATTAAGTAATTTTCTAATCCAAATTTCCCTTTTATTCTTTCTATTATCCTTTGCAAATTTTTCTAATTCTTCTGCACTAGGAAGTAAGCCAACCAGGTCCAATGATATACGTCTTAAAAAAGTTTTATCATCCACCACTTTTGGCCAAATTATTTTGTTTGCAGTAAAATATTGGTTAGTCCAAAGATCAATTGGGTTGGTTAAATTTTCAGTAGCTATTGGAAGGGTAGGATTCCTTGGGGCAAGCGGTGCTAATCTAAAAATACTTTTTTCCGAACTATCTGGCCAAGGGGCGCCTTTTTGAATCCAAAAATTAATGACTGCAATATCCTCGTCTGATAATTTTTTTCCTTTTGAAGGCATTGCATCTTCGTGATTGGAGGGCAGGGTAATACGACGATATAAATCACTCGCTGCTGGATCACCAGGTATTACCACAGGGCCATTTTCACCACCTTTTAAAATCATATCTCTGCGATCAAGTCGTAAATCGCCTTTGATTTTTTCAGGTCCATGACACTTATAACAATTATGTGCTAAAATGGCCCTCACTTTTACATTGAGTTCAATAGATTGTTGTTTTGTTAAAGGGGTCGTATCATTTTTGAAAGTAGTAATATCAAATTTTGAGTTGGTACTTTTATCATAATGATCACTCCAAGGAATCGTGGCTGTGATGTAATCCTTGCCATGCGTTAGTGAAGCGCCAAAGTGTCCAGCGATGGAAACGCCTATTGCACTTGTAATTAAAAAAACACGATATAATTTAATTAAGTTTCTTTTATTTTTTTTGTGAATATTATTTGATAAAAACCAAGTGATTGCAGAAAAAAATGCGGTTCCGATTCCTGCCCATTGATGAATATTAGATGCTTGTAATTCATAACCTCCTTCTTTTACAAGAAGTAAACCCATAATCGCGGATATGATTGCTGCGATAGTTCCTGCAGCTAAAAGTAACCTGATCCCAGTGCGAGAAGGTGCATCAAAATTTTTTAAAGTGAATAGTTCAAGTATCGCTGCAAATAAAAGTAAGGAGACTGGGAAATGGACTGCAATAGGGTGAAGCCTACCTAAAAATCGCCAAAGCCAAAAAAAATCGTTACTAACAGTGCCAGTCGGTGACTCCGCATAACCATTCAATGAAATTTGTAAAAAGCAGAGGATGACTAATGTGCTAATTACAATAGCCAGTTTTTTTCTTGGGTAGAATTTATTTTTTACATCTTTCATAAGCAGTTCGTTTTTAAAGATAATTAAAAATGAATTAAAAACTTACTTGATGTATATAATAAATGACCCATGTATTTCGCTCGTTTCCACCTGTTAGCGGTCTATTTCAGCCGAATTTAGGCCTTGCGCTTTTTGCTGGGTTTGCTTACCAAAGCATGCGATGTTTTTATCAGGCTTTGCACCAGTGTTGCAGGTAGTTGTCGGTTAATGATCATGGTATTCCAATGTGTTTTATTCATATGGTACCCGGGAATGATATATTCTGAATAATCCTCTCTTTGTGTGATAATATCTTCTGGATCGGCTTTGTAGTTAAAGGAAATAGGTTCTTTACTTAAATTAAGTATCAGAAATAGTTTGCCATGATGTTTTATGACCACAGTATCTGGCCCAAATGGGGTTGCTTCTTCCGTGTCAGGTAAGGATAATGCGTAATCTAGAATTTCATCAATTTCCATGACGGGGTTTATTTATTCAAAATATTAAATCCAAGTCTAGCTTCATTTGTATTCAAATCACTTAAACCAAACTCAACCCTTCCATACTACTCCACCGTGACACTTTTTGCAAGATTGCGCGGTTTGTCAACATCAATTCCTTTGGCAACACCAACATAGTAACTAAGTAATTGCATAGGCACAACACTTAGTAATGGAGCAATGACTTCGTCTATTTCAGGAACAAACATAATGTTTTCGGACATCGTGGGTAAAACTTGATCGCCTACACTAGCCACTGCTATGATTTGTCCTTTTCTTGCTTTTATTTCTTGAATATTGGAAACGACTTTATCATAATACATATCTTTTGTTGCTATGAATACAACAGGTAATGTTTCATCTACTAATGCTATTGGGCCATGTTTCATTTCAGCTGCAGGATAACCTTCAGCATGTATATAAGTGATCTCCTTTAATTTCAATGCACCTTCTAATGCGATAGGGAAATTATAGCCTCTTCCTAGATATAAAAAATCTTTAGCATCTTTAAATTTTAAAGCAATTTCTTGTATCACGGAGGTGTCTGCTAAAATTTCTTTAATTTTTTCGGGCACAGATGCTAATTGATTTACTAAGTGCACATAGCGATCTTCGGAAATACTCCCTTTTGATTTAGCCATTTTGAGTGCGATCATTGCAAGTACCGTTAATTGTCCTGTAAATGCCTTGGTACTCGCTACGCCAATTTCTGGACCCGCATGCGTGTATGCACCCGCATTACTTAATCTAGCGATACTACTTCCTACCGCATTTACGATACCAAATATAAAAGCACCTTTTTCTTTAGCACTTTCTAAAGCGACTAAAGTATCAGCAGTCTCGCCACTTTGTGAAATAGCAATAATAACATCACCAGGATGGATTACTGGATTACGGTACCTGAATTCAGAAGCATATTCCACTTCAACAGGAATACGGCAAAGTTCCTCTATTAAGTATTCAGCATACAAGCCAGCATGCCAACTAGTCCCACAAGCGACAATGATAATACGCGATGCGTTAGTAAGTGCATCTATATTATGATCTACACCCGCCATAACAATTTCTAATTGCTCATGTAATAATCTTCCTCTTAAACAATCGTATATAGTTTCAGGCTGTTCAAATATTTCTTTTAACATGAAATGTTCATAGCCTCCTTTTTCTATAGCGGCCAATTCCATGTCTAATTTTTGTATAAAGGGTGTTTGCTTTTCATTACCTAAATTTTTCAAGATGAGCTCATCCTTTTTTACAATGGCTATTTCATAATCATTGACGTATACCACTTCTTTAGTGTATTCAATAATTGGGGAAGCATCACTGGCTAAAAAGTGCTCGTCCTTGCCTATGCCAATCACCAATGGACTTCCTTTACGCGCAGCAATGATGGTTTCTGGGTCATCTTGATCAATCAATAAAATACAGTAGGCCCCAACAATTCTTTTTAAGGCAATTCGTAATGCTTCTTCCAATGTGCTTTTATTATTGTCTTGTATTTCTTGAATAAAATTGAGCAATACTTCAGTATCAGTATCACTTTTAAAAGTGTATCCTTTTGAAAGCAACTCTTTTTTGATAGGCGCATAGTTTTCAATAATACCATTATGTAACATTGCAAAGCGTCCATTATTTGATAAATGAGGATGCGCATTTCTGTCGGATGGTTCACCATGGGTAGCCCACCTCGTATGACCAATACAAACATTGGAGTGCATGTTTATGCCTACTACAGCTTCTTCAAGTTCGACAACTTTGCCTTTTTTCTTATGTACTTGCAAATTTCCATCTTGAATAATAGCAACACCCGTGCTATCATAGCCGCGATATTCTAATCTTTTTAACCCTTTTAGTACAATGGGGTAAGCTTCTCTTGCTCCAATATATCCTACAATGCCACACATATTTAAACTATTTAAGTAATTATTCGATGATCTATCAAAATTAGATATAAAAAATTTAATAGATGATAGTATTCGAATGTTTTGACATTCAAATTGAATGGGGGTTTACCAGGAGATTAAATGTGAAGTAATCCTGAGGTGTGCATTAAAGCAAAGTGCCACTTAAAAAGAAATAAGCCAAACTAAAATAAATTAATATCGCAGTGACGTCCACTAAGGTGGCAACAAAAGGTGCAGATGACACTGCAGGGTCAGCACCTAAACTTTTTAAAACAATCGGCAACATGGACCCGGTAATTGTTCCCCAAATCACCACACCTAAAATGGTAAATCCAATGGTAATACCGATTAAAAACCAATGCACCCCATAAAATCCTGGAACAATCAAATGCCATACGGCAACTCTAAAAAATCCAAGGATGCCTAATAAAATGCCTAATAAAAATCCTCCAATGATTTCTCTTTTTAAAATTTTCCACCAATCTGCAATGGAAATCTCACCTACAGACATTGCTTGTATAATTAATGTGGAAGATTGTGATCCTGAATTACCACCGGTAGATAAAATCAATGGAATAAAACTTGCGAGTACTAATACCTTTGCCAATTCATCTTCAAAATAACCCATGGCAGTGGCGGTAAATAATTCTCCAATAAACAAAACCACTAACCAAGTAATCCTTTTCTTGAATAGTTTAAATATTGATATATCTAAATAAGGTTCATTCAATGCTTCGGTACCTCCCATTTTTTGCATATCCTCACTGAACTCTTCATTGGTCACCCATAAAATATCATCAATAGTTACAATACCTAATAAAACATCATTGTCATCCACAACGGGTATCGCAGTCCGATTATTCATTTTAAAAACCTGACTCGCATGCTCTTGGTCATCGTATACATTTAATGCGACAAATCGGCCGTCAATAATTTCTGAAATAATATCATCAGGCTTCGCTAATAATAAATCTCTAATTCTAATATCATCAATTAATCCCCCTTTTTCATCTATGATATAAATGACATCAATAGTTTCTGAGTTTTTGCCGTATTTACGGATATTGTCTAAAACCTGCGCAACTGTATAATGTGGATATACATATACATAGTCTGGGGTCATTAAACGACCTACACTATCTTCAGGGTAGCCTAATAAGGAAAGCGTAATTTTTCTTTCTTCAGGGTCTAACAATTTAATTAAATCTCTGATCGCTGCCTTAGGTAATTCTTCTAAAAAGTCGGTACGGTCATCCGGTGGAAGTTCATTTAAAATTTTAGCAGTTTTACGCGCTGGTAATTCCTTAATGATATCCTTTTGTTGGTTGATATCCAGAATTTTAAAAACACTTACCGCGCGGTGTACGGTCATATTATCTATAATATTCGCCTCCTGTTGGGGAAATTCATTCACCAATTCAACAACATCACTGATGTTTTGCTCATCTAAAAATTCTTTTAATAGATGTGTGTCCTCCTTGGCGATAATTTCCAAGAAAAGTTCCGATAAATTTATTTCTTCTTTTAATTCATCCAACATAGGTGCAAGTTACGAAAAATTATAAAGGATATATTATATTTATAGTATGATTCTACCTATTCTTACCATTGCCCCATCACCCAATCGTGGTCGTGGCGTATTTGCCACTGAGACCATTCAAATAAACACGACCATTGAAATAGCACCTGTGATTGTGCTAACTAAGGAGCACCGGGCCATCGTTGAACAAACGCTTTTATATGACTATATTTTTGAATGGGGTGAGGATCATAAATCAGCTGCAGTGGCATTGGGCTATGTGTCCATATACAATCATACAGTTCATCCTAATTGCGTGTATGAAATGGATTATGAAAATGAAACAATTTCAATCATGACCATCAAAGATATTAATGCAGGAGACGAGCTTTTCATAAATTATAATGCAGAAGTTGACCAGGAATCTCCGGTTTGGTTTGAACAACATTAAAGGAAAGCGTTATATAAATGTATTGGATGGCTTAAGCCAATAAACCATGTAGGTTTTGGCTTTACAAGATCATTAAAGGGCTTTTTATGGCTTCACAATCGATATATCGCCCTAAAATCAACATTTTGCCATAGTTTTTGTTGGCTTATAATAAAATCGGTTGTATTTTTGTTTCATGAACAGCAATAACCATACACATCATCATTTTCAAACCAATAGGTAAGCTAAGGGTGTAGGTATGTTTTTCAATATTTATACAAAGGGCTTACTCACGGGTAGGCCCTTTTTTAATGACTATAACTTAAAAATATGACGCGTTTAAAATTAGC
>CAIWBA010000131.1 GCA_903910765.1 uncultured Bacteroidota bacterium
TAAATATCTGCTAAAAACATTTCAGTAGCAGTATGATTATTTTCACCTAAGTTAAATGCAGTGGTTGGGACGGTAGGGCAAACGAGTAAATCATATTTTTTAAACAAGTCATTTGTTAAATCCACTAATTGTTGGCGCACTTGTTGTGCTTTGGTAAAATACGCATCAAAATAACCTGCACTCAAAACAAAAGTGCCTAATAATATTCTTCTTTGCACTTCCGCACCAAATCCTTCCGTTCTACTTAGTTTATATAATTCAGTTAAATCAGCCATGGGCTGACTTGTTCTATGTCCAAATTTTATTCCATCAAATCGAGATAAATTACTGGACGCCTCTGCAGTCGTTAATACATAATAGGTCGGTACCAAATAATTAAGTAATGGGAAGTCAATCGCTTCCACCGTATAACCAGCTCCTTTTAATTGCTCAAGGTAGGCTGTAGTTTGATTTTTAATTTCCTGATCCAAACCCGGATGCGAAAGTGTTTCTTTAAAGTAGGCCACTTTTTTGGGCGTCGCTTTATTTAATTCATTGGAATAGGAAGGAACCGCTTTGGAAGATACGGTACTGTCAAATTCATCGGGTCCTGCGATTACTTCAAGTACTAAAGCGGCATCAGATATTGATTTTGAAAATATACCTATTTGATCAAAGGAAGATGCATAGGCAATTAATCCATACCTTGAAATGCGCCCATAACTTGGTTTGAGTCCAATCACGCCACAAAAATCTGCAGGCTGCCGAACTGAACCCCCGGTATCTGATCCCAAACTCACCATACACATATCAGATTGAACAGCTACTGCTGATCCACCTGAAGAGCCACCTGGAACTTTTGTAGGATCGATGCCATTTTTTACAGGACCATAAGCTGAATTTTCATTGCTACTGCCCATCGCAAATTCATCACAGTTTTGACGACCAATAATAATGGCGCCTTCTGCCAATAATTTTTCAATGGCAGAAGCAGAATAAACAGCCGTATAATTTTCTAAAATTTTTGAAGCGGCACTTACTTTGTGCCCCTGATAGCAAAGTACATCTTTGATACCTACCACTACCCCATGTAATTTGCCCAGTGATTCGCCTGTGGATTTTTTTTGGGCACCTAATTCATCTAATGCAATAGCACGCTGTTTAGCTTCTTCTGTAAATACTTCTAAAAAGGCATTGAGATTTTCATTGCGCGTAATTTGCGCCAAGTAATGATCCACTGCTTGTAGGCACGACACGCTTCCTGCTTGTAAAGCAGTATGGTAGTCTTTGATTGTAGTAAAACGAAACAAAGGCTAAAATGTTAATTGATAAAAAATAGATTGGCGATCCACAGGTATGCCAAAAAACTAAGAAGCTTTCTCGTCTTTTTCTTTAATACCTTCTTCGATTTCTTTTTTTACATTGTTTTTAGCATCGTTGAATTCACGGATACCCTTTCCTAAACCACGCATAAATTCAGGGATTTTTCTTCCGCCAAACATCACTAAAATAACCACACCGATAATTAATAATTCTTGAAATCCTAAGTTGCCCATAATGTTAAATTTAGAATATTAAAGGTAAGGTAAATATAAAATAGAAAGCACACTATTTTTAAGGTTTTCGTATAATAAAAGGACCGTATATGGCATAAAAAAACCGCCCCGAAAATCGGAGCGGTTCAATTTATTAGCTAGTGCTTTACCACCTAGATGGCAATAGCATTTAGAATCTTTTTTCCTTAATACGCGCACTCTTACCGCTTCTGTCTCTTAAGTAGTACAATTTAGCACGACGTACTTTACCAGACTTGTTCAATAAGATAGAATCAATGTTTGGTGATAGGATTGGGAATAAACGCTCAACACCTACGCCATCAGAAATTTTACGTACTGTAAATGATGCAGTAGCACCAGTTCCTTGGGTCTTAATTACATCCCCACGGAAACTTTGGATACGCTCTTTACCACCCTCTACAATTTTGTAGTTTACGGTAATATTATCACCAGCTTTGAAGGCTGGATATTCTTTTTTTGCTGTTAATTGCTCGTGTACAAATTTTACTGCTTCGCTCATAATACATTGTTTTTGCGGACGGCAAAGGTAGGAGAACCCACCTTATTATCCAAATTATTTGATCTTAAATTAATATTCCACTACCTGGCAATGTTCACTGCCCTCTTTTCACGTATCACAGTCACCTTAATCTGACCTGGATAAGTCATTTCAGTTTGAATTTTTTGTGCAATTTCAAAGCTCAATTGGTCAGAGGACTGATCGGTCACTTTTTCAGCTTCCACAATCACCCTTAACTCACGACCTGCCTGAATCGCATAGGCTTTTTCTACCCCTTGGTAGTTCATGGCTAGGTTCTCTAAGTCCTTGATTCTCTGTATGTACTGTTGCATGATTTCTCTTCTAGCTCCTGGTCTTGCACCGCTAATCGCATCACAAGCTTGGATAATTGGGGAAATCACATATTGCATCTCCATTTCATCGTGGTGGGCACCAATGGCATTCACCACCGCTGGGTTTTCACCATATTTCTCCGCCAATTTAGCCCCTAATAAGGCATGGCTTAATTCAGTTTCTTCGTCCGGAACCTTACCTATATCGTGTAATAGACCAGCTCTTTTCGCCAATTTCGGATTCAACCCTAATTCAGCAGCCATAATGCCACATAAATTAGCAGTTTCACGAGAGTGCATCAATAGGTTTTGGCCATAAGAGGATCTGAATCTCATTTTACCAATAATTCTGATCAACTCTTTATGTAAACCATGAATACCTAATTCAATTACGGTTCTTTCACCAATCTCCGCAATTTGATCCTCTAACTGACGACGTGTTTTTTCAACCACTTCCTCAATACGTGCTGGATGTATACGACCATCCGTAACTAATCTTTGTAAACTTAAACGCGCAATTTCACGACGCAATGGATCAAAGGAAGATAATAAGATGGCTTCCGGTGTATCATCTACAATCAAATCCACACCTGTTGCTGCTTCAATCGCACGAATATTACGACCTTCTCTACCAATGATTTGACCTTTCATTTCATCTGATTCCAAATTAAATACAGTCACTGTATTTTCGATAGCAACCTCGGCAGCTGTTCGTTGGATAGATTGAATAATTATTTTACGTGCTTCCTTGTTTGCTTTTTGTTTTGCTTCTTCAATAATTTCTTGTTGTAAAACTAGTGCTTGCGTTTGCGCCTCGTTTTTCAAGCTTTCAATTAATTGTTGTCTTGCATCATCTGCACTTAAATTCGCGATTTTTTCCAACCTACGAATATGCTCTTCTTGGTGCTTCTCTAATTCAGAGCGCTTTACATTCACTAAGTCAATCTCGCGATTTAATTTTTCTTTAATCGCATCATTGTCTTTTACTTGCTTATCCAAAGCAGCTTCCTTTTGATTGATGCTGATTTCTTTTTGCTTAGTTCTGTTCTCTACCTCGCCAATCTTTTTATTTTTTTCTAATAAATCGCGATCGTAGTCTGACTTAAGCTGCACAAAATGCTCCTTAGCTTCCAGCTGTTTTTCCTTTCTGATGGTTTCAGCCCTAAGTGCTGTTTCCTTTAAAATGTTGGCTGCTTGCGCTTCCGCTTCTTCAACTTGCTTTTTTGTATTGCGGGCAAAAACTAGTTTGCCGATGAGTAAACCTCCCGATAAGGAAGCAACTCCAATGATGACAAATAATATTGTTTGGTCCATTGTTTAAATCTTGTTTTTTTAAAATAATTCATACTCCCCTTTTTCTTTGTTAATGAGTAAAAAACATTAATCCTATATTATACATAAATCGTTGATAATCACCTATAGCAAGCTTCGTTCACACAAAAATTACAAGATGACGTATTTTGATTTTTTATAATGCGTCAAAGGTTCCGCTACGAAGATAATCAAATAATGGAAAGAATGGAGTCGATGGGGGGTAATTTATGAAGCAGATAGTGCTTTATCTACCCAATTAGTGAGGGTCTCAATCTGTTTTTGGGCTGTTTCAATCTCATACAGGTTGGACCCCGTTTTTTGTTGCTCGGTGGTAAACCACAATAAAACCATGGAAATATAGTCCTGCTGATCCTTGCCGGCATAGGCATTTTTAAATTCAACCATCTTTTGATTGATTAATGTCGCCGTTTTGCGAACTGCCTCCTCATCCTTGGCGGCAATTTTTACACGATAGGACCTGTCAGCAATGGTAATATTTATAGGGATCAAGTCCACATTTTCGGTATTGTCTGACATGGCTTATGGATTCAGGTTTTTAATTGCAGTATCAATTTCCTTAATGTATTGATCAATTTGTTTCACCCACTTTTCCTTGTCAGCGGGATTCATTTCAGATTGGTGCATCCTAGAAGCAGTCAGCTGATGTTTGGATGCGTTCAATTGTTCCAGTAATTCCCTATTCTTATTTTCCTGCTTCGTTACTGCTGCCTTAAGCTGTTGGTTCTCCTTGTCCAATACACCATACTGCTTAATTAAAAGCTGTAACTTTTCTTGTAATTGTTCAAGGGATAATTTTAAAGCAAGCATGATTTATTTTTAACAAATTGAATTTAGTTATTTTCTAACTTCTGCGGTTAAATTTTTTTCAAATAATTGTACCAACTTTTTCATCATGGTATCAATTTCAGTATCCGTCAATGTTTTATCTGGGGTATTAAATACAAAATTTATTGCCACCGATTTTTTCTGTGCACCTAATTTATCACTCTCAAAAATATCAAATACGCGCGACTCTTTTAATGCCTCCAATTTAGCCTCCGTCACACAAGCTTCAATCGCTTCATACTTGGTATCCTGCGGAATCACCAATGCCAGATCCCTTTCCACCGATGGATATTTAGATATTTCCTGGTACACTACCTGCTTGCTTTGATAAATCGCAAACAAATTAGCGAGGTCAAATTGGATATAAAAAACGGGCTGCTTAATACCAAAGGCTTGTAATTTTTTCGTTCCAATGACTTGTACCGTACCTGTTGTTTTTTTATTGACGACATAATCAATTTGATTGGCGCTTGTTTGCTTCCACGCGCCTCCCTGCATGCCTAATAAATTAAAAATGGCAGTGGCTGCTCCTTTGGCAACAAAAAAATCAGACAATATTCCTTTGGCTCTCCAACCATCTTGTTGTTGCTTTCCAGAAAGATAAATTGACAATTGCTCCGCTTCATAATAAGCACCTTTGGAGGATTGTCCATACACTTTTCCAATTTCAAATAATGCTATTGAACTTATTTGACGATTCAAATTGTAGGCAATGGTTTCCAATCCTGTTTCTAACATGGAGGGACGCATTACATCTAAATCAGCACTTAAATTATTCAACATTGTTACAGCACCTGCCAATACTTCTTCTGAAAAATAGGCGCTATTGGTAATTGAATTCGTCAATATTTCTGTGTAGCCGCGACCCACTAAAAACTGTGCAATTTTATCTTTGAACTTTTCTTTTTTCTCCAATGGATCAATGGAGGGACTCATGGTAATAACACTTGGAATTTCAATATTATCCAAGCCATCAATACGTAAAACTTCCTCTACAATATCAGCGGGTATGCTAATATCAGGTTTGTGGTAAGGCACTGCTAAATCAATACCATCGGCAGTTTCGTTACTAATTTCAAAACCCAAACTAATAAGTATTGTTTTTACTTTATCTACTGGATAGGTTTTGCCACTTAGTTTTTTTAGATAACTAAAACTTAAATGTACCACCGCTTTTTTCGCAGGGTTTGGATATACATCCACTACCTCACTACATTTTCCACCTGCAATTTCTTGTATCATTTTTGCAGCACGTAATAATACTTTTACCGTACCAGCTACATCCACCCCTTTTTCAAAACGCGTTGCAGCATCCGTCCGAAGGCCATGATGCAATGAGGTTTTACGAATATGTACATTTTCAAACCAAGCACTTTCTAAAAATATATTTGTGGTCGTTGCTTTTACCCCACTTTGTAAACCGCCAAAAACACCCGCAATACACAATGGCTTTGCGCCATCCGTAATCATTAAATCATTGGCTTGTAGCGATCGCTCAACCCCGTCGAGTGTAGTGAACTTAGTACCTACAGCATATTTTTTTACAACGACTTTATTTTCTTTGATCTCACTAGCATCAAATGCATGCAGTGGTTGCCCGGTTTCATGTAAAATATAATTCGTAATGTCCACAATATTATTAATGGAACGTACACCAATACTTTGTAATCTATTTTTCAACCAAGTAGGCGAATCTTTTACTGTTACACCTTCAATCACCAACCCACTATAACGTGCACACCCTTTTTCATCTTCAATCAATACTTTAAATGGCGCTACCGATGTATCATGTTCCAAATTTTGTGTGAATGGGCTAACTGCAAGCACTGGACTTTGATGGTAGGATAAATAAGCACATACATCTTTCGCAACACCATAGTGACTCATTGCATCCATTCTGTTGGGTGTTAAACCAATTTCATAAATCCAATCCTGATAGTATTCGTAAATTTCAGCAACTGGAGTACCTGCTTTTATTCCAGCATCCAACACGATAATTCCAGCATGATCATCACTTACCCCAATTTCATCTTCGGCACAAATCATCCCTTCACTTTGTTCGCCCCTGATTTTGGCTAATTTCATGGTCATGGGCTCCTTCCCTTTTGGATAAATCGTAGTGCCCACAACCGCGACCACCACTTTTTGACCCACCATTACATTGGAGGCACCACAAACAATTCCTAAAGGCGCCGCCCCACCTGTATCTACTTTCGTCAATTTTAATTTATCTGCATTTGGGTGTGGTATCACTTCTAATACTTCCCCTACGACTAATCCTGCAAGTCCACCTTTGAAATTTTCAAAATTTTCTAATGACTCTACTTCCAAACCTATGGAGGTTAGTATATTAGATAATTCTTCCGGGCGCACCGTTTGGGGTAAATATTCACTCAGCCAGCGATAACTAATCGTCATATTGCATCTTTATGGTATAGCTTCAAAAGTACAAATTTTTGAGTGCTTTTTAGGTAAAAAATAGCCCCTCCAAAATAGCCTCATTTTGACCCCAGTCCCGGACCAAGGTGGATAAGCACAAAATGTTAGTGGAAATCCCGTGAATAACCCCATTTTATTGTGGATACTAGATAGCGATGCCCTGTGTATAATGGGATTGCAAAACTAAATTTCTTGAATTGCTAATTTGGTTTGATTTTCGCAGTAGGAAATTCACCCAATCTTATTCATCAATTATTATGGCTTTACCCAATATAAATACCAATCGTACCAAAAAGAAAACTGCCAATGTTGATATTAGCAGTATGATGTATGGAAAAATTCCACCACAGGTGCGCGAATTAGAAGAAGCGGTATTAGGTGCCATCTTATTAGAAAAAAGTGCGTTTGACACGGTGACAGAAATTTTGAAACCGGAATGTTTTTATGTTGAATCACATCAAATGATTTATCGTTCGATGCAAAGTTTGCAGCAAAAAAATATGCCCATTGATATGTTGACGGTGGTGGAGGAATTGCGGATGCAGGAAAATTTAGACATTGTTGGCGGTGCTTATTATATTTCTAAACTAACCAATGTCGTTGTTTCTACTGCGAATATTGATGCGCACGCAAGAATCGTTTTGCAAAAATTTATTCAACGAGAACTAATTAGAATTAGCGGGGAAGTAATTGCGAACGCTTATGAGGATAGCACAGATGTTTTTGATTTACTAGATGATAGTGAAACGAAAATGTTTAATATCACCAATAACTATTTAAAGAAAAATTTCGTTGATATCGGATTTGCATTGGCGACCGCGATTACAAGAATTGATGAATTAAGAACGAAGAAAGATGAAATATCTGGTGTGCCAAGTGGCTTTGCCAGCTTAGATAGAATCACGTATGGTTGGCAACCTACTGATTTAATTATTTTAGCGGCGCGACCTTCCGTGGGTAAAACTGCATTTGCATTAAACCTTGCGCGTAATGCTGCATTACATCCTACAAAACCACAACCGGTTGGCTTTTTTAGTTTGGAGATGAGCGCCTCTCAGTTGGTGCAACGTATTTTGAGTGCGGAGAGTGAAATTAAAATGGAAAAAATTTCAAGGGGTAAATTAGAAGATTACGAATACCAACAATTGCATGCAAAAGGTATTAAGCGATTAGAATCGGCCCCTATTTATATTGATGACACTGCGGCTTTGAACATTTTTGAATTCAGGGCAAAGGCGCGACGTTTAGTGAACAA
>CAIWBA010000132.1 GCA_903910765.1 uncultured Bacteroidota bacterium
TTAAGGTATCGTTGCGATACCAGCTATAACTGCTTATTGGACTGTTGTCATAGCCTTTTCCTGCACCCGCTATATTAATCGCATCCCCATTACATACAATACTATCCCCTGGTAAAATTTCAGCAGTTGGAATATCTCTAATATTGATTGAAAATAAATTTTTATAAGGATAACTGCATTTTTTTTGGTCTGTTACTATTAAGGATACTTGCGCGGATCCATTCAATAATCCTTTGATTTTATTTCCATTAATACTTGCATTTGAATTTTCAGAAGTATATAAATAAGTAAAGTCAGGGGCACCTCCGCGGGTATTTGTATTTAAAGTTAGGGTATCAAATAAACATAGATAATCTTTGGTAGTTTGTATGATTGGTTTTTCCGGAGGCGGAACAATACTAATATCTTTTTTAGCACCAATAAAACAACTACCTCCTGAATAAGCTGTGAGCGTAATTGGATAATTTAATTTTAAACTATTCGGTGCTGAAATATTTGCATAATAATGTTGGTATGATTTATTTTTTGTTGGATCTATTACTGGATCATTTACCACCGAATCAGGTGAGCCATCTCCCCAATTAATAATAATTTTCCCAATACTTCCAAAATCAACCCAAGAGGAATCAATTATTTTAACCGATTGATTACTGCAAAGCGTATCCGCATTCAAAATTTTAAATTGCGATTTAGGAAATGCACCATTGACCCTAAAATCAGAGGTATCTGTTGCAATACATCCCGTAATTTTATGCGTTACCCTTAATGACACTTTATAATCACCCCAATCATTGTATTGTATAATTGGATTTTGCTGCGTATACGCTGAAGTTAAAATAGTTGGTAATTTTTTACCAACAGGTGGTACCACATTAAAATTCCATAAATAATCAAATGACTTTGTATTATTGTCTGCTAAAAAACTAGTGTCTTTAAATTGTGCAAATTTATCATCTAAGCATACTTCAGGTAATTCAAATCCTACAGTAGGATTGGGATTGATGTAAATTGATTTCACAAGGGTGTCACTATTACAGCCCAATCTGGTTTGGACTGCTAGCTTTATTTTATAGGTGCCCCATACAGCAAACTGTTCATTCAATGAAGCTTTAGTAATTTCATTTCTGGTTTTTCCATTACCAAAATCCCAGTACCAATTGGTTACGCTATCTAAATCGCCTTTGGATTGATCAGTAAATAATATATCCCTTTGTTCGCACCTGATTGTTGAAAAGTCAAAATTAGCAACGGGTAATTTATTGACTACAATCGTATCTTTTTCATTACTAGTGTTCACACTTACCACACAGGAATTGGAGTCCTTAATATTAACAACACTATAAATGGTTTTAACCGTGGGTGTAACCGTAAAAAAATTAGGGGATTGCGCAATGTTAGTAATGATTGAGTTTACAGTGCCATTGCTATATTCAAGGGACCAAGGCGCTTTCCCATCCAATGAATAATGAATATCCCTTGCGCTTCCCAAACAAATGGTATCGATCGATTTTAAAAAATGTATGGTTGGTTTTGGATTTACTATTACTCGAACACTATCTGTTGAAACTCCACAACCATTAATATTTGCAACAACAATATACATCCCTGAATCCTTTAAAGTTGCATTCGTAATTGTTGGATTAAAAATAGTAGCACTAAAATTATTTGGCCCAGTCCATTTATAATTTACATTGAGTAATTCGGTAGCAGCTAATTTAATGTCTGATCCAAAGCAGGCTGTGGAGGTAATCACTGGCGCTAATGTTACCTGTGCATAGTTGGAGAAATAGCCTAATCGCGTACCACCCCCACTCGCGTTTAAAAAACCGAAATGAAATAATCCAGTGCTATTAGTGATGGAAGTTGCATCATATATATTAATCAAAGCATTTAGTGTTGGATTGCTAGTAAGATTAATTCTCGCGAATTGCCAAATTCCCGCAGAATTAGGTACTACAGTGAACATGGAAGAAGTAATTAATGTTGGATCTCCTTTGATTGAAAAATTTCCTATATCGGCCGTTTTACATAGAATATTTAAATATAATGCCCCCGTAGATGGTCGAACAAATGAAACACTTTGGGATCCCGTACATTCAATACTTGGTAAGGAGGTTGCCGTTGCTTCACCTGAAGTAGTAGTACCCGTTCCTGTTAATTGAAAAACATACACATTTTTATCGGTGGTGATATAAGCTGAAAAATCAGATAATTCAAATTCATAAAACTCTCCCCGATTATATTTACGGATTAAGGGCATTCCATTGATAATAATCTCGGTGTTATCTTCTGTTGGCCATATGTAACAAAAATCAGTAGCGCGATATCCAGGTGATGAAAGCTCTCCTCGTACAGCAATAAATTTTTTTCCTGTGTTATTACTTGGCACAATTTGATCACCAATCAAATCCCAACCTCCCCCTATTACAATAGAATCGTCATATACGGTTACGCATATGGGTTTATCTGAGCTTACCCTTGATCCACCAATATGCAATGCGGCCATATTACTCGCAGCATTTACTGCATAGGTTTGTCCCTTGTTTAACTTCACTGTAAATTTACTATTCCCTTTTTCATCGGGGTGCGTCAATTCAATATTGATACTGGTATTATCTTCGGTGGCAACTATGGCAAAGCCGTTGTGTGCCGGGAATACCGCATAAGTCTGATTATTAAACCTAGTTTGTGCAGGAATGATAAAATCAAGTCCTTTTGAAACATTTCCTTTTAAAGGAAAAATTTCAGGATTATTTGCGGAGGCTAATTCATAATAAGCCGAAATAGAAGCAGTAGCAGTGACACGTATGCCGTAGTTCAATTCAGTATTTCCAGGTTTATTTTCAACTATTTCTTTATAGGTTGTAAATGGTAAACTATAAGTTGCGTTTGCAACTAAATTAATTGTAATGGGTGTAAAGCTTGGGTTTGCTGGCTGATCAATAGTAATGATAGCGTCTTTGGAGTAAGTGGTAAAACGAAGAAAAATGGGATTATCGCTATGTTGCGAAGTTACTTCCGGTGCTGCAAACCAAAATTCACGATCCGATTGTGCCTGTATTGAATTAAAAATAATAATGCCAATTAATGCAAACATTAAACGCTTGAAAAAAGGCACTAATAATCGTGAAAGAGGCATTTGTAAATTTACTAAATAAAATTAGCAGATAACCATTATTAATTTTACTTTTAATTAATCTTTAACTACATTTTTAATAATATGAACACAACTAATTCCAGCTTTGTACATCATGTACTATTTTATTTGAAAAACCCAAATTCCGCTGAAGATAAAGCACAGTTAATGGAAGGATTAAAAGCTTTATCAAAGGTGACTTGTATCGTTTTCTCAAATATAGGCTCCCCAGCGAATACTACCCGCGATGTAATTGAGAAAGATTACAGCATCTCTTGGCTTTGTCTTTTTGAATCACCAGAAAAAGAAGAAGAATATCAAGTACATCCATTACACCTTGCCTTTATTGAAAATTGTAAGCACCTATGGCAAAAAGTAGTGATCTATGATGCATTGAGTTGCTAATTTCAATTTAGAAATAATTAAAAAAGGCCCCTCTCGAAATCATCGAGAGGGGCCTTTTTGCTTTTAGACCTATAGATACAAACTTATACGGCGCCTAATTGTTTAATTTTTCTAATTTGTAAAATAAGAAAAATAATAATTCCCCAAACTGCAACTACAATACTATATGCTAACAACTCTAGCCAAATGGGTGAATGACCTCTGCGTGCAAACAATGTACGATGATCGAAATTAGAAATGTGTGAAAACTTTGAACCCCAAGGCACTGATAATTCAGCAGTTAAATTTCCATATACCTCATTATCTAAAACACTTGCTACTAATACTAAATTACCTTTGCTATCTCCAGGCAAGCTGTCTCTTTTAAATTCAGCAGTGGTACCTCCAGCAGAGTCGGTAGTGAATGTCGGTGTTTCATTAACACTTAAAACGCCATCTAATCTTTTTACACCAAGTTGCATTTCAACATCAGCTATAGCAGTCCAAACTGTGTCAATTAATGCTACTAATTTAGCATTCACTATTTTACCTTCAACAGTGTCAATTTGCAGCTTAGCTTTAGTAATTGCCAATTCGCCTCTGGATTCGTCAAACTGTTTCGTTGCAGTACTTACTGCAACAAATGTTTGATTGGGTGATTTTACCCATTCTGTTTTTGCAGCTGGCGGTATTAACAAAACTGCATCTCCTACATCATTTGTTGTTATAGTTCCAATTAAATTAGCTTTAGTTGCATCACTGGTAATATAAACTGCTAGTTGAATGTCTGGAATGTTTTTGAACTTCCCATTAACTTTAGATTTTGTTTTGAAAACCAAATGATGTGTTTTGTTATTGTTGTTAAAATAACGAACGCCTACCACTAAATTTTCTTTTTCAGTTTTTTGCGCCATTAAAGCAATAGGCAAAAATCCTAAAATAATAATTAAATTTTTATAAATGTGTTTCATTTTCATTGCTTTCGGTTTCAATAATGGTTTCATGTATAGGCACAATTGGGAAAATTCTTGCAAAAAAAGTAATGACCAAAAGTGCGCCTGCTAAGGATCCTATAGCAATTGCCCATTCTTCCCAAGTGGGAAAATAATGTTTGTAGCTTGCTGGCACATCATACATAGGCAGGAATGGATGCAATAATGTAGGCGTTACAATCAAATATCTTTTAAACCAAGATCCTACCACTACTAAAATTCCAGCAACAAAAGCAGCTTTGGGTTTTCGCCCTTTTTTGAAAATTAATATTAAGATTGGAATAATCATGGCTGTTGAAATTGCAAACCAAAATATGGGTGCATATTCTCCAGTAAATAGCCCTAATAAATGATGTTCCTCTGATTTTTTCATTTTAAAGGCAGGAACCAAAAATTCGTTTACATTAAAATATAGATACAACAACGCCAATAAAACAACCACTTTGCCCATTCTATCAAAGTGCATATCTGTAATGTATTTTTCTAGCTTGTAGTGTGTTCTAAAAACATACATTGCGATAAGTACACCACCTGACCCTACTAAAAAAGCACCAGAAATAAAGTAAGCACCAAAATTCGTACTATCCCATCCTGGTCTGTAGGTGGTCGCAAATAACCAGGAGGTTACTGTGTGGATTGAAAAAGCAACAGGAATAATGGTTATGGCTAAAATATTAATTGCCTTATCAGTGATCTTAAACTGTGCGGGTGTGTTTTTCCAAAAGGAACCTAAGAAAACATATAATTTCTGTAACCATTTACCATTTCTTTCTTTAAACCCAATCATTATTTTCAAATCAGGTAATAAAGGAAAGTACAATAATAATAAACTTATTATAAAATAGGTTGAAATGACAATTACATCCCAAATGATAGGTGATTGTAATCGTCCATATAAAAATAAATTATAAAAACGTTCTGGTCGACCCATATCAACAATGATAATCAATGAAGCAAATGTAATTGCCGACACTGCTATAATTTCAGCAATTCTTGTAAGTGGTGTGCTCCAATGAACATCGCTCAATCGCAGCACTGCTGTAATTAAGGATCCCACCAAACTGATGGCAACAAAAAAAACAAAGTTGGAGATATAAATACCCCATGAAGCATAATCTCTCATACCCGTTACGGCTAAACCATAATATAATTGTCTACAATAAGCATAAAAACCAATGCTACATAAAACAAGTAAACCTATCACCCAAATAGTTCCTTGTTTGCCAAATTTTTGAGGAAGTAGGTCTTCAATAATTTTTTGTTTTGCTAAATTTTCCACTTTGTCTATTTTAAAGTATGATTATTTAATTTATTACATGCATTACGCAACAACAGCATCTTTATTTTCAAAAGGAAAGTTTCTGTTTACTGGTGGCAAATAATAAACACTTGGTTTAGTTCCTAAATCCTCCATTAATCTATAGCCTGATTTATCTTTTATTAATTCACTAAACCTATACGTTTCAGTTCCGTTTGTAACAGAATCTTCTAAAAGATCCCCAAAAAAGAAAACGCCATTCGGACAGGCTTCCGCACAATGTGGTAATTTATTTTCGCGCGCGCGGTCAGGGCAAAAATCACATTTACCTACTGTACCTTTTAGTTGCGGTATACTTTTTTCACAAGAATAAGGTACGCTAGCTATTTTACCTGAAACACCGGGTGCCTCCCAATTAAATATCCTTGAGGAATATGGACAAGCCGCCATACAAAAACGGCAACCAACACAGCGTTCACTATCAATTAATACAATTCCATCCTGGCGTTTAAAGGTAGCATCCACAGGACATACTTTAACACAAGGTGGCTCGTCACAATGCATGCAATTTGTGGGCTGCCAATAGGGCGCAGTTTGTTCTGCATCCTGCATTGGATAAATTTTCAACCAATTAATATCTGGGTGTAAATGATGGGCATAGTCACATGCTGCTTGACATTTTTTTAAACTTTTACATCTTGAAAGATCGATGACCATCACAAACTTTCGTCCTGGAATTCCGATTCGTTCTTCTTCATTTGTAATCGTTGGCATTTCAGGTATTGGCTTTAAATATGCCTCGTCCACTTCAATGACTTCACCATCCACCGATAATAGTTTCACCATTTTACCAGAAGGCTTAACTTGTTCATCAAATGATTGTTCAAATACATTTGATTTTGTTGCGCAACCTGTTACAACACCTGATGCAACTAATCCTGATAATAAAAAATCCCTTCTTGAATTATTTTGTGACATTAGATAATTTTTTTCTATTTTTTAATCCAACTTTTTACATCTTCATTTGAGGCCTTTTGCCTTATTGCACTTAAAAAATTTTCGTCCACCTCCACTAATTTTCCGTCTTGTGTTAGCATTTTTACTTTATTAGAAATCGGTTTTGAAGCTTCTTTTATTGTTTTTTTAATAAATGGCGCTTTGGCCATGGATGCTAATGGTGCTAATAAGGATAATATCCCTAACCCTGTAATTAATTTTCGTCGGTCATTTAAGCCACTATTATTTTCTTTTATCATAATATTTTTTTGAAAGATGCACTTATAAAATACAATAAGCCTCCCTGGAGGCTTATTGTAACTAATCATTTTATTTTTTAAAAGTTCTCATATAATTAACCAAATTCCAAATATCTTCTTGGTCTGGAATTTTCTTTTTAAAACTTGGCATATCATTACGACCCTCTGAAGTTTTATAAAATAAAGAACCATCTGATTGACTTTGTGTTGTCGCTTTACTGAAATCTGGAGGAGTTGTTTCAAGTTGTGCTGCTTTTGTACCATCGCCTAAACCAGTTTTCCCATGACATGAAGCGCAATGTTGGCTCCATAATGTTTTTGCAGAAGCTATTGATTCAGCATCTGATTTTACCGGGTTAACTGCTTTTGCTTTATCCGCAGGCACCACCCAAGGTTTTGTTTGAAATAAAGTAAAACTTGCTGTAGTAATAAAAACAACAATGAGTGTTAAAAGAGGTAATTTTTTCATTTTTATCGATTTATTTGTTTGTATTGAATACAAAGTTTCTTTTAATTTACTTTAGGGTTAATGATGCGAATCATCGAAAAATATGACTTTGATCATACTATTGAATATGACCACATTATGAGAAAACACTATTCATTTAGGCGTAAATGAATGAAAAACTAAAACAGAGAAATCTTCCTTTCATAAGTAAATTTCTCTGTTAAACGATAGTTCCATTTTTCAACTTAAAAGTTCCATAACCTAGATATATTAAACCCAATCAAAAATTGACTCTTTGAAAAATCATTATGATTAAATACATTATTATTCTGTGGTAAGATATACCCATAATTACCCAAGAATATTTGAAAATCATGCCCACTTGTTTTCATATCTAAACCTAAAGCAATATTAGGATTGGGATTATTCATTGGATGCTGTGTTAAGGGTTGATCATAATTGGCTATTAATGACATGCCATCGGTCAGCTTATACCTTCCTGCCACACTTATTGAAATATGTCCATTATTTGTTTTGGGTTGAATCACATGTTGTGCATCATAATAAGCTTCTACATTATTAAAATAAGAGAAACTGGGTGCCACTTGTAAAGAAATTTTTTCATTGATTTTTCTTGCAATGATTAATTGTGAAAAATAACTGAACCTATCTTGCACATTTACAATTGGCAAGGAACTGTTTTTAGCTCTGGTGTCCATGACCGCATTTCCAAATAAGGTTACACTCACAGGCATTTTATTGTTTTTTGTCTGTTTGAACAAAGCATACTTAACGGTTCCTGCAGTTTGCATTCGATCATTGGTAGCACCAAAACCAATTTGTAAATCATTCAATGGCACATAACTAAACCCTAATAACATGTTTGCATTAGCGAATAAACCACCCAAATCCTTCCATCCATGTTCAAAAGTGCCAAATCGATGCTGTATATCAAATTCAAAAGTTCCCTTGATGGGTACTATGACAGTTTGATTATCAATAATATGATTGCCTTCAAAAGTATTTTTCACAAAAGACTTTTTCTTTACAACAGGAGCATTTGAACTTATGGAATCTTGTGCAATCAAATGCGTACTTCCTAACAATACTGCTATACCCAATAGTAAATATTGTAATGAACGCATCATTGATTGATATGATATTATTTTTTTCATTTGAATTAATTTAATTGTTTTTTGCTCCTTGTTTAATCCATGCATAAATTTTTGCATTGATTGTTTCGTCAGGGCCTTTACCAATAGGCATTACTGGACTTTTTTTACCAGTAAGCCACATCATTAGGACACTATTGTCAGGATCGGTTGCTTTATAATAATTTCCATCGGTTAAAGATTTATAAGCATTTGCAGCCGATAAATCGGGGGCTTTTGCTCCAGCTGAATGGCATCCACTTATTGCGCAGCTGTTTGTAAAAATGGGGACAATATCTTTTTCAAAACTCATAGTTTCGGTAATACTGCTACCTGGATTAACCACGATGGTTGAAGTTTTCGAACATCCTGCAATAGCAAACATTACAAAAGCAAGGTAGCCTGATAATATTGCTATTTTTTTCGTTAACATGACTTTTTCGTTTAATCGTTTTTCAACCAATTTTATTTTTGAAACTTAAGCATCAAATTTGGCTGTATAGCATGTTGGTAATTTGATTTATCCCAAACTGCAAATCCAAATGGTTGATCTTGTAAACTTGAAAAGTCAATATCTTGTTTTAACACGTCTCCAGTTTTAAGTTTTCTTTTATATTCAACGATGTATCCTGTACCAGTATAAATTGCAACACAATCAATATCAGCACGGCCATTAATTAATAGAGTTGTAACTACAGAAGGAATACATTTTGCACCTATGGCACTATTCGCAGCAGTACCTAATCTTTGATAATCTGTGCCGGTATTGGGATCTAAAGTACCACCACTATAAGTTAATACACCCGTGGAGCTTACTGCAGTAACTTTTTTTGCAACACCACCTGATACGGTGTCAGCCATAGCGATATAATTACTTGTTGATCCAGGTATAATATATAATGGTACTGCAACACTTGCACCTGTACCGTCTAATTTTAAATTTTGTGTATTGGCAAATGAACCTTGTGTTGGATCTGAAGAATAGGTTGGTTTGCCTACAGGCCAAGTTGTAGAAGTACTTGCTACAACAACATCATCTACGTGACGACCATTCGCATTTCCGCCAGTTAAATTTGTTATCGCTTGACCACCTGCATAATCTTGATAGTTATCATCCATTTTGCCATATTTCAAGCCTTTACTAGGTTGCATCCACCACATATCAATTTTTTCGTTAGGTCCATTTGTGTAGTGATTACCACTCGCTGCATTTGACTTATAAGTTGGTGAGGTAACTAAACTATCCACCAAACCTGTTTTAGTACTTTTTACTAAAGTGCCTACAGTCGAATAATCATTATAGGGTGTAAATACGTGGCAGCTAGCATAACAGGTTTGTGTGATAAACTTAGGCGTTGAATTATCAATATTCCATAGCATGGCAATTTTATCTTCGCCATATCCTTCTCTAGTCATTACTCCATTTACATCATATGTTCGAGCGCTTCCTTCCTTAGTCCATAATTTAGTAGTTGGATTAAAGTACCATGGAGCCACTTTTTGGCTTTGATCCTTATCCGCATATTCTGCCAAAAAATAAATATATTGGTCATCATACATCGCCCTAAGTGTTGTAGGAAATTTTTCACCAATATAGCCTGTGAATAACCCATTTCCTGGATCAGGAACAGTAGGCGTAAATTCAATTTTTGAAGCATTTGCCCATACCGCATCTACAGTTCCATCAATAATTGGGGCAGTAGTTGTTTTTAAAGCCAATAGGTCTGTATTATTTGTTGCAGTTGTTGAAACAACAACTTGATCGGTTTTAGTACAATACATAAAAAATAGTACTAAAAAACTAAACAGCGTTACAATTTTTAAAATTTTCATACAATAATCATTTATAGTGAGTGTTTAAATTCCAGGTGTAAAGGGAGTAATTATTGTTTTTCCAATGAATGACGTTTCTCACGAAACATTATGATACAAATCATAACTAGAAAACTTACCTTTATAATGAGAATAAAAATCGCCCAGTATGAACCCTTCATTTAACATTTTCAAGAAAATAATTACAAACCCAATTAAGTTTAGGTTCTTTTTATTTACAAAACTACCGGCCGCCTTTTTTGCTGGACTACGAATTCATCACTTTGATGATAATTCCTGTGTTGTGCGTATTCGTTATTCATGGTTTACAATGAATCCATTTAAATCCATCTACTTTGCTGTGGAAGCAATGGCTGCCGAAATGTGTAGCGGTATGTTGGCATTTGGACAGGTTTATAAAAGGATCCCTAAAGTGAGTATGTTGGTCGTAAAAATGGAAGTTGCTTTTATCAAAAAAGCAACAGGCGTGATTTTATTTAGTTGTGAAGATGGGCAAATGATTCAAAATGCAATCAATGACGCCATTGCTACAGGCGAAGGCAAAACTATAGTTTGTAAATCGATAGGTAAAAACAGCGCAAATGATATTGTAGCTGAATTTAATATTACTTGGAGCTTTAAAGCAAAATAGCGCACGAGTCATATTATACAATGTTACTTTCGTATAACTAAACAGACCCGCTCCATGGAGCGGGTCTGTTTAGTTACGCAATACTTTCAATACCTAGTAATCATATTAAAAATATTAAATCGCTTTAGTAGAGAAATCGACTAAATTTTAAAACGATTTACTTCCATTAGGTTGATACGTATATCTAAAAGTATAATAGCGTTGTTTAGATAATTTATCACTATCGGATGCTGTTATGGGAAGCGTTACACCTCCTTTATAATAATTAATTACTTCAAGTTTTGCATATTTTCCAGATGCTGTTCTAATTACTAGAACCCTTCCTGCTAAAGGTGTAATTAAACTTGTTAATTGGTCATACACATACCAGCCTTTGCCACTACCATAGGTAATAGCATAGGAAGCAGGGGCATTATCTGTTTTAAAAACAGAATCATTAGAAATGGTTTTTACATCATCAAACAATCCGGTGTAAATAAATGCACCGCCCATAGCAGTTCCGCTCGTTCCACCATTGATTAAAATTTTAGTAGAGGCAAATGCCAAATCCCATTTGGTACTTGCACTATCTGTATTTGAAACAACCTCATTTCGCTCTAAGCTAAAAAAAGTATACTTACCAGCGCTAGTTGGCATTCCTGTAGTAGGATTAATACCTAAAACAGTATCGGCAGGTAAATTACTCACTGTAATTGCTGTTACTGGTAGCTCAATGGTTGTTTCATCTTTTGTACAAGAAATTAAAATGCTACTTAATGTAAATAATAATAAAAATGGTTTTAAAATTTGTCTCATAATTTATGTTTTTGGGGTATTTGATATTTTAAAGTTGTAAAAAATGTCCTTCCTGGAAGATTAGGTAAATGAATTGCATCTATGTAATTCAAGATATTATCACAACCTACTTGAAGACCAAAACCGTTCACATAATCCTTCCCTAAAGCAAAGTGTAAAGCAATATAGCCTTTTGCAAAACTGTCCCCATTGTCGTAAACTTCATTTCCATTGGTGTTATTAACCGCCCATTTACTTCGATATAAGGCTCTTAGGTTTCCAAATAATCCATTTTGATTACTATAATTAAACTTAAGTTGTGCCTTGTGTTTGCTATTGTTAGGTAAGCCTACATATTCACTTAAATTTAATCTTCTACTTAACCCATTTGCATCTCTCGTATAAACAATCCCTGATTTGATTTGAGCAATTTGATCCTTATCGCCAGTTTCTAAATATTGATAAGCAGCGCTTATAGAAAATGTATTTGAGATTTGACGCTTTGCTTCTATCTCCAAACCAGTTGTAAATGCACGACCAATATTTAAGTAACTATAAATTTGGGCACCTGTAATATATGCGCCTACTTGTTGTACTTCAATTAAGTTGCGAATATCATTTCTGAATAGTTGAACACTCAAAAAGTTTTTTGCATTGGGCTCAAATTCCCATGATAAATTTGCCCCAGTTGCATATTCAGGTTGTAGTGCTTTTAATTGATAATAATTATTATACAATGTCCCAATTTGACCAAGTGTATTTAACTGACCAATCACTTTTTGTGCTTGCGCAGTACCAAATACGCTATAGGCGCCTGCAGCTGCGTTGGTAAAATCTAAATATAATTGTCTAAAATCGGGTGCCTTAAATCCTTCCCCAATACTAAGTCGAACTTTATGTTGTTTGTTTATTTTATACAACATGGAAACTTTCGGACTCCATGCAGATGCATAAGTTTGATTATGGTCAAAACGAACACCCCCAATAAATATAAATTTTGTATTGGGCATCCATTCCCACTGACTAAATGCATATTGATTTGCATTTGTTTTCCTAACTTTTTCACTATCATACCTGCTGCTTTTAACGCCTTCCATGACAGTTCCTCCTCCAATAATTGCAGTAAGCTTTTTGTTCACTATCCAATCTGTTTGATTTTCAATCCTATTAAATAAATGATCTAGTACGTCAATATAGGGCGCACCCGAAATAGTTAATAAATTTTGTGTTGAATTGTATTGTGTAACATAAGACCTGAAACTTGTTTTTAAAAAATTAGAAAAGCGATGATTAAGGGTACTTGATATATTATAATCTGTGTTTTTTTCCTCGCCGTTAGAATGAATCGTAGTGCCCCCATTGGTTACTGAAATATCATTTTTAATTTGCTCATTCGTAAACCTGACCCCAACTTGTATATTTGTACTACTGCTCAAATTATATTTGAATTGTTGATTGGACGCAAATCTATGAATGGGTGTTGTAACTCTTGAAGCTGAACTCGGACGAATACTATAGCCATCTGTGCTATAATAATTATAATACCCTTGATAAAAAATTGATTTAGATGATACTGCTTGATTTACACCGGCATCAATGGTTTTATATGTACCATATCTTATTGATGCTTGCAAGGGAATTTTAGTGGTTCCGTCAGTAATGATATTAATAACACCTGCCATAGCTTCACTGCCATATAAACTTGAGGAGGGCCCTTTAACTATTTCAATTTTTTTTATATTTCCTAGTGCAATTCTATTTAAATCCAATACACCTGCTGTCCTGCCCACCAAGGGTTCTCCATTGATAAGGATAATTGTATAATCGGGATTTAGGCCTTGCAATTGAACTCCTGCGCCAAAACCACTCGTCATGGTTAATCCTGGTTGCTCTTTTAAAATATCAGTTAATCGTAAAGCGCCAATTTGTTGAATCGATTTTGAATTAATAATGGTGACAGGCACTGTTACATTACTCAGTTTACGCTCTGACCTTGTTGCAGTAACCACCACACTATCCCCTTGTAATTGTATGGTGTCTTTTACAAATGTAACTTGACTAAAAAGACAAATTGGCGTAAAAAACAAAAAATATAATAATCTTAACTTCATCAGAACGCAAAGTTCCGATGTAGAAAAAGATTAATTTCGAAATCAATTGAAAAAGTAAATCTAAGCGTATTAAAAATGACAGTGCTATGACATAACCAAGGATAAAATTTTAAATAATGACCTATGTCATACTTTAATTACTCTTGCTTTTGTTAATAATTTTCTGAATTTCTTTTACCTCTGAAGCTAAAATAAAATATTCCAGGAATCGTTTATCGTCTTCCTTTCTAACGCTAACAATCAATGGATTTGGGCCATTGGTAATAATTTGATATTTATCATTGATGCCATTAATTACATCACTTCTGACCTTTTTTTGCAATCCTACATTCTTGTCTTTAATGCCTAAAACATGATTTATTTGATGTATTTCAATTTTTTCATTCGCTAATGAAGCTTGTAAAAGCAAATCAATTAATGAAATTTCAGTACCCACAAAGGCTTGACTCACTGATTTTGCTTTTAAATGCTTGAGTTGTGACAATACTATTCTTTGTTGAATCTTTTGTTTAAAATAGCGTGTAATAAAAAATATTATTAAAATAAATAATAATACAAATGCTACATATTTATCACTTCCAGTATCTCTTCTCCAAATAGGAAATCTCAATAATTCAAAATTTGATAAGTTAAAGGGTACGATTTCAAATTGTCCACTTGAAGGGTAATAAAAATTTATTTGTCCTTGATATTCAAAAGTGTTTCGGAATCCTATACGTCTTATAAAATATTGGTTATAATCGGGTTTTATAGACTTGTAAATTTTATTCTCAACAAAATTAATATAGTATATTTCATCGTTAATGATATGCAAAAAACCATTTTTGACTGACAAGAAAGCCGTTGGATTTTTATCTTCTGCAAATATTTTTTTTACACTTGGATCTAACATACCCAATTTAATCCACGCTTTTTGCTTCAAATCCAAATAGTAACTTTCCCAGAGACTTTCTAATTCATTCTCAGGAATAAATTTTAATCCCCCATTCATGATAGTTTGAAATGGAACAAAAAGTTTTGCCTCTTTATCGGAATACCAACGGTACCCGTTTGAGAAAATTTCATCATTCATGGGGACAATATCCCATTGCTTATCCAATGCATTAAATTGTCTGATATGTCCATTCGATTTCCAAAATCCATAACCGCCATAACTATATAATTGATCCTCGTATAAAAAATTATAGCAACCAATATTATAATTTAAATTGACGGTTCTATCAATTCTTCTAAATTCTAATAAACTATCATTTTGGCTAAATAGTTGGTAAACAAACCCAGTTTGCTGAATATTGACATATAAATTCTTATCATTTTTAATGATCTCTTGACCATTTGGCGCATAAAGCGTTCCGAGGACAGGAATGATGTAATTTTCAGGGCTCAAATTGATATTGGCATTTAAGTCGCCTAAGGATATAATTTTTTCTAAAAACGGAGTAGTTTTGACTAAATAAACCGTGTCTAAATTGAAATTTTGTGCATTAATTTTTAAAAAAACTATACTATTTAGAAAAATTATCAAAAATATCTTTTTTACACAACTCATTGAATATCAATTATAAAATAGGTAAATAACGTATATAAAATATATAAATACAACTCAAAAGTAAGAAATAACCTATAAAGAAACTCAATTAGTAACATAATATCTAAATAAGATTATTGAGATCAATGAAATTCGCAATAGCTTTTGGGGGAAAGCTATGGATTTTGTAAAGGGAGCCGGGAAACCAGCTCCCTTTTTTAATTTGTATCGGCCAGTTTACAACATAATAGCTAATAGTATACGCTTAAATGACTGCTAGTACAAGATTTAAAACGCTACTTCACTTTTAAGGTATATTTTGCACAATTTTTATTATAAGTAATTGATTATCAATATAATAGTTATTCTTAACAATTTGGTAATATTGGGAACAGTGTAATCAAACCCCAATCAAGGAAATTTGCAAGGCTTATTAAACAAACAATAAAACCTATTTTATGGACTTGAATTCTATTTTTAAAATTTTTCTTCCTAAGGACCGTGTGTTTTTCCAACTATTTGAAGATGTAGCGGAACACGTTTATGAAATGGGCGTTAAGTTAAAGGAAATGGTGACTGAACCAGATGCAGATAAAAGAGCAAACATTTTAGCGCAAATTGAAAACCTAGAACATATCAATGACGATTTAACGCATAATATATTTACAGAATTAGGACGCAATTTTATCACGCCCTTCGATAGAGAGGATATACATTATTTAGCAACTTCACTAGATGACATTGCTGATTATATATATGCATCTGCTAAAAAAATTAATTTTTATAAGGTCAATCCAAATGATACTGGTATTCACAAATTAGCGGAATTAGTTTTACAAGGTACTATTGAAACTAAAAAGGTAGTATTAGGTTTACGTAATATGAAAAATATTAAGGAAATGACCGAGGCTATGATCAAAGTAAATAGTATCGAGAATCAAGCGGATGATGTATTTGATATGAGCATCGAAAAATTGTTTGAACAAGAAAATGACTTTAAAGAGGTTATTAAGAAAAGAGAGATTTATCAAGTACTTGAAATTGCTACTGATAAAATTGAAGACGTTTCAAATGTAATCGAATCCATTATTATCAAGTACGCTTAATTTAATTCAAGATGACCCTATTAATTGTAATTATTGCGTTAGCATTAATATTTGATTATATCAATGGATTTCATGATGCGGCAAACTCCATTGCTACTGTAGTTTCAACAAAAGTATTGACCCCATTTCAAGCTGTATTATGGGCAGCATTATTTAACACCGTTGCTTTTTGGATTTTTAAAGACCATGCTGTAGCAAATTCTATTAGTAAAACCGTTTATAAGGATTTCATCACCTTGCCTGTAATATTTTCAGGTTTGTTGGCTGCTATTTTTTGGAACCTCCTTACTTGGTGGTATGGTATCCCTTCCTCCTCCTCACATACTTTAATTGGAGGCTTTGCTGGCGCTGCTATTGCGCATGCACTTATGATTAAAGGGATTGATTATTCATGGGCTAAAATTGTTGATGCGGATACAATCTTAAAAACAATATTGTTTATATTTTTAGCGCCGATCATTGGAATTATTATTTCCATTTTTATTACCGTAGTCACCATTATGCGTAATGTTTGGATACGTTTATGTATAATTTCGGTGGTTACTTTAGCAACCGTTTTGATGTTTGATCATTTTGAGGAAGCTAAAATGAACGAAAATGTTCAAAAGTTTTACGGTATTGATAAGTATAAAAAAGAGGTGTCAAATATTAAGGAAGAACTTATTACGAACAAATCAGACACTACGCTTTTAGCTAACTTGAAGATGAATGAGGAGAAGCTAGCTAAGGCTACTACTTTTTACGAACAAATAAAACCTGCTATTGCAAATTTTGATATACTAGGCGCTGATTCAATTGCTGCTATGGCAAGTACAAATGGCTGGCTTAAAAATGTTGCTATTAGTAAGTTAAAAGATGAAGTGAGAAACGCAAATGACTTTTTAGTATTGGAAGCCAAAGCGCCAGAAAATAAAGAGGCAAAAGCGGAATATGGAATTGCTAAAAACGCCACCGAAGGTTATAAAGCTCCTTTAAAGCTATATCTGGAAGGTGCCATTGACTTAGATTCCACACTTATTTTAGTGAATAATATTTATCCGATTCAAGAAAAAAATAGTGATAAGGTTAAAGCAAAAATTACAAAATTCAATATTGAAAAAACCTTTTCAAGTGAAATTGATAAAGCAGACAACTCCATGATTGTTTACGGAATCATTGGATCCTCCATCTTATTCATGTTAGTTTACATTTATGTTGAAAAAATAAAAACTCCAACAGCACGTAGTGTTGCATATATGTTTAAAAAATTGCAGTTATTTAGTTCCGCTGCATTTAGTATTGGTCATGGTGGTAATGATGCGCAAAAGGTAATGGGAATCATTGGGGCTGCATTAATAGCGAGTGGAAGTATTCAAGATTTTGGCCAACTACCAAATTGGGTGCCTGTCGCCTGTTATTTAGCTATAGGCTTGGGCACCATGAGTGGTGGCTGGAAAATAATTAAAACAATGGGTTCTCGTATTACTAAAGTAACTCCTTTAGAAGGTGTTGCGGCTGAAACTGCGGGCGCCTTTACGCTTTTCTTTACTGGACAAATGGGTATTCCTGTTTCAACTACACATACCATCACTGGATCCATCATAGGCGTAGGTGCAACTAAAAGATTAAGTGCTGTAAGGTGGGGTGTCACGACTAACTTATTGTGGGCTTGGGTATTAACCATCCCTGTTAGTGGTGTATTAGCTGCCATTACTTATTTGATTGTTAATTATATTACTAAATAAGATATTACCATAATATTTGGATCCAACACACCAAATATTATGGTAATTCTCCTTCCCTAAATATATTATAAGGCCTAAATTTGTGCATGCAAATTAAACTGCGCCTTTTCATTTTTTTGTTTCTTACTATTCATTACAATTCCTACGCCCAAGATTCGAGTTACAATAATTTGTCGCCAGTGATTGTCACTGCAAATAAATTAAAGGAAAAGCGCTCTCAAGCACCAATTGCCATTTCAATATTATCGTCAAAGCTAATTGAGGAAACAAAGGCACAAAGAATAGATGCCCTTTTAAATAAAGTGAGCGGTGTATATATGCCCACCATTGGCGGAGAGCAACATATGATGTCCATACGACAACCCATTTCATTAAAAGGGTTGTATTTATATTTAGAAGATGGCATGCCTATCAGAACCAGTGGTTTATTTAGTAGCAATTCCCTTATTGAAATTAATACGGCTAATATATATTCCATTGAAGTGATCAAAGGACCTGCAAGCGCTTTATATGGTGCGGAAGCCATTGGCGGTGTGGTGAACTTTTTATCACAACCAGTACCAACTAAAAATACACTTGATTTAACTACTCAAATAAATAATACCGGTTTTACAAAATTGGATATTGCGGGTGGCATACCCACAAAAAAAGGGGGCTGGAGTATAAACGGATCCTTTATAAATCAAAAAAATGGTGCGACAGAATATAGTGACTATAATAAAAAAGCATTATCAATAAAAAAAGAGTTTGTTATTAATAAAAAATTAAAGGGCTACCAAACCATTAATTATATTGACTATTCCACACAAATGACTGGGTCATTAGATAGCATCAAGTTTTTTCAACAAAACTTTAGCTCGCAACAAACTTTCACATTTCGAAAAATTAATGCTTTGCGATTAAGACAAAATTTGCAGTACGATTGGAATGCAAACGCAAGCACTACGATTAATTTGATGTATCGCAATAATACCATGGATCAGAATCCCACTTACTCCATTGCATCCACCAGTAACCCTACTAAATTCAAAGGTCAAGTTAATAGTAATCAATTTGATGCCTATGTTTTAGATATTCAACATAACTGGAATTTAAAAGCAATTAATAGTAAGTTGTTCATTGGCGGCTACTGGGATTTTACGCCACAAAATTTAATCGCACATTATATAGATATTTTTAAGGATACTGCTATTGGGAAATACACTAAATATAATTATCCAACGAAGGATTCCTTAATTACCTCCTACGAGACAGAATTAAATAACAAAGCCATTTACGCAAATTATATTTTTGATATTAATAAATATATTCGCTTGAATGCATCTATTCGTTACGACGATTTTACCTACCTTTTTAATAATCAATTAAATACCGGTACCCCATCTGCCAATAACCATTTTACCAATTGGACGCCAAAA
>CAIWBA010000133.1 GCA_903910765.1 uncultured Bacteroidota bacterium
AATCAAACCTGCTTCTATCGGCAAAGATGAATTCATACATTGGATAACTAGCTGCCAATTGTGTTAACTCCCAACCTAATTGCCCATTGGCACCCGTTACTAATATTTTTTTTATACTCATTGCGTGGTTAAGGAATTAAATTTGGGTAATTATTTTGACACGAATTCCTTAGGTAACTTCGTCCATTCACTTGAAGGCAGTGACTTAAAATAATCGTAGGTCTTCTTGAGGCCTTCAGCACGATCCACTTTGGGTTCCCACCCTAAAATAGTTTTCGCCTTGGTAATATCTGGTTGTCTTTGCTTTGGATCATCTACCGGTAATTCCTTGTAAACAATTTTCACTGAGGATCCCGTTAACTTCAAAACCTCTTCTGCAAAATCCTTTAAACTTATCTCATTCGGATTCCCAATATTCACCGGACTGGAATAGTCACTTAATAATAATCTATAGATTCCTTCCACTAAATCATCTACATAACAAAAGCTTCTTGTTTGTGAACCATCTCCAAACACCGTCATATCCTCACCCCTTAATGCTTGTCCTATAAACGCAGGTAATGCACGTCCATCATTCAAGCGCATTCTTGGACCATAGGTATTAAAAATACGGATGATGCGCGTTTCCACCTGATGGAATGTATGATAGGCCATGGTAATGGATTCCATGTATCTTTTTGCTTCATCATATACGCCTCTTGGACCCACTGGATTTACATTACCCCAATATTCCTCTGTTTGTGGATGCACCAAAGGATCACCATACACTTCACTAGTACTTGCGACTAATATGCGTGCTTTTTTATCCTTCGCCAAACCCAAACAATTATGTGTCCCCAACGCTCCCACTTTTAAGGTTTGAATGGGTATTTTTAAATAATCAATCGGGCTTGCAGGTGATGCAAAATGCAATATATAATCAAGCGACCCTTCAATTTCAATAAACTTAGTTACATCATGTAATTTGAATTCAAAATTTTCATTCGTCATTAAGTGCTCGATATTTTTCATATCTCCCGTAATCAAATTATCCATGGCAATCACCTTATATCCTTCACGAATAAATCGATCACATAAATGAGATCCTAAAAATCCTGCAGCACCTGTGATTAAAATTCTTTTTTGACTCATGATTATTTATTTGCTAGCTCATCCAATTTTTTATTTTTACCAACCATCGCTCATCCTTTATTGCTTCAATGAGTACCATCCACTTAATTCACCACAACTATCATCCTCACTTTCCTCAATTACAATCTTCCAATACTTTCATAGTGATACCCCATTTCCTTCATCTTCGCAACATCAAATAAATTTCGACCATCAAAAATTACTTTACTTGGTAATTCTTTTTCGATGATCTCAAAATCGGGTGTTCTAAACTCACTCCACTCCGTTGCAATAACCAAAATGTCAGCACCGGCTAGCGCTTCGTATTGATTGCTTGCATATTTAATTTTATCGCCTATTTTATTTTTTACATTTGGCATTGCTTCCGGATCATAGGCAGTGATGATAGCACCGGCAGCTGTTAATGCGTTAATCATGTCAATGGCTGGTGCATCTCGAATATCATCGGTATTCGGTTTGAACGCCAATCCCCACAAAGCAATTTTCTTGCCTTGTAAATCATTTTTAAAATACGTATTGATCTTATTCACCAAATGCAACTTTTGTAGTGCATTCACTTTTTCTACTGCCTTTAAAATTTCAAAGTCATAATTTACTTCATTCGATGACTTTACCAATGCTTGTACATCCTTAGGGAAACAACTTCCGCCATACCCAATGCCTGGGAATAAGAAACGTTTACCAATTCGATCATCACTTCCTATGCCCCTACGCACCATATCCACATCCGCACCCATGCGTTCACATAATTGTGCGATTTCATTCATGAATGAAATTTTCGTGGCTAAAAAACTATTTGCTGCATATTTGGTTAACTCTGAACTACGCTCATCCATAAAAATCAATGAATTTCCTTGTCTTACAAATGGTGCATATAATTCAGTCATCACTTTTTTTGCTTGCTCGGACTTTGTTCCAATGACTACCCTATCTGGCTTCATAAAATCCTCGACTGCAACCCCTTCTCTTAAAAACTCAGGATTACTGACTACATCAAATTCGCCTTTATAATTTTTCGCAATCGCTTCTCTTACTTTATCAGCGGTACCCACTGGCACTGTACTCTTATTCACAACTACTTTATAACCCTTCATCAATTTGCCCATTTGATCAGCCACGCCTAATACGTATTTTAAATCAGCTGACCCATCCGCACCCGGCGGTGTAGGTAATGCTAAAAATATAATTTCTGACGCCTCTAATACTTCTTCTAAATTAGTGGTAAATACCAATCTACCTTCCTTAGTATTTCTTAAAAATATTTTTTCAAGTCCTGGCTCGTATATCGTGATTTGACCTGAAGATAATTTATCCACCTTCGCCTTATCTATATCCACACAAGTAACCTTGTTCCCTGTTTCTGCAAAACATGTTCCTGTTACCAATCCCACATAGCCTGTTCCTATTACTGTAATTTTCATTGATTCAAATTTTAAGCATTAAAAAAGGATTGCACCCCTGATGTAATATGTTTTAATTGTGCTTCTTCCATTTCCGTGTGTATTGGAAGTGAGCACACCACTGGTGTTAAAGCATTGGTCACTGGCAAATGCAAATGTTCATTTTTTCCTTCACCAAACATTTTTTGCAAATGCCCTGGCACTGGATAATAAATCATACATGGTATTTCAAGATCGGCCAAATGCTTTATAAATTTTTCGCGATCCACCCCGACTAATTGAATCGTATATTGATGATATACATGCGTGCTATATTTATTTACAGCAGGTGTTACAATTTGTTTAATATCTGCAAAAGCATGATTATAAAATTTCGCTACATGATTACGCGCTTGATTATACCTATCCAGTTTTTGTAATTTAATATTTAATACCGCTGCTTGTATGGAATCTAGTCTTGAATTACACCCCACCACATCATGATAATATCTTGCTGATTGCCCATGATTTGCAATCATCGTCATTTTATCCGCCAATGCTTTATCATTGGTAAACAATGCACCCCCATCACCAAAGGCACCTAAATTTTTACTTGGGTAAAACGAAGTGGCCCCAATATGACCCATCGTTCCTGTTTTTTTTGTTTCCCCGTTTGGAAAAGTATAATCACAACCAATCGCTTGCGCATTATCTTCAATGACAAACAAATTATTTTCTTTGGCAATTTGTAAAATCTCGGCCATGGGTGCAGCATGTCCATATAAGTGAACCGGAACTATCGCTTTCGTTTTTGGTGTAATTGCATTTTTTAAAGAAGCAATATCCATACAGTAAGTTATTGGATCCACATCCACGAAAACTGGTGTTAATCCAAGTAAGGCTACAACCTCTGTGGTCGCAATATAGGTAAATGAAGGTGTGATGACTTCGTCGCCAGGTTGTAAGCCTAATGCCATCATTGCAATTTGTAAAGCATCAGTGCCATTGGCACAAGGAATGACATGTGAAACTTGTAAATAAGCCGCTAAGTTTTGACTAAAATCCTGTACTGCTTTTCCATTAATATAGGAAGCGCTATCCAAAACGCTTTGAATAGATTCATCCACTTCCTTTTTTATCGCCAGATACTGATTTTTAGTATCTACCATCTGAATTTTACGCATCAATTCCATTTTTGCAAAAATACTATAAAAAGGGTAAAAGGCCTACCCACTAGAATATCTAAATATTGTATGTTTATTAGCAATAAATGTCCCTTTATATGCCGAATTTTATTGATTTTTGCTTGACAGATACACCACATGGTACTTTACAATCTATTTTTATTGCTCTACCAGCTCCTTGCTAAATGCACGGCCCCCTTTAATGGGAAGGTCAAGCAATGGGTTTTAGGGCAGAATGAGGTATGGAATGAGATAAGGGGCCTTGCTGAAAAAATACAAAAGCCCATCATCTGGGTGCACTGTGCCTCCTATGGTGAATTTGAACAAGGCTTGCCCATCATTGAAAATATAAAGGCGCAATATCCAGCTTATCAAGTTTGGCTTACCTTTTTTTCACCTTCAGGATACCTGCATCGCAAAAACGATCCGTCGGTAGATTTTGTTACTTACCTCCCCATGGATGGGGCAAACAATGCGAAACATTTTTTTGATCTAGTACAACCCAAGTTGGTCATTTTTATTAAATATGAATTTTGGTTTTATTATTTATCGGAAGCCAAAAAAAGAAACATCCCCACTTTATTAGTGGCTGCAATATTCAGACCGAATCAAATATTTTTTAAATGGTACGGGGATATTTATAAAAAAATGCTATCCTTATTTTATGCCATTTTGGTGCAAGATGAAAACTCAAAAAAATTAATTAGCCCAATTTTTTCGGAGCAAAAAATAGTGATCACTGGAGATACCCGATTCGATAGAGTTCTGCGTAATTCTAAGTCAAGCACAAATTTTGATTGGCTACAAAAACTGAATAATGGCAAAATAATAATAGCTGGAAGCACTTGGGAAAAAGACCATATTTTATTATCAAACTTAGCCGAAAAATATACGCACCTAAATTGGATTATTGTCCCCCACCACGTGGATAGCACTTCCATAAAAAAATGTTTAGCACTATTTAATAATGCCACCACTTTAACTTCATTTGCAGCAAGCCACCAAAAATTTAATAACGCAAAAGTGATTATTGTAGACCAAATAGGTTTGTTACGTAATTTGTACCAACATGCATTTGTAACCTATATTGGGGGCGGGTTTGGTGCAGAAGGCATACATAATGTTCTTGAGCCTGCAGCATTCGGGAAACCGGTTTTTTGGGGGCCCAATGATGAAAAATATATTGAAGCGCGTGGACTTGTGAATGCAGGGGGTGGATTTAAAATACATGATGTGAACTCATTCAGTAAAACACTTGAACTATTATCAGGGCAAGCTGAAAAATATACAAAGGCTTGCGAATCATCTACAAATTTTATTTCCCAAAATGCAGGTGCTACTCAAAAAACAATGGAATTTATTTATGAAAATCGTCTTTTGACCAATTGATCAAATTGTTTTACAACATTACTTTCCTCGTCCCAACTATTCTTCTCTCTTAATTCCCTTTTAATATAAAATTGCGCCTCCGGAAATATTTTAAAAGCATTAATAGTTTTAATGCCTACTTCAAACGACTTTTCATCACCGCCAAATAACTCTTGGATGAATTGAAACTTATCATTAATACCAATGGCTGATCGTAAATCCTTGATTGGCTCTAAAACTAGATGATCTTTCACTTCTCTCACTTCCTTTAATTCCGTTACATTAGGTTGACTGATTGTAACAACGGGCGCTTCTAAAATTTCAATAGCAGGTGTTTCATCGACTTCCTGAATACTGGCATCCTCCTTAACACTAACATCTATATTTTCACTGATTCCTATCACAGGTGTTGCAATAACTTCCTCCATAATCTCGACAGGTGTCAGTTCCGATACTATCTGCGCTTCCATCACTGCATTTTCTGCTGGCGCGACCATGGTTGTTTCCTGGTATATATTTTGAGGCAATGGCTTAGCCACTACTGCCCCACCCAATTCGGTCAATATTTGTTGTGCAGTTATTATTAAACGCGTTTTATCCTCATTTTGACGCAATTGCTCACTTAATTTTTCCACTAAAGCCTTTACGCTATCCATAGGAATGTTTACTTTTGGGGCAATACCTTTACCCTTATTATTAAAACGAAGAAACTAAATTAATTATTGTCTATGTTTATTGAGCAGAATATAACTGGCGAGCGCAGAGGATGGATTGAAGTGATTTGTGGCAGCATGTTTAGCGGCAAAACTGAAGAATTGATTCGGAGATTAAAAAGAGCCAAAATCGCCAATTTAAAAATTGAGATTTATAAGCCAGCAACTGATACACGTTACGATGTTACAAAAATTGTAAGTCACGATGCTAATGCAATAGCCTCTACCCAAGTTGCAAATTCATCTGAAATACTTGCACTTGCCGAACATGCACAAGTAGTAGGCATTGATGAAGCACAATTTTTTGATGAGGGCATTATTGAAGTTTGTGAGACCTTGGTGATGCAAGGTAAAAGAGTCATTGTTGCGGGATTAGATATGGATTATTTAGGTAAACCATTTGGCCCTATGCCGGCACTTTTATCTGTGGCTGATTTTATTACTAAGCTTCACGCTATTTGTGTGCAATGCGGACATTTAGCAAATGTATCTTATCGAACTAGTAATGAAGAAGGAACAGTTGTATTAGGCGAAAAAAATAATTACGAACCAAGATGCCGAGTATGCGCCTCAAAATAGTTTATACCTTATTGAAAAAAGATGCACTGCTTGAATTTAGGCAGCAGTATACTTTTTTTGGCATTCTATTGTATATTGCTTCCACCACTTTTGTTATTTATTTAACTATGGGACAACCCGATGATCATGTGTGGAATGGTTTATTTTGGGTGACTTTATTATTTATTTGTATAAATACAGTCGCACGTAGTTTTTTACAAGAAGGCCGAGGACGGATGTTGTATTTTTATACCATAGCGAGTCCAGTACATTTTATATTTTCAAAATTAATTTACAACAGCTTACTCATGACAATCATGAGTGGCCTTAGTTTGTTATTATTTACTGTATTACTTGGCAACCCATTGCAACATGGCTGGTTGTTTTTTGGCATTAGTTGTTTGGGTGGGATAAGTTTAAGTTTGGTATTTAGCTTTTTAGCAGCCATTGCCGCTAAAGCACAACAACCTTCTGCAATCATGGCGATACTTGGATTCCCATTGATTATCCCTCAATTAATGATATTAATGAAAATTGCAAACATTGCATTTTCCGATGTGGTGCAAAATAGTTTACCCGAACTGGTTTTTATATTGATAGGATTTGATTTGATGATCATCGCATTATCTTATATCCTTTTCCCCTTCTTGTGGAAAGAGTAAATATTTTTAAAATTTATTTTATTTTGATGCGATTAAAACTGAAGGTGTCTTACGGTTTGTCCGTTATTAATTAATTGCTTCAAGGATTCAATGCCAATATTTAAATGGCGCTCTACAAATTCAGCAGTTACTAAACTATCGCTTGCTTCTGTTTTAACTCCTTCAGGAATCATCGGTGAGTCACTCACTAACAATAATGCGCCTGTTGGTATTTTATTATAAAAGCCCACTGTAAATATGGTTGCTGTTTCCATATCAATGGCATAAGCGCGAATATCTGTTAAGTATTGTTTGAATGCATCATCATGTTCCCATACGCGACGATTTGTAGTATACACAGTGCCTGTCCAGTAATCGACGCCACTATCACGTATCGTAGTTGAAATAGCTTTTTGTAATGCGAACGCAGGTAATGCCGGAACCTCAGCTGGGAAATAATCATTGGAAGTACCCTCGCCTCTGATGGCTGCAATAGGTAATATTAAATCGCCAATTTTGTTTCTTTTTTTCAACCCACCACATTTGCCTAAAAATAAAACAGCTTCGGGTTGTATCGCGGTAAGTAAGTCCATGATGGTTGCTGCACCGGGGCTACCCATCCCAAAATTAATAATAGTAATGCCTTCAGCTGTTGCACACTGCATTGGACGATCTTTACCAATCACTTCTACTTTATGCATTTTTGCAAACATGTTTACATAATGGCTAAAGTTGGTTAATAATACATATTTACCAAATTGGTCCAAGGTAGCACCGGTATACCTAGGCAACCAATTGTCAACTATTTCCTGCTTTGATTTCATACATAATAATTTTAACTGTGACTTATACTTCCCAATTATTCTGTGCTTATATTTGAAGTATTAATAGCTGAAATTACAAATTTTATCGGACATCCACATGCAAGCCTTAATTTACCCCGCCTATCCCTTTAAAATACAGCAGGTGCAGGGCAAGGATCAAATATTTGATCCCTTTAGAAAATCGTGGATCATACTCACTCCCGAAGAGTGGGTAAGACAAAATACCTTGCAATATTTAGTACAAACCTGCAACTATCCAAGCAGCTTGATCGCTGTTGAAAAAACCATTCAATTGGGAGAACTCAATAAACGTTTTGATATTGTGGTGTATAAAAATGATACCCCTTGGATGATCATAGAATGTAAGGAAGCAAGGGTGGAAATTGGCGAAAAAACATTGCAGCAAATATTGCAATACCAACAAGTATTAAAAGCAACCTTTCTAATTATCACCAATGGACATGAAACATTAGGTGCTAAAATAGATTCGGGGAAACTGCAGCCATTGCAAAATTTCCCCGAGTATATATAATAAATATTAATTCAGGTTATGGGAAGATCCCTAATTCAGCATAAGAGGTTCCTACTTTATTAATGGCACAAACATAAGCAGCCGTTCTCATATCTGGAATGGCAGGATTTGCTTTCCAGATATCCATTATCTCTTTTGTTGCATTGATCATGGT
>CAIWBA010000134.1 GCA_903910765.1 uncultured Bacteroidota bacterium
GAATCACGACCCATAAACTCACTCATCGGAAGGGCTTCCGCTTTGGCTTGTTCTTCCTGAATAGTTTCATCAATAGCTGCCAAATGCGCAGTGATGCGTGCTTTAAGTTCCGTTGTTTTACCGCGCAAGGCATCATTTGAAAGTTGTTGGTAGGATGCAAAATGGCCATTAATAATAGGCACTAAATGTGCTATTTTTTTAACATCTTTCTCACTTTTAGATCCACCGAATATTTTACTTATAAATTGCAACATAGTCCTATGATAAATTATATATAATCCCTTATTAGCAATCAGTATGCCAATGACATTTTGGCCACTAGTCAAGGGGTGTCAAAGGTAAGCAATTGAAGGCAGTTTGGCCATTTTATGGGCCTGGGAATATAAAAATTAACATGAAGGGCCTGAAAAGTGAAAAATGAACGAAAAAATGATACCTTTGCTCGCCTTAAGTACCCCTTAATTTTAAGCGGGATTCATTAAGAAAAATAGGAAAATTTACTACTATGGCAGGTCAATTGAATGAAGTAAGAAATAGGATTAAAAGTACGCAATCTACCCAGCAGCTTACAAAAGCGATGAAAATGGTGAGTGCGGCTAAATTACGTCGTGCACAAGATGCGATTACACAGATGCGTCCTTATACCCGCAAACTACAAGAAATGTTAGGTAATATTTTAAGCAGTTTAGAAGGTGATGTGAATTTAGCTTTGGCGGAAACGCGCCCAGTAAATAATGTTTTACTTATTGTTATTACTTCAGACAGAGGGTTGTGCGGTGGTTATAATGCCAACTTGGTAAAATTGGCTAAAACAACGATTACCGAAAAATACCCAAAACAAAAAGTAACCATTTGGAACATTGGAAAAAAAGGATATGAAAGTTTAAGCAAAGCAGGATTTACCACCAATGCTAATTTTAAAGATATCTTTTTAAATTTGAATTTTGCAAACGTGCAATTGGCGGCACAAGCAGCCATGGATGCTTTTTCAAACAAAGAATTTGATGCAATAGAAATTATATACAGCGAGTTCAAAAATGCCGCTACACAAGTATTTACAGCGGAGCAATTTTTACCTGTTCCTAAAATTGTAAAAAAAGAAAATCAGAAAAAAATTGATTTCATTTTTGAGCCACAAAAAGAAGTTTTGGTCGCTGAATTAATGCCAAAAATTTTGAACACCCAATTATTCAAAGCAGTATTGGATGCAAACGCAAGTGAGCATGGGGCAAGAATGACAGCAATGGATAAGGCAAGTGAAAATGCAAACGAATTATTGAAATCATTGAAATTATCATACAACCGTGCACGTCAAGCAGCAATTACAACCGAATTAACGGAAATTGTAAGTGGTGCTGCAGCATTAAACGGATAAGCATACCAACCTATTATGGAAATAAGCCAAATCATTCCGCATATTGAAGCCTTAGTTTTTGCAAGTGAAAAAGCACTAAATGCAAATGATATTACTGAGCTTATTAATAACGCTTTTGGATTTTTAGAAGAACGTATTACATTAAGTCAAGTTGAATCTGCTTTAGAAGGAATACAAGAAAAATATGCAACAGAATTTTATCCATTTGAATTAAAACAAAGTGGTGGCGGTTGGCAATTTTTAACAAAGCCGAATTTTCACAATACCATTGCACAATTAAACGGAGATAAGTTTTTAAAACGTTTATCTAACGCTGCACTTGAATCATTGGCGATTATCGCATACAAGCAACCCATTACTAAAGGGGAAGTGGAAGCCATTCGTGGTGTAAATAGCGATTACTCGATCCAGAAATTATTAGAAAAAGAATTAATCACGATTAGTGGTCGTAATGAAAATATGCCAGGCAAGCCATTGGTATATTCAACCTCCGTTAACTTTATGGATTATTTCGGTATCAATTCTACCGACGATTTACCAAAAATTAGAGAGGTTTTAGCAGATCAAATTGTGGAAGCAACCGTTGTTAAACCAGAAGATTTTACCGACAATAGTGTATTTAATCAAACAGCTGAATTAGATGCTGCTATTGAAGCCGATGCGGATATGGACACACCGAATGCGGAGGCCGAAACTGGTGATTATGATGCCGATGCTATTGACGCCGAAGATCATGAGGACAATGCCCCAGAACAACCAGAATAGCGAAAGTCCCCTCCTTTTCATTTTCTCAAATTATCCGGACTCATTTCGTATTAAAACATCAGTTCTAATTGTATCTTCGTAGCATGAAGTCAAGTTTAACTTATGGGCAATTAAAGCAAGCTGCTGAAAAATTTGGTACGCCCTTGTATGTATATCATGCAGAAAAGATTGTTTCGCAATATCAAAATTTGATTAGCCATTTTGATATGCATCAAACTCGTTTTTTTTATGCATGTAAAGCACTCACCAATATTCATATTTTACAAGTAGTAAAAAATGCAGGCTGCCCCATAGATTGCAGCTCAATTAATGAAGTGAAGTTGGCCTTGCATGTAGGATTTGATCCAAAAAATATTTTATACACCAGCAATAGTGTGTCCTTTGATGAAATTTGCGAAGCCGTTGCTTTGGGCATTAGTGTGAATATAGATAGCTTATCCAATTTGGAAAAATTCGGTGCGAAATTTGGAAATACTTATGCTGTAGGCGTTCGCATTCGCCCCAATATTATGGCAGGCGGGAATCTTAAAATTTCAACAGGGCACGATAAAAGTAAATTTGGGATTCCGGTTACACAATTAAAAGAGTTAAAAGAGATTCAATCAAAATACCAAATTAATATTACCACCTTACATATACATACGGGTAGTGAAATTAAAGAAGTAAGTGTGTTTATACAATCAGCCGATGTTTTTGAAAGTTTATTAAGTGAATTCCCAACCGTTCAGGTTTTAGATTTTGGCGGCGGATTCAAAGTACCTTATGCACCGAATGAAAAAGGAACCGACATTGCATTATTAGGAGATGAAGTCAATAAAGTAATGAAAAAAATGTCTGAAAAATTTGGACGACCACTCATGGCTTGGTTTGAACCCGGGAAATATTTGGTGAGCGAGTCGGGCTATTTTATTGCACAAGTGAACGTGTTAAAGGAGCATGGGGAAATTACATTTGCAGGTATTAATACAGGACTCAATCATTTAATCAGACCTATGTTTTATGATGCTTACCATCATATTGATAATATTAGCCATCCTGATCAACCTACAAAAAATTATGCTGTGGTCGGCAATATTTGCGAAACAGATACTTTTGCCTGGGACCGCCCTATTCCAAACATTACCGAAGGTGATTTTTTAGTTTTTTATAATGCAGGCGCCTATGGCTATGAGATGTCAAGTAATTATAATGCACGCTATAAACCAGCACAGGTTTTATTTGAAAAAGAGGAAGCAAAATTAATTAGCCGAGCAGATGACTTTGCCGACTTATTGCGTTTACAAACTCCCCTGAACCCATAAGCATGATTGAAGTAAAAAACATATCAAAGGCTTTTGAGGGCAGAGTAATTATTGACGATATAAGCGCACAGTTTAAACCTGGTATTTGTAATTTAATTATTGGCACCAGCGGAAGCGGGAAAACAGTTTTAACCAAATGTATTGTTGATTTAATTGCTGCTGACAAAGGACATATCTTCTTTGATGGCGAGGAATTAAATAGCATGACTAAAGAGGAAAGAAAGGAATTAAGAAATAATATAGGAATGCTGTTTCAAGGAAATGCCTTGTTTGATTCAAAGACAGTGGAAGAAAATGTACGTTTCCCATTGGATATGTTTACCAACTTAAGTTTGGATGAAAAAAATAAAAAAGTATTGGAAACTTTAGCAAGGGTGAACCTACATGGCGTTAATGAAAAATTTCCTGCTGAAATTAGTGGGGGAATGAAAAAAAGAGTTGCACTCGCACGTGCGATTATCATGAAACCAAAATACTTGTTTTGCGATGAGCCCAATTCCGGATTGGATCCACAAACTTCCATGGTGATAGATAAACTAATTCAAGAAATAACCACTGAATTTAATATTACTACTATTGTAGTTACACATGACATGAATAGTGTGATGGAAATTGGCAACCATATTATCTATTTACACCAAGGTAAAAAAGAATGGGAAGGAACCAATGCCGAAATCATTTATAGCCAGAATGAGTTATTAAATAATTTTATATTTGCATCAAAATTTTTACAAGACGCAAAATCAATGCGTATGACCCAACAATAAAATAATATTATGAGAAAAATTATGCTAAGTCTATTGACTATTGTGATAATTGCACAAGTATCTGCACAAAGTTTAGAGGTGAAACCTGATCCGAATACCCCCTATTTGAAGGATAAAAACTTGCCCGCCTTCACATTAAACCTTATTGACGGCAGGGAGGTCACCAATAAAACTATTCCTAAGTTTAAATACACCTGTATTATATTCTTTAGTCCAGATTGCTCTCATTGCGAAACTGAGGCCGCTACAATTAATAAATATAAGGACAAATTAAAAAATGTACTTTTCATTTGGGACAGCTATCGCGATATGATCGCGATTCAAGCATTTGCAGCCAAATATGATTTAGTGAGCCAACCCAATGTGCTTATAGGTCGTGACCCTTCTTATGCAATCCCTACCTTTTTTCGACCTAAAATGACCCCTTTTGTGGCATTATATAAAAACAACCAATTGGTGAAAGTGTATGAAAAAGGGGCAGATATTTTTGACTTAATAAAAATAATAGAAAGCAAATAGCTAACTTTGCTGCGTAAAATTATTAAACACTTATTTTAAATAAAAAGATATGAAAATTACAGTCGTAGGTGCAGGTGCCGTGGGTGCTACATGTGCTGATAATATTGC